>JAYUHM010000099.1:0-14251 GCA_043766985.1 Polaromonas sp.
ACGACCCGGCGATGAAAAAACTGGCCGACGACAGCGTGAAAGCCATGATCAAGTCGGGCGATTTGGCCAAGACCTACGACAAATGGTTTGTGCAGGCCATCCCCCCGAAAAACACCAAAGTGGGCCTGCCTGCCAGTGATGCCACCAAGGCAGCTTGGGCAAATCCTAACGACAAGCCTGTAGAAGAATACGCCAAGAAGTAAGCACGATGGTCAGCACGATGTTATGGACTAGTGCCGTAGCTTCCTAAGCTTTCAAGCCAAAAACCTCGCCCCGCGCTTGCTGTGGCGAGGTTTTTGCTTTAAGGTTCACCGCAACCCAAATGCGCTGTGCATGGGTGCACATCAAGAACACACTTAACCAGAAAGGTGGAGACAGCTATGGCTTTAGATTTCAGTGTTTTACTCAACGACGATGGCGGTGGGCGCACCTACCTGCAATGGCTGTTTGACGCCTGGGGCTGGACTCTGGCGGTTGCTGGCAGTTCGTGGGTGGTGGCCATGCTGTGCGGCGCCATCATCGGCACCATGCGCACCCTGCCCGCTAGCCCCTGGCTGACGCGCTTTGCCAATGCCTGGGTGGAGTTGTTTCGCAATGTGCCCTTGCTGGTGCAGATTTTCATTTGGTACTTTGTGGTGCCCAAAATGTTCCCCATCATGAAAACCTTGCCCAGTTTTGTGCTGGTGGTGTTTGCGCTGGGCTTCTTTACCTCAGCCCGTATTGCCGAGCAGGTACGCGCGGGCATTCAGGCCCTGCCGCGCGGCCAGCGCTACGCGGCCATGGCGGTGGGCTTTAACACCTGGCAGACCTACCGCTACGTGCTGCTGCCCATGGCCTTTCGCATCATCTTGCCGCCGCTCACCAGCGAGTCGATGAACTTGCTGAAAAACTCCTCAGTGGCCTTTGCCGTATCGATTGCCGAGCTGACTATGTACGCCTTGCAGGTAGGCGAAGAGACGTCTAAGCCGACCGAGGCGTATTTGGCCGTAACGGTGCTGTATGCCTTGTCGGCTTTTGCCGTTAACCGCGTGATGGCGTACATCGAAAAACGCACGCAGGTGCCGGGCTTTATCGTCGCTGGCGGCACGGGCGGGGGGCATTGAGATGTTTAATTTAGACTTTTCATTCCTCACCTGGGACATCTTCAGCAAATTTATCGCCAAAGGCTTTATCTTCAGCTTGGAGTTAACGGCCATTGCCACTTTAGGCGGCATTGCGCTGGGCACGGTGCTGGCCCTCATGCGTTTGTCGGGCCGCAAATGGCTGGAGGTTCCGGCGGTCATCTACGTCAACGGGCTGCGCAGCATTCCGCTGGTGATGGTGATCTTGTGGTTCTTCCTGCTGGTGCCGCTGTTGATCGGCAGGCCCATCGGCGCCGAGCTGTCGGCGGTGATTACCTTCATCGCCTTTGAGGCAGCGTACTTCAGCGAGATCATGCGGGCAGGTATCCAGTCCATCCCGCGCGGCCAGGTGCACGCAGGCCAGGCACTGGGCATGACCTACGGGCAAAACATGAAGCTGGTGGTGCTGCCCCAGGCCTTTCGCAATATGCTACCCGTGCTGCTCACGCAGACCATCATCTTGTTCCAGGACACATCGCTGGTGTATGCCATTGGCGCGTATGACTTGCTCAAAGGCTTTACCACAGCAGGCGCCATCTATGGCCGCAAGGAAGAGATGTACCTGATTGCCGCAGTGATGTATTTCATCCTGTGCATTGCGTTGTCGTTTGCAGTGAAAAAGCTGCAAGCCAAGATAGCCATTATTCGTTGAGCCCTCGCTGAAAAACTAAAGAGAAATTTGGAGAAACCCCATGATCGAAATGAAAAACGTATCCAAGTGGTACGGCAAAGTTCAAGTGCTCAACAACTGCAGCACCAAAATCAACAAAGGTGAAGTGGTGGTGGTGTGCGGCCCCTCGGGTTCGGGAAAGTCCACCCTGATTAAAACCATCAACGCGCTGGAGCCGGTGCAGCAAGGTGAAATTTGGGTAGACGGCATTGCGGTGCACGACACCAATACCGACCTGCCCAAGCTGCGCTCCAGAGTGGGCATGGTGTTTCAGCACTTTGAGCTGTTCCCCCATCTCTCGGTGACCGAGAACCTGACGATTGCGCAAATGAAGGTACTGGGCCGCAGTGCTGAAGAGGCCAAAACCCGAGGCCTGAAAATGCTGGAGCGCGTGGGCCTGATGGCGCACAAAGACAAGTTCCCCGGACAACTCTCTGGCGGCCAGCAGCAGCGCGTGGCCATCGCCCGCGCGCTCAGCATGGACCCCATCGTCATGCTGTTTGACGAGCCCACTTCCGCGCTAGACCCCGAGATGGTGGGCGAAGTATTGGACGTGATGGTCAAGCTGGCCAACGAAGGCATGACCATGATGGTCGTCACCCACGAGATGGCCTTTGCCCGCAAAGTAGCCAGCCGGGTGATTTTCATCGACGTGGGTGGGCATATTTTGGAAGACTGCAATAAAGACGAATTCTTTAACCATCCTGAAAATCGGCAGACGCGGACGAAAGACTTTTTGTCCAAGATTTTGCAGCACTGATACGGTTGGTGCTTACATGCAAAGGGCGGCTTCGGTCGCCTTTTTTGTTTGTTCAAGGTTTCGAAAACCCTTCGCCTGAGCCTTTTGTAGCCTTGCAGTAGTTGGACCGATGCTGTTCGCTTAAGAGTAGCCTATTCGTCTTGAATCTGGTTGTAATCCTCTTGCGCTCGAAAGCATGGGGATTGGCAACTGGGTTTGTGTACGCCCTGGCGCTTGGTGTGTACGCAGCGGTGGATCGCCAACCACTTCACAAGAGCTGGCCGACGGTGCATTCAGCGTAGCGGCATCAAGGAGGAGGAGTTGGCCATAGGCCAACACGGGGGACAGCCGCGTAGCTGAATGCACCGCCGACCAGCTCCCGTACAAGACAAAAAACAAGCCTAGCTCAGAACACACGGGTCATATTCCTTCACCTTTGCAAACCTTTTTGAAGTCGCGCTGGACGGAACCCGCGCCCCAATACAAGAATGGTACAAAACTTTGGGACAATACACTCTATGACCGCGCAAACCACTCCCCAAGAAATCACCCTCACCCGCCCCGACGACTGGCACCTGCATGTGCGGGACGGCGCTGCACTGCAGGCGGTGGTGCCGCATACGGCAGCGCAGTTTGGCCGGGCGATCATCATGCCTAACCTGCGGCCGCCTTGCAGCACGGCGGCGGCCGCGCTGGAGTACAAGGCGCGCATTGTGGCCGCTGTGCCCGAGGGCGTGCAGTTTGAGCCCTTGATGACCCTGTATTTGACCGACAACCTAGCACCCGACGAAATAGCGCGCGCCAAGGGCGCTGGCGTGGTGGCGGCCAAACTGTACCCTGCGGGTGCTACTACCAACAGCGATGCGGGCGTGACGGATATTCGCAAAACCTACAAGACCCTGGAGGCGATGCAAAAGGCGGGCCTGCTGCTGCTGATCCACGGCGAGGTGACGGACAGCGAGATTGACCTGTTTGACCGGGAGGCGGTGTTTATTGACACCAAGCTGATTCCGCTGCGCAAAGACTTCCCGGAGCTGAAAATAGTGTTTGAGCACATCACCACGCGTGAGGCGGCGCACTATGTGCGCGATGCCAGCGCATTTACCGGCGCGACGGTTACCGCGCACCACTTGCTGTACAACCGCAACGCCATCTTCACTGGCGGCGTGCGGCCGCACTACTACTGCCTGCCCGTGCTCAAGCGCGAAACGCACCGCCTGGCTTTGGTCGAAGCGGCTACCAGCGGCAACCCCAAGTTCTTTTTGGGCACCGACAGCGCTCCCCACCCTGCACACCTGAAGGAGCATGCATCAGGCTGCGCAGGCTGTTACACGGCGCTTAGCGCGATGGAGCTGTACGCCGAGGCGTTTGACAGCGTGGGCAAGCTGGACCAGCTAGAGGGCTTTGCCAGCTTTTATGGCGCCGACTTTTACGGCCTGCCGCGCAACCAAGGCCGCATCACGCTGCGCAAAGAAAGCTGGACGCTGCCCGAAGCGCTGCCCTTTGGTGAGGCCTTGCTTAAACCCCTGCGCGGTGGCGAAGCGATGGCTTGGCGTTTGGTGGGCTAAAACCGCCTTGGGCGGCCTGTTTAACTACTAAAAAGGCCGTGAACCCAATAGAATATAGCACAAGAAGCTATGAAATTAATAGTTCCACAAGGCAACCTGCAAGCGCAACTGAGCAGCCTGGACTGGCGCGCAGGCTGGTGGAACCCGTGGCGTGCCGTGGGCCAGCGCGTTGCACAGCGGGTGCTGGCGGGCCAGCGGGTGTGCGATGCGCTGAATGCCGACAACCCGTGCTTGCAGTTTGTACCGCAGTCGGCGCTGCCCGACGGCGCAGCCTACGAGCAGTTTATCTTTGAGCAGCAGCAAGTGCCCACACGCGAGAATCTGCATGACTTTTTCAACGGCTTGGCTTGGCTGGTGTTTCCGCACACCAAAGGCCGCCTCAACGCACTGCAAAACGCCGCCATACAAACCGACGGCATCCAAACCACGCGCGGCGCACTGCGCGATGCACTCACCCTGTTTGATGAAAACGCCGCGCTGTGGCCAGCCCCGCCCGAGCTGGTGCAGGCGCTGCGCGCCAAGCAATGGCAGCGCGCCTTTATCGACCTGCGTGGGCAGTGGCAGCAGGCCCAGCCGGTACTGTTTGGCCACGCCTTGCTGGAAAAGCTGGTTTCACCTTATAAATCCATCACAGCCCATGTATTTACGGCACAAGGAGCTACTGAATCAATAGCTAGCATGGGCTTGGACTGGTGTATCGCGCAGCAGCTGAAGCCCGCGGCTTTGGTACCCAAGCCGTTTATTCCGCTGCCGGTACTGGGCGTACCCGGATGGCAAGCCGACAACGACGACCCGCGTTACTACGACGACGCGCAGGTGTTCAGGCCGGCCACCACCGCCATCGCGGTTGGCGCCCGACCCTAAAGTAAAACCCTAAAATTTTCCGGGCGAACCCGCCGAGCACTTGATTTCCTGTGTTTTAGCCCTAACATTTCGCCCATTGGTTCACCTTCGTGGGCTGTTTGAGAAAAATTCGCCATGAAACGCATCTTCTTGTTTCTTGCCACCAACCTCGCCGTGATGGTGGTGCTGGGCCTTGTCACCAGCATTTTTGGTTTGGGCCGCTACATGGGGCCCAACGGTATCAACTACACCTCGCTGATGGCCTACTCCCTGGTGGTGGGTTTTACAGGTTCATTTATCTCCTTGCTGCTGTCCAAAACCATGGCCAAGTGGAGCACCGGCGCCCGCGTCATTACCCAGCCGCAAAACCAGGACGAAGTGTGGATCGTGGAGACGGTGCGCAAATTTGCCGACAAGGCGGGCATTGGCATGCCCGATGTGGCCATTTACGACGGCGAGCCCAACGCGTTTGCCACTGGCGCGTTTAAAAATTCTGCCTTGGTAGCCGTGTCTACCGGCCTGCTGCAAAGCATGACCAAAGAAGAAGTTGAGGCCGTGATCGGCCACGAGATAGCCCACGTGGCCAATGGCGACATGGTGACGATGACCTTGATTCAAGGCGTGATGAACACGTTTGTGTTTTTCCTCTCCCGCGTGCTGGCCACGGTGATTGATTCTGCCCTTCGCAAAGGCGATGACCGCTCGGGCCCCGGCTTTGCCTATATGGCCATTTCGATGGTGCTGCAAATCGGCTTGGGCTTTTTGGCCAGCATCGTCGTGGCCTGGTTCAGTCGCCACCGCGAGTTCCGCGCCGACGCAGGCTCGGCCAGCCTGATGGGCCAGCCCCGCTCGATGCAAGCCGCGCTGATGCGCCTGGGCGGCATGACCCCCGGTGAGCTGCCCAAGAACATGGCGGCCATGGGCATTGCCGGTGACTTGGGCAAGCTGTTTAGCACCCACCCACCCATGGAAGAGCGCATTGCCGCGCTGCAGGCCTTGAAGGTTTAATCAGCCGCTGCCTGCAGCTGGCAAACATCGCGCACCGCCGCACTGGCGCTGCGCGATTTTTTTAGGCAAACGAATGTTCTTTTGCCATAAAGCCCACCGACAGCGACTGCGGCCCGACGTTGATGGCGGCGGTGATGGACATGTGCGACAGGTGCACCTGTACATTGGCCTTCTCGGCACTTTTTAGCAGCCGGGTATAGCCGGGCATGGCATGCACCTCGTCCAGCAGGCCGCTAAAGCTCAGCGCTACATGGGGCGACACAAGGCTTTTTTGCGCGATCAATTGGGTCACCATGTCCAGCATGGCATCGCGCGCCTTGCCCACCCCAAACTTGCGGCCTACCGGCTCGGTCTTGTTGCGGTGGCCGCGCAAGATGGGGGTAATAAACAGGGTTTTGGCGGCAAAACCGGCCAGGGCACTGACCGATTTTTCGCCCTTTTGGGCGGCGCGCTGCAAAATAAAGTCTACGTCGCCCGGTACCGCATAAGCGTAGGTTTGGGGCGCGGTAATGGTTTGCCGGGCCAGCACGTCAGCCAAGCCAGCACCGTTGGTAGCCAGGTCTAAAAGATCCAGCACCTGCGCGCCGTAGCCTGCAAACAAGGCGGTGCTGTCTACGCAGTCGGCCATGATGGGGCCCACCTTGCCGGCGGCCAAACGCGCGGGCAAGGTCTCAAACCGGGCGCGGGCCGCGGCGCGCTTGGCACGCTGGTAAATGGGGCTGCGCTCTGAGCTGACAAACACGCCCAAGGCCTCGTCAAAATTGGTGGCGATGGCGCGGTTGATAGTGGCGATCATCTGGTCTTCGCTCAACGCGTCTGACTTGCCTGAAGTGGCATCGCTGTCGTGCAAATACTTGCTGTAAAACGCCAGCGTTTGCACCGGGTCGCGGGTGTCCATTAGCTCGGTACCGGCCACGGAAATCCGCGTGGGCAAAATGCGCAGGCACTCAGTGGTGTTGAAAGACGCGGGAATATCGCAGGACGCGTCGACGATCAAACAAAATTTAGACATGGGAAGGTAACGAACGAAATCGTAATGGGCTGAGATGCCTCATTATCATGCTGCACCGCACCATGATGGCTGCGAGGGCGCAGGTATCGCCTGAAAACGGTAGTTTTGCTGTGCATATGTCACAACCGCCTGTAACAACGGGCGCCAAAAGTGAAATACGCAGCCCGGGGCGATGAAGCAGCCCCCCCCCTTGCGGGATAATCACTCGGTGAAGCCCGCCAGACCGCCGCTGGCACCGTATGGGAAACCTGGTGCTGGAGGAAGGTCCGGACTGCATAGGGCAGCGTAGGAGTTAACGACTCTCCAGTGAAAGCCGCAAGGCCATAAGCTGAGGATTAGAGCAACAGAGACGAGTCGCACTTGGGGCAACCTGGGTGCGGGTGAAACGGGCAATCTCTACGCGCAGCAATACCAAATAGGTTGACTTTGAGGCGGCCCGCTGAGTCAACGGGTAGGTAGCACCGAGCCGCAGCGTGAGCTGCGGCCCAGATGAATGGCGGTCACGTTGGCGCTGTCGCAAGATGGCGTCAATCCACAAAATCCGGCCTATCGGCGGGCTTCACACTTTTCTTTTAGTAAGGCCCGCCGCGAGGGCTACACGCGCCGTTTGCGCGGCACAACGCTGAGTTGCACGGTGGTTTTGGCCGGCACTGCAGTTAACGTCATACGTTGCGGTGCCAGGTCAAGTAGCTGGTCTGCCTGCCACACTTTAACTTGTGCCGCGCCGTCGGGCAGCGCGTCAAAACTGGCCACGCCGTCGGCGTTGGTCATCACCGCCCAGGGAGAATCACTCACGTACACGTGCCCGCGCATGGAGGCATGCAAGTGGCAGCCCAGCAGCACGGCACCCGCTTTGTCAAAGGTGGCCTCGGCTGTCTTGGCGGCTTTGCCTTCTTCTTTGCCATCCAGCCGCAGCACAAAACCGTCGCTGGCAGCCGCGTTGAACTGCGCCGCACCTGCGGCCGAAGCGCGCACATGGTGTTCCCACGGGTCGTTGTTAACAAAGCGTGCCTTGGCACCTATGCCCACTATGGCCACAGCAGGTACAAAACGCATTTTTTCCTGGTTGATAGTGAGCTGCATGGGCAATGCATTTTTGGGAGCCCCGGCCGTAGCGGGCACCACGACCACCACCGCGTCCATCACCGGTTTGCCCTCTTTGTCTAACACGGTAACTTGCAGGTTACCCGCTGATGCCACCGTAACTAGCGTTGCCAGCGCCAGGGTGCACCATGTCTTTTTAATACTGCGCATGGGTGTGCTCCGTATCACTTGACGATATGCCAAACTTTGAGGTAGTTGTCGCCAAACTTGTCACCTGGCTCCTGGTCTTCCGGCCACGTGTACAAAGGCTTGCCTTTGTAGGCCCATTGCTTCTGGCCATTGTCACGGGTGATGACTACCCAGTCGCCCACAGGTTTGTCTGTGGCGGCGGCCAGCATGGGAGGCCAAGCTACTGCGCATTTGTCATTGCATACCGACTTGCCGCTACCTGCCACGTCTTTGTCAAAGGTATATAAGGTCATGCCTTTGGCATTGACCATCATGCCGTCCTTCATGGTGGCGGGAGCGCCGCCCGCCATGGAGGCACAACCGCCCAACAGGGCAAAGGCCACGGCCATCGCGCTAATCGTCATCTTTTTCATCTTGTCTCCTGAGGTTTAAAAAATGGCAAACCAGTCTGCCCTAGGTAGCTAGAGTTTGCGATGTAACAAAAAGTTCAAGCCTCATTGCTAGTACGTCTGTATTCAGGGGGATTGACAGGCCTTAATCCGCCAGCGTGGGGCAAGCTGAATCACCCAGTAAAACGACCAGTTGAATCACAAAGTAACTTGTTCGATTTACCAATTACTATTTAGTATTTATTTATACTTTAAAGTATATTTCGCAGCTCGGGGGGATTCATCAACCGCTTGTCTGGCACACCACACCATGTAACCCGTGGCCTTGGCAAGCATCTTTGGAGTTCAACATGCAACGGATACTCAAGAACTGGATTGCCGCCCTTGGCACTGCCTCACTTTTAGTGGCTTGCGGTGGAGGCGGCGGCGATAGCCCCGCCGCCACCGCCACCGCGCCACCCCCTACTACTAACGCCAGCGTGGCGCAAACCGCGGCCAAGATGCAAGACATGTCCACCTTCATGGCAGCGGTTAAATATGTGGATGACAGCAGCTTGGAGCAGCTCATGCCCGCCATGGAAAACCCAGGCAACATGACCGTGTTTGCGCCCAGCAACGAGGCGTTTGACAAACTGGCCGTGGAGCTGATGGGCCCCGGCAAAAAAGGCACCGACCTGCTCAATGAAGACATGAAGGATGACGTCCGCGACATCCTTAAAAACCATATGCTGATGGCCAAGGTGCTCTTGGCCGATATGTCCTTCGGCAAGGCCATCAGCACATCCCTGGGCAGCGGCGCCACCATCACCATCACTATTGCCAACGGCGTTGTCACCATCAGCGACGGGCAAGGCGGCACGGCCGTTATCAAGCTGAGTGATATTTTGGCCAACAACGGTGTGCTGCATTTGATTGACCGCATCATCAAACCGCCCAAGGAGATGGTGAAGAAAAAATCCATCGTTGACATTGCCGCCAAAACGCCTGCACTGTCTAGCTTGGTAGCTGCCCTGGGCTTTGCCAGCAACAACGGCGACCTGGTGACCTTGCTTGGCAACACCGGCACCTTCACCGTGTTTGCACCCACCAACCAGGCGTTTGACGATTTGGCGGTAGAGCTGCTGGGGGCCGGCAAAAAAGCCGCTGACCTGCTGGTACCCGCCAACAAAGACCTGGTGCGCGCCGTGCTGCAATACCACGTGCTGGGCAGCGTGGTCAAAAAATCGGCTATTCCGCTGGGCAAGCCTATCAACCCAGTGTTGGCTGGCAATGATATTTTCAAGATTGACAAAGTCAAAGCCAAGGACGACGACGATGACAGCAAGCTGGTCATCACCGATGGCCGCAACCGCAAGTCGGACATCATTGCCACCAACATCAAGGCCAGCAACGGCATCGTGCATGTGATTGACAAGGTCATTTTGCCTGCCGACAAAGACATTGTGCAAACCGCGATTGCGGCAGCGCCAGAATTTAGTATTCTGGTAGAAGCCGTAGTGGCAGCAGGTTTGGCCGACGCACTGAAAGCACCCGGCCCGCTTACCGTGTTTGCGCCTACCAACGCAGCCTTTGCTGACCTGCTGGCCGAGCTGAAATTGACCAAAGCGGCGTTGCTGGCAAACAAAGCCCTGCTCACCACAGTGCTCACCTACCACGTGGTGCCCGGCCTGGTACTCAAGGCCGAGGTGCCCGTAGGCAAACATATCACCACGCTGCAGGGCGACACCTTTACGGTAGATGCCAAATTCAAAATTACCGACCAAGCGGGGCGCACCAGCAGCATTGTGGCTACCGACATATTGGCCAAAAACGGCGTCATCCACGTGATTGACAAGGTGATTTTGCCCACGCTGCATTAGGTTCTGCATAGGGTTTTGCATACTGCCTCGCCGTAGGCCTTGCAATACCTCCTTTTTCTACGCATTGCCTTCAATGCAAAATGCTATTATAAACGTAGCTTCTTGTGCCCTGTTTAAATGGGCATAAGCAGCTTTCTCTACTTACCAGAGCAGGTATTCGCTAAAATCTAGTTTAATGGGGGTTTTGCAAACCGGGATACCCAGTGCCACTGTCCATCATCCACCACCCCGACGGTATGCACCGCTGTTCTTGGTGCAACCAAGGCGATGCTTTTACCGACTACATTGCCTACCACGACGATGAATGGGGCATGCCGGTAGACAACGAGCGCCGCTTGTTTGAAAAAATTACCCTGGAGGGTTTCCAGGCTGGGCTGTCCTGGATTACCGTACTGCGCAAACGCGAGCGCTTTCGCGCTGTGTTTGCCGGTTTTGACTTTGAAAAAGTGGCCCGGTATGCGGCCACAGATATTGACCGCCTGGTGCTGGATGCAGGCATCATCCGCCATCGCGGCAAAATTGTCTCGGCCATTAACAACGCGCAGCGGGTGTGCGACCTGATAGACAGCCAAGGCCCCGGCGCGCTGGCCAGGCTGGTGTGGGCCCATGAGCCCGCTACCAACAGCCGCCCCAAAAAAATCACACCCCAAGTCGCCATGACGATGAGCCAATCGCCAGAGTCGTTGGCATTGAGCAAAACGCTTAAAAAAATGGGCTTTAGCTTTGTAGGCCCCACCACGATGTACGCGTTGATGCAGTCTATGGGCGTAGTGAACGACCATCTGCATGGCTGCGCGCACCGCACGCAGGTGGACGCTGCGCGCGCGGCATTTGCCAGGCCACGTTAGCGCACTTATGGCTGCCACTACCTCACTTTAATGTTAAAAATACCCCATATAGGGTATAGGCAAGCGCTGATTTGATCTTTAGAATGATTTTGTAAATAACCACTCATTCAAAAGGGGGCTCCTATGTTTGCATCCAATTGTTCCAGCCAGCGCACTACTTTGGTTACGCTATTTTTGGCGGTAACGATGGCTCTCAGCGTGGCCGCCTGCGGGGGCGGTGGTGGGGGTGGTGCAACTGTTGCGGCGGGCGCCGCTGCGCCCGCGCCCGCGCCTGAGCCAGCCCCCGTTTCGCAACTGGCATTGTCTCTGGCCACGCCAACGTATGCAGTAGGCACCATCACTTTTACTGCCGCAACCGTTACCCGCGAATCGAAAAATGGCGACACTTTCTCCAATAATTTGCCATATTGCGCCATCACAGTCAGCAACGCAGTAAATGGTGCCAACCAATACGAAGTACGGGTGTTTTTTTTGAAAACCGGCGGCACGGTGTTCAATGCCAGCGTGTTTGATCAACGGTTCAACTTGCCCGTCACTTTTGGCGGCTACGCCATTAACCCACCAGCTGCCCAGATAAGCGTGGAGCCATTGCTTAAGTACATCAACTTTAGCAACGCCATTGTTTTGGATGCGGGGTTTGGCACCAGTGCTACCGTCAACGGCAGGTTGTATTTTGGCGTAGCCAATAGCACCGATGTCTGCGGCTTATAGCAACGAGCTATCTCTAAAGTACCGCACGGGCGGGGTTTACGCGGGCGGGGTTTAAAAACCTGCTTGAAGTAGCGCAGCAAAATGCGTTATAAATAACGCACCATGACCACCGTTGTATTTGCAGACATTGTTGGCAGCACAGGCATTTATGAGAGCCTGGGCGATGCTGCGGCCTCGCGCTTTGTGTCCCAGCTCATCACCACGCTCAGCAAATCCTTCGAGTCGCGCAAGGGCCGCGTGGTCAAGATGCTGGGCGACGGGCTGTTTGTGGTGTTTCCTGGCGAGGCCGACGCGCTGGCCGCGTGCGTAGCCATTCAGCAGCATTTGCAAGAAACCCCCGTGTACCCCGGTGGCGATCCCAACGCAGATGGCGCGGCGGTGCAAATGCAGTTTGGCATGGAGTCGGGTGATTTGGTGGAAATTGACGGTGACTGTTTTGGAGAGGCGGTTAACAGCGCCGCCCGGCTGGCCGAACTGGCCGGGGGTGCGCAAATTTTGACCACCTCCCGGGTGCGCGGCGCCCTGCCCAGCGGGCTGAAGAACCTGCTGCACAGCTTGGGGCCTTTATTTTTGCGCGGCAAGACCGAGGCCACCGAGGTGTACCGCGTGCAATGGCACGATGAAGGCGACGGCGAGGTGACGGTGATGGGGGCCGTCAAAGCGGCCCCCGCGTTGACGGGCCGGCTGTCGTTAAGCTTGAGCCCCTTCCACGGTGCCTCCCGGCGCCAGGCCATCATCCTGGAGTCGCCCCGAGGCAGTGCCAACGTAGGCCGTGCGCTGCCCCTGATGGACGCCCTGGGCGCAGCCCAACCCCTGGTGGTCAGCGACGCGCGGGTCTCGCGCCTGCATTGCAGCGTGGCTTGGCGCGGCACGCACTGGGTGCTGGTTGACGTGTCGAGTTTTGGCACCTGGGTGTATGTGGGCGAACAAACCAAGGCCGTCGCGCTGCGGCGCGGTGAATGCCAGCTGGTTGGCTCTGGCTATATCAGCCTGGGCTGCGAGCGCACCGCCGACGCTGCGCCCCTGCTGCGCTACCAGTCACTATAATTTAAATAGCAGCTTGTGCCCTGCTCTATTGGGCTTATGGCCTATTTGCCTTACATTGTGTGCGGTAACGGGGTTTTCAAGCGCGCTGGCCTTCCTGGCGCACCTTAGCCGCCCGTCGTGTCGTAGGAGAGACATTGGCGCATTGACGGCGCTGCTGGCGGTCACGATACTTTTATGACTGCGCATCGCGTCACCCTACGCGCAGGTTTAAACCAAGCGAGACAATTATGGACACCACTTCACGCAGACAACTTTTGCAGGCTGGCGCGTCGCTGGCCGCCTTGGGCACACTGGGCGCCGTTCCCGGCGCCGCCATTGCCGCCATGGGGCCAGACGACAAGTTTGACCTGCTGATCCGCAATGCCAATGTGATGGACCCGAGCCAAAGCCTGTCGGGCAAGCGCGACATTGGCATTCGCTTTGGCAAGATCGAATTGATCGAAACAACCATTGCTCCTGAGCGTGCACAGCGCGTGATGGACGCAGGGGGCAAGCTGGTCACGCCCGGCTTAATTGACCTGCATTGCCACACCTATCCCTATGGCAGCGCCATCGGCATTCCGGCCGACGAACTGATTGCCCACCAGAGCACCACCACCGTCGTGTCCGCTGGCGACGGCGGCGCGAATAACTTTGCGGCCTTTCGCCGCTTTGTGGTGCCCGCATCGCGCACACGGCAGTTTGCCTTTGTGCACATTGCCGTCGCGGGCTTGGCGGGCTTCCCGGTGCCCGAGCTGTTTAACATCGACTACGCGCAGCCCGAGATTGCCGCCCGCGCCGTGGCCGAGAACGCCGACATGGTGCTGGGTGTGAAGGTGCGCATGAGCGAGAACGTCATCGCCCGCCACGGCACCGAGCCGCTCAAGCGCGCCATCAAAGCCTGCGAGCTCTCGGGCGTGCCCGCCAAAATCATGTGCCACATTGGCGGCGTGGCCGACCAGGCGCTGATGTCGCAAATTCTCGACTTGCTGCGCCCCGGCGACGTGCTAACGCACTGCTACTCGGGCGCGCCCAACAATGCGGGCATGGGCACCAACATCGTGCAGGACGGCAAGCTGCTGCCCGCAGCGCTGGCCGCCAAAAAGCGCGGCGTGATATTTGACATAGGCCACGGCGGCGGCAGCTTTGACTACACCATCGCCGAAGCCGCCATCCAGCAAGGCTGCCCGCCCGACACCATATCGAGTGACGTCCACGTCTTCT
>JAYUHM010000100.1:0-5370 GCA_043766985.1 Polaromonas sp.
TGGTAGGCGATGTAGCTTGCAGTCATCTATCTATAACGCTCTACCCTCACCGCTGGTGGACTCGGTTGTGCTGGCTTCTGCCGCCCAGACTCCTAGCTCGGCTTCGGTCAGCCAAGGGCAGGCGGCGATGTGTGCGGCGCTGGGCATATGCGGTGCCACTGTCTGCGCCATGTTCTGATCGGCGTCCATGATGTAGTAGGTGGGCATTTGGGCCATCTCTGTGGCTGCGTAGGAGGCGAGCACATGGGGCTGGTTGGCCTGCCAGTCGGCACTTTTAACGTGGTAGTAGGCGCGCAGAAAGGCGTGCACTCCTTGCGGGCAAGCGTGCATGTCGGCGTTGGCTGGCCGCGTGCCGTAGTAGGCCTGGTAGTGCTTGCGTGGGCGGGGCAGTGCGGCCAGTGCGGCGTGGTCTACGCCGCCCGCAACGAGCGGCAGAGGTGGTGGCCCGCCAAAGGGCGAGCTCATCATCACGCAGGCGCGAAACACGTCGGGCCGTAGCAGGGCGCACCAGGCGGCTACAGGCGAGCCAAAGTCGTGCCCCACTACAGCGGCCACGCTATTATGGCCCAGCGCGGTGATTAAACCTAACGCGTCGCGCACCAGATTGAGCACGCGAAACGGCTCCAGCGGGCCGTCGTAGTCAGCGCTCCATCCCGTCGTGCGGCCATAGCCGCGCTGATCGGGCGCTATGACATGGTAGCCCGCCTGCGCCAGTGGCAGCATGACTTTGCGCCAGCTAAAGGCCAGCTCGGGAAAGCCGTGCAGTAGCAAAATGGCGGGGCGCTGGGGGGCGCTGTCATTTTCAGGATAGCCCGCCTCCAGTACGTGCATGCTCAGGCCGTTGATGCCAGGCACGGTGCGGGAGCGGATGCCTGGGGGTAGAACGGTAGCGCAGGAGACCATGGCGCATTATGGCTGCGCCATGGTGGTGGGGCTAATGTTTATAAACCGCGCGCTCAAACTTCTCGTACGTATTGGTAAAGCGCGGCTCTATAAACGGCAAGGACTGGGTCATTAACAGACCAATGACATCGGCTTTGGAGTCCCACCAATAGTGGCTGTTGAGCACCCCCGCCCAGCCCTGCGAGCCCGCGCGGCGCATGCCGGGGATATCTTCGTCAAAGCGCATAAAAGCCATGCTGTGCGATTTTTTGCGACCGGGAAACAAATCAAGATCAGCCGTAATGGGTGGCGCGGTAGATTTCAAGCTGTTGATGGGTATGTTGCCAATCTGATTGGCCAGCATAGACTCCAAGCCCGCCGCGCTGATGATGCGCTTGCCGTCCAGTGTGCCTTTGTTCAGCACCATGCGCAAAAAGCGCAGGTAGTCTGGCGCCGTGGAGTACAAAGCGTGGCCCATGCCGTAGAACTCGGGGTTACTCGGTGGTGCCAGCGCAAAGTCACCAAACTTGCCGTCTTCGCCACGTAGGCGCACATCGGCTAAACGTGCGGCCATGTGGGGCAGCACTTCACACGCAGTATCCGTCATGCCCAGTGGCTCAAAAATTTCTCCACGGCAAAACTTGTCGATGCGCCTGCCGTCCACCTTCTCCACCACTCGGCCCAGCCAGTCAATGCCTATGCCGTAGTCCCAGCGCGTGCCGGGCTCAAACTGCAAGGGGTAGTTCATGCACGCGAGCGTGCCCGCCAAAATACTGGGCGCGCCGCTGGCCTGTAGGAAGCGCGCCATGTCAGCATCCCAAAACTCATAGGCTAGCCCGGAAGTGTGCGTGGCTAAATGGCGCACCGTAGCCTTGACTTTTGGCGCCCGCAAAATCGGCGCGCCGCTGGCATCAAAACCATCGAGTAGCTTGATCTGCGCAAACTCGGGCACGATGCTTTCTACCGTCGCGTCGGCGCTGAGTTTGCCTCGGTCCATCAAGATCATGGCGGCCATGCTACCCACCGCCTTGGTCATAGAGAAAATGCGAAACACGGTGTCTAGCCCAGCGGCCTTGCCCGGGCTACGCTCGCCCGCCGCGCCCGACCATATTGCGCCCTCGCGGTTGCCTACCATCGCCACCAAGAATGGTGCGTCTTGCTGCGCCACGGCGTCAGAGATAACTTTGTCCAGTTCTGCCATACATGCTCCATTAAGTGGGTTGATCCGGCTCGCGACCGCGTGCGCGGCGAACCAGTCTATTACTGAACCGCGCGCCTCACAAGCCCCCACCAACCGCATGCCCATTGGCGCGCCGACACGTACGCGGCGTTGGCACCGTTGCGGTGCGCTACGATCCGACTATCCCGCACCTTTTGTCACCCACCCCATCGGAGCCCCCATGACCAACCGCGTTCTAGCCCACACCGGCGCTACCTACCCCATCGTGCAAGCCCCCATGGGCTGGATTGCGCGCACGCAGCTGGCCAGCGCCGTGTCGCGCGCGGGGGGCTTGGGGGTGATTGAAACCTCGTCCGGCGAGACGGTTAACTGCCAGGCTGAGATTAAAAAGATGGCGGCGCTGGGCCTGCCGTTTGGTGTGAACTTACCGATCCGGTTTCTGAAAGACGATGCCATGCTGAACTTTGTCTGCGCATCGGGGGTGAAGTTTGTCACCACCTCGGCGGGCAGCCCGGCCAAGTTTATTGCGCCGCTCAAGAGCGCGGGCATTACGGTGTACCACGCGGTGCCCACGGTGGACGCGGCCATGAAGTGTGTGGACGCAGGCATTGACGGCCTGGTGGTGGAAGGCGGCGAAGGGGGCGGCTTTAAAAACCCCGAAGAGGTGTCCACCCTGGTGCTGCTGCAAGCCATCCGCGCGCGCTGCGATGTGCCCATGATTGCCGCAGGCGGCATTTGCGACGGGCGCGGCATGGCGGCAGCGTTTGCACTGGGGGCCGAGGGCATCCAGATGGGCACCCGCTTTGTCAGCTGCGCCGAGAGCCCGGTGCATGCCAACTACAAAAACGCCATCGTCAACGCCAAAGAGACCGGCACCTTGGTGCTGAACAAGAAGTCCACCCCCTGCATCCGCGCCCTCAAATCGCAACGCACGCTGGCCATTTACGAAGAAGGCGTGATGTCGTTTGAAGCCATGCGCGGCATTCAAGACCTGTATTTTGGTGGCGACCTGGAAGCCGCGCCTGCGTTGGCGGGGCAAACTGCGGGCTTGATCGACTCCATCAAAACCGCGCAGCAGATCATTGACGATACGGTGGCGGAGTTTTTTGCGATTACGCGGCGGTTGGGGGCGATGGGGCAGGGGAAGTCGTTCGGGTAACCACGTTAGCACTGACGCTGCTGACGCCTTTAGCGGGCAAAATACGCTATATATTTGCTAGCAGCTTACGCTATATTTTATTGGGCTAAAGGCTGATTTCATCAGTTATTCCGGTGTGCTTCGCAAGCTAGACCTTGATCTCATTCGCTACCGCCCATGCAATAAACCCATCATGATAGGTTATACTTCCGCATGGCAACTCTGCATTTGGCAAACCTACGTTTAGTGATCTACCCCAATGACCACCCACCACCGCATACCCATGCGCTAGGCCCCGGCTGGGAGTTGCGGATTGAGTTGAGTGACCCGCCTGCTTTGATGACGGTGGCAGGGGCGTACAAAAAGCAAGACATTGCCCATGCATTGCTTGCTACGGCGGAGCACCTGGATGAGCTGCGCAAACTTTGGAGTGAACTGCATGACTAAAGCTACTTACCCTGACTGGATTGAAAGTGAACTGGCCCGCGTGGACGAGGTGGCCAAGCGCAGCCTGCACCGCAGCGCGCAAAAGCCGCGCCATGCGCTGGCCGCGCATTACGATGCGAGCAAAGGGCGTATTGTGGTGGAGTTGGACAACGGCGCGGACTTTTCCTTCCCACCGCAATTGGCGCAGGGCCTGGCCAGCGCCAGCAAGGCCGATCTTGCGGCCATTGAGGTATCCCCCTTGGGCACAGGCTTGCATTGGCCACGGCTGAATGTGGACTTGACGGTGGACGGTTTGCTGATCGGTATTTTTGGCAGCCGTAACTGGATGCGTAACCACGCGGCTTTAGCAGGTGCAGCCAGTAGCCCGGCCAAATCTGCTGCCGCTCGTGCGAATGGAGCCAAAGGCGGGCGCCCGCGCAAGAGCGCTGCGTTAGGCTAGGCAGCGGTTATATTTTTATAGCTGGTTACGCCGCCAGCATCCCCATCAAGCGCTGGCGAATAATGTCTTCGGCTTCGCGCATGATTCGGTCGATCAGCTCTTTGACAGGGGGCACGTCGTGAATCAAGCCCGCCACCATGCCGCATGACCAGGCACCGGCCTCCATCTCGCCGTTTAGCATGATGCGCGGGTACACACCGGCCACCTCTTCGATGATGTCTTCAAACTTCAGGCTCGCGCCCAGGGTGCGCTCTTTTTCCAGCAGCCGGTCGACGGCGGCGTTGCGCAGCACGCGCTCGGTGTTGCGCAGGGGGCGCATGACCAGGCGGGTGTCGAGCTCGCTAGCGGCGATGATGGCTTGTTTGACGTTGTCGTGTACGGGGGCCTCTTTGGTGGCGATGAAGCGGGTGCCCATGTTCATGCCTTGCGCGCCCAGCGCCAGGGCTGCTACCAGTGAGCGACCATCGGCCATGCCACCGGAGGCGACGAAGGGGATTTTCAGCTCGTCGGCCGCGCGGGGCAGCAAGATGAAGTTGGGAATGTCGTCCTCACCGGGGTGGCCGCCGCACTCAAAGCCATCCACACTCACCGCATCACAGCCGATGGACTGGGCCTTGAGCGCGTGGCGCACCGAGGTGCATTTGTGGATGACTTTGATGCCAGCCTCTTGCAGTGCGGGCAGCCATTTTTGCGGGTTGTTGCCAGCGGTCTCCACGGCCTTGATGCCGCCGTCGATGATTGCTTGGATGTAGCCGGGGTAGTCGGGCGAGGTGACGGTGGGCAAGAAGGTGAGGTTCACGCCTATAGGCTTGTCGGTCATTGCGCGGCAGCGTTTGATTTCATTGGCCAGTGCCTCGGGGGTGCGCTGCGTAAGGCCGGTGATGATGCCCAGGCCGCCTGCGTTTGACACTGCGGCAGCCAGCTCGGCAAAGCCCACATAGTGCATGCCGCCCTGGATGATGGGGTGCTGGATGCCGAACATGTCGGTGATTTGGGTTTTCATTTTTTGAGCCTTGAGATATGGAAGCTACGAGTGTCTCCGGAAATTGCGGCGCATTATTTATCGCTTACCCTGAGGGCTGCTTGCGCTGTCTTGCCTTGGTTTTGTACGGGAGCAAAGAGGTGATCGCCACCAAACGGGATGTGCAAGTCTTGTACGGGAGCTGGCCGGCGGCGTACTCAGCTCCGCGGCTGTCCCCCGTTGCGGCCTAGGAGTCTGGGCGGCAGAACGATTTAGCCGAGTCCAGTTCACTCCACAGGAGCTCCAAAATTGGCTAGGCGTTG
>JAYUHM010000101.1:0-67175 GCA_043766985.1 Polaromonas sp.
TCAACGCCTAGCCAATTTTGGAGCTCCTGTGGAGTGAACTGGACTCGGCTAAATCGTTCTGCCGCCCAGACTCCTAGGCCGCAACGGGGGACAGCCGCGAAGCTGAGTACACCGTCGGCCAGCTCCCGCACAAGACAAAAAAGGCAATCCAGGCTCAGTGTAAACGGGAGATAGTGTCCCATCCGTTCAGGAAAGACCAGTAAGTGAACAGCAGCGAGCCTACTTGCGCCCTTGGCGCTGCATCAGCTCATCCCAACGCTCAACACGGCGTTGCATGAGCTTGGTGGTTTTGTCTTTGAGCTTTTTCTGCATCTCAGCGCTCATGTCCATCGCGTCGCTGGCCTCCACACCGGCCATGGCGGGCAGGTTGTCTTCTTCTTCGGCCGCCCGTTTAAGCGAATCGTCGCCGCCCTTGGTGGCTTTGCCTACGTTGATCGCCAGTTTGGAGAAGACATCGTTGCGGTTGCTCAGGTCACCCGTGGTCTGCACAAAAAATGGCACGAAGATAGGGCCAATGCTGGACAGGCCTTGGTAGTCACCCAGGAACAGGCCACGCGCTACCGGGGCGGTAGACAGGTCAAACGTGTCGGTCACGCGGCTTTCGCGCCAGGTGTTGCCACCGTCTTTGGAGCGCAGCAGCCAATAGTCGGTAGGCAAGGTAGCTGGATCCGCCGTGTTGCTGCGCAGGTCGTAGTGGGTGATGCCAATGGTGCCGTCACGGCGCACATGTACGATAGGTGTAAAGGCTTGCACGCCGGGCGCGCGGTTGATTTGCGTAGGCGCTGACCAGGTGATGCCGCCGTCCAGCGAGCGGGAAAATGCAATGCCGTCGCGCGCGCCATTGCTAAAGCGCGAGTCAGCCCAGGTGACGTACAGCTCGCCTTTTTTGCCTACTGCGATAGACGCAATGCCGGCACCGTCGCGGATAGCGGTGCCGTTTTCAGGGTCGCTGGCGCCGATGCTCCTGTCGTCGGCAATTTTGAAGGGCTGCGACCAGGTTTGGCCTTTGTCGGTGGAGCGGATGATGCCAAAAAACGCCGCGCCGGTGATTTGGTCAATCTGCGTAAACAGGTTGACGACCACGCCGCTGGGCAGCACGACGATTTGGTTGCCAATGGTTTGGGTGAGGGGGCCGGGATCGTAAATGGGTTTGGTGGGTTGCCAGGTTTTGCCGTTGTCCACGCTGCGGGCCAGCAAGGTGGGGCCACCGCCTACGTCTACCAGCCGGTCCCACACGGCGTACACGTAGCGCGAATCGGTGGGGTCTGCAGTGATGGAATTTTTGTCGTTGAAAAACTGTGCGCCTGCATCGCGGATCAAGGTGGTAGACGGGCTCCAGGTTAAACCACCGTCGGTGGAGCGGGTAACCAGCATGGCGCTGATGCCATTGGCCTCAAACGCATCGCCGCTGACCGACAAGGCCATTTGGTGCACTACGCCGTTGGGCGAAAAGCTTACCCATGGGTCGGAGGCGCGGTTATAGTCGCCGCCGTTGGCAGCGTTGCCACCGGCGCAGCGTGAGAAGGGCAGGTAGCTTTGCTTCCAGGTGACGCCGCCGTCAAACGACACGCCCGTGCCCAAGCCCTGCGAGCCACCGTTGGACCAGCGGTCTTGCTGCCACACGCCTACGAGGTTTAAGGGGTTGCGCGGGTTGATGGCCAAGTAGGGTTCTACCTCGGCGTTTTTATACAAAGTGCCGGTTTGCGGCACGCCGTTGCAGTTGTCGGCAAACTTGGTGGGGGCCGAGGCTAAAAAGCGAAAGTCAAAGTCGAAAGCGTCGGCCCATGCGCCGGCGCTGCTGGCTGCCATGGCGCACACGGCCAGGTGCGCCGCCAGCCGCGTGCGAGGCGCGAGTCGAAAGCGCTGGGGTGGCACGCTGGCAAGGTGTAGGTTAGTTTGCATGATGTTCCCTTTCGTTAATTTGTGGAGGAACGGATGGTAGAAGTTAGTGCCCTGCGCATCTACCGCAAGCAGGTAAGGCACGTAAAGTTTGTGGCCTGCTTGGTAACTACACGTACCGCGCGCCATTGCGAAAAAAGCGGCGCTCAACAGGGCGCCGCTTTGATAAAACCCGGCCAACAAAAGCTGGCCGGGGGCAGATTTACTCAGCCACAGGTGCTTGGTATTGCTTCCACGGTGGCACATTGGTGGCTGTTGCTGCGCTGCGTGCGCCAGCGCTTGCTGGTGGGGCTGCTGGTGCTGGCAACGGCCCGTCTTCGCGCATCGCAAAATACAGCGTGGCATAGGCCACCGCATCGGCGTTCACGTCCAGCGCCGTGAGGTTGATGTTGCCAAAGTTGTCGCAGGCCTGGTGGTAGCACTTGTCGTAGGCTTCACCGGCCGTACCGCCCCACAGCGCCGCTTCTTCTGGCGTTTTGATGCCCTCAGCCCCGGTAAACAAGCCCCCTGCCGGAATGCCTGCGGCAATGAAGGGGCCGTAGTCAGAGCGGCCATCAAAGTCGGTGCCTTTGAAAGGCAAGCCGCGCTCGGTGTAGAACTTTTCAAAGATCTTTTCTATCGCTGCCGATCCTTCTGGCCCGGGGCCTGCGCCGGTGTTGTCAGAGTTGTCGCCATCGTAAATAAAGTACACCGGGTTGGGCGAACCGATCATGTCAAAGTTCAGGTACAGCTTGATTTTGGCTTTTTCTACATCGGTAAGGTTGGCCACGTAGTACTCGGAGCCGACCAGGCCAGACTCTTCAGCACCCCACAGGGCAAAACGCACTTTGTTTTCTGGCTCTACCTTGGCCATTTGCACGGCCAGCTCCAGTATCGTGGCGCTGCCCGAGCCGTTGTCTTGAATGCCGGGGCCTTCGTTCACAGAATCCAAATGCGCGCCCACCATCACCACCTTGTTGGGGTCACCTTTGCGTGACTCGGCAATGATGTTGCTGGTGCTGGCCGTGCCGCGGAAGGTGCTGGCGTTGAGCGCCAGTACCAGCCCGGGGGTAGTGCTGAGCTGCTGGCCTACGGTTTGCAGCACTGCGGTGACGGCAATGTCCAATGTGAACTCTGCCCCCAAGGTACCGTTGAGCGGGCCGGGCCGGTTGTTGTAGATGACCACGCCCGCGGCGCCTGCCGCCTGCGCGTTGGTAGCCTTGGCGGCGAACGTGCAGATGCCGCGGCTGATCAACGCGATATTGCCTGCCGGGAAGCCCGTGAAATCGGCAGCGTCGCAACCGGTAATGACAGGCAGGGTGCTGACTTTGGCGGTTACGCTGCCGCTGCCAGAATATGACATGACCCGCGTGTCTATCGGGCCAGCGGGTGCGGGTGCAACCTGCGCCAGTTTGGTTTTGGCCAGCTCGATGAAGGTTTGAAACTCAAACACCTGGCGCGTCACTTTGTAGCCCGCATCACGGAACACTTTTTCGGCATAGGCCGCGGATGCGTCAAAACCGGGTGTGCCCGAGGTACGAATGCCATTGTTGGCATCGGCAATAGCCTGCAAAGCTGCCTGATGGCTACGCACACCTTCTACGGTCATGCATTTCAATAATTTTTTGAAGCTGTCATTGGCCCGTTTGGTGCATTCCACTGCTTCGGGCTTTTCAGGCTTTTCGGGTTTGCCGCTGGCCACGTCGGCGGCGGTTTTGAGGTCGCTTTGCGCTGTGGTGGTAGAGCCGTCACCGCCGCCGCAGGACGCGACCAGCAAGGCCGCCAGTGCGGCCAGGCAGGCGCTGATCCAAAATTTCACACGCCCTTGTTGGTTCTTGTAGATTGGAAACATTTTCTTTTCCTCGGGTACTTTCGTGAAGGCACATGGCAAATGCAATCAATGCCCGGCGGCCTGCACCGATGAACCGCGGGGATCGTAAGGTAGCACCAACGTTGTAACGCCGCTAGGAATTAGGATGAACTGTTACGGTTTTCACATGCGCTAACACCCGCCCTACATGCGGGGGTGCCCGCCTCAGGTCACGCCAGCAGGGCCACATTGCCCCCTGCCGCCGTGGTGTTGATGGTGATGGTTTGCTCTACACAAAAGCGGTACAAATAGTGCGGGCCGCCTGCCTTGGGGCCGGTGCCGCTTTCTCCCTCACCGCCAAAGGCTTGTACACCCACCACGGCACCGATGATGTTGCGGTTGATGTACACGTTGCCAATGTGCGCAGCATGCGCCAAGGCGCTAGCGCGGCTGTCAATGCGGGTTTGAATGCCCAAGGTCAGGCCGTAGCCTAGGGCGTTGATCTGCGCTATCACCTGTGCGGGGTCGCCGCTGTAGCGCACTACTTGCAGCACGGGGCCGAAGATTTCGGCTTTAACATCGGCAATGTGGGCTACCTCAAACAACTGAGGTACTATCATATTAATAGCAGCTTGTGCTATGTTCTGTTGGGCTGATAGCACTTTTTGTTGTGCATTTAAGCGTTCCAGGTGTTTTTGAATACCCTGATACGCCTGGGCATCAATGACACGGGGTACGTCGGTAGCCAGCTGGGCACTGTCGCCACACACCAGCTCGGCGGCGGCGCCTTGCACCATCTCTATCACGTGGTCGGCAATGGCCTCGTGCACGCACAGCAGGCGCAGGGCCGAACAGCGCTGGCCTGCGCTTTTAAAGGCGCTTTGCACCACGGCGTCGCACACCTGCTCGGGTAGCGCGCTGCTGTCCACCACCATGGCGTTAATACCGCCAGTCTCGGCTATCAGTGGCGTGATGGGGCCGTCTTTGGCGGCCAAGGCGCGGTTGATAATTTTGGCCACCTGGGTAGAGCCGGTAAACACCACGCCCGCTATGCCTTGCAGCGCTACCAGCGTAGCGCCTACGGTTTCTCCGGGGCCGTGGCATAGCTGCAGCGCGGCTTGCGCCACATCCTTTGGCACGCCTGCGCTGTGCATGGCGGCATGCAACAGTTGCACCGCCTCCATCGCCACGCCGGGTGTTTGCTCGGCAGGCTTGGCCAGCACGGTGTTGCCGGTAGCCAGCGCTGCAGCCACCTGGCCCATAAAGATGGCCAGCGGGAAATTCCACGGGCTGATGCACAGCCACACGCCGCGCGGCTTGAGCTGCAGGGTATTGGTCTCGCCGGTAACGCCGTACACCACGCCGTGGCTAGCACCGGGCATGGCGATGGGTTGCATGATGCGCTGGGCCTCGTTGGCGTAGTAGCGCAAAAAGTCCACCGCCTCGCGCACCTCGGCCACTGCGTCGCCCCAGGTTTTAAAGGCTTCTTTCACCAACAGGGCGCAGAACTTGGGGGTTTGCAGCTCAAGCGCATCGGCAGCGCTGCGCAAGATGGTGGCGCGCTTTTCAACCGGCAGTTTGCTCCATATTTGGTAGCAGGTTGTGCTATATTTTAAAGCGCTGGCGGCTGATTTGGCATCAAACTCGGGCACCAGCGGCACGTGGGCAGTTTGCAGGGCTTGCAACAGCGGCGCGCGCATGCTGTCGTCTGCCAAGTCGATACCCACGCTGTTGGGGCGGCGGCTGCCGTACAGCTGGCGCGGCAGCGGCAGTGCCGAGGTATTGTCTAAACGCAGCGGCGAGGTTAGCAGTGCATCCAGGCCCACGGATTCGTCGGTGAGCTGGTGCACAAACGATGAATTGGCGCCGTTCTCCAGCAGACGGCGCACCAAATAGGCCAACAGGTCGCGGTGCGCGCCGACGGGGGCGTACACCCGGCAGCGCACCAATGGGTTTTTCATTACCTCGCGGTAAATGCCCTCGCCCATGCCATGCAGGCGTTGTAGCTCAAATCGAGGGCCGAGCGCGAGCGCCGACGGGCCACCCCTAGGCGCGAGGGCCCCACGCATCAGCAAAGCTGGTGCGCTCCCCCCCGCTGGGGGCAGCGCGGCACGCGTGGGGGCCATACTGGCCATTTGTAAGATGGCGGCGATGGTGCCAGCGTTATGGGTGGCAAACTGCGGGTAAATCACATCGCCTTGCGCCAACAAGGCACGCGCGCAGGCCAGGTAGCTGACATCGGTGTGGTGCTTGTGCGTGAACACGGGGTAGTGCGGCAGGCCCATCTCTTGCGCCCGCTTGATCTCTGCGTCCCAGTAGGCGCCTTTCACCAGGCGGCACATCAGCTGAATACCGTGCCTGCGCGCCAGTGCGGCAATGTGCGCTATCAAATCCAGCGCGCGGCTTTGGTACGCCTGCATGGCCAGGCCAAAACCGTGCCACTGTGGGTAGTGCGCGGCTATTTTTTCTACCAGCGCTTCAAACACGTCCAGCGACAGCTCCAGGCGGTCCACCTCCTCGGCGTCAATGGTGAGGTTGATATTGGCCTGCGCGGCCAGCTCGCACAGGCCCCACACGCGTGGCACCAGCTCGGCCATCACCCGGGCATGCTGCGTGTACTCGTAGCGTGGGTGCAAGGCGCTGAGCTTGATGGAAATGCCGTCGGCGGCGTACAGCGGGTTGACAGCATCGCCAACCACCACATTTTTTTGCTCTTTTTGGCTGTCAGCCCCTTGTCTATGGGCACGAGCAGCTATTGACTTAATAGCATTGGTATAGCTGGCCAAGTAGCCTTGTGCATCGCGCTCAGTGCGCGCGCCCTCGCCCAGCATGTCGTAGCTGAAGCTCAGCGCGGGCGACTGGCGGGCAATGTCTTGGGCTTCTTCAATGGTTTGCCCGAGAACAAATTGCTTGCCCAGCAAAGCCACCGCGCGCAAGGTAGCGGCTACCACCGTGCGCGCGCCCAGCTTGGCGATCAAGCCGGGTTGGGTGTTGGCGTCAGCAGGTAAAAAGTGTTTGCTCAAGCCGATGGCGGCAGACGACAAACGCGCCAACACCGCACCGCTTGCGTCGTTGCGATCGGCGCCGTCAAAGTCGGCGCGGCCCAGCTGGTCGGTGGTCAGGGCAATAGCGGTCTCCACATCGGGCACACGCAGCAGCGCCTCGGCCAAACGCATCAAGGCCAAGCCCTCGGCGCTGGAGATGGGGTACTCTTTGAGCAGCGACTCCATGGCCCAAAACGGCGGCGGGTTGTCGCGCACCGCCTGCACCCACGGCTTGGCCTGCGCCGCAGCAGCGGCCCAGTCCAGTGCACCTTGCAGGCTGGTCAGGCACTGGGCAACGGTGTCGGTTTCAGGGCGGTAGGCAGTGGGTAGTCGCATAAAAGATCCATACAAACAGGGTATTGGGCTATCTTTAGGCTAAATGCACCGAATTTTTATCTGTATTTTGCGCTTTGGTAGTGATAAATTTTTCGCCCGACTGTTGGGGAACACCAGCATCGCCAACCAAGGCGCGAGCTGCCCAAAAGTAGCCCCATCAAGCACCAACAGCGGGCTGCGCCCCACACTTAAGCAGCGACTTTGCCGTAACCCGCCATCTTTGTGGCTTAATCTACGGTTAACTCACATTTTTACTGGAGCCCTCCATGGCCGACAAAATCAGAACCGAAGCAGACCGTAAACGCAGCCCCAAGCCCATTTTGCCCAATGGCGTAACCATGCCGGTCAGCCGCGGCCAAAAGCGCAGCCTGGAGCGCGGTAGCGCCACCCGCAACAAAAAGAACGCCGGCAAGCGCGCAAAAAAGGGCGGCTAAAGCCCGCCAAGGCAAGTGGCGCCACGCCACTTGCCTTTACCGGGTCTGCTCACAGCCGAGAAACGGCAAACGCCACCACCTCGGCGCCGCTGCGCAGGCCCAGCTTTTTCTTGATGTTTGCACGGTGTACGTCTACCGTGCGGGCACTCAGTTCCAGGTTGTATGCAATCTCTTTAGTCGTTTGCCCGCGGCCTATCTTCTCCAGCACTTGCACTTCACGCAGCGACATCAAGGCCTGCTGCGCTGAGCGCGCACAGTCGGCCACTGGTCGACGCAAACGCGAAGACACCACGCGGTTCAGCAATTGCGCGCTCACCTGCGGGCTGACCCAGCGGTTACCCATCAGTAGCTCGGTGGCGGCATGCACTACCAGGGCCTGTGCTTTCTCCTTCATCAGATAGCCTTGCGCTCCCAGGCCCAGCACCTGCTCGGCGTAGATCAACTCATCGTGCATGGACACCACCAGCACGGGCCGTGGTGCCTGGGCTTTCACCATCGCGCTCACGGTGTCCAGACCGTGAGAGTCGGGCAGCGACATGTCGGTGATCAGCAAATCGGGCTGTAGATGCGCTATCGCGCTGCGTGCCGACTGCAGATTTGCAGCATGGCCCAGCACGGAAAATTCGGGCTTACTTTTAAGTAATACTTCCAGACCAAAACGCACAATGTCGTGGTCATCAACGATAAAGATGGATTTCATTAAGAACAATTAACTACACAAATTCAACTCTGGCAACTGCCAGTGCACTGCATCCGGGGCCGTACGCACCGGGCTACATTTTTAGCAATGGCTTGCAGCTTAAGGCAAGGAGGCTAGCTTACACAGCGCAGTATCCACTACGTAGTTCAGCCATACCATTTATGCACAAGTACTTAGCCATCTAAAGCATGCTTGCACGGTACGCTTGGCCGCGCCTGCTACCCTTGCTTTATGCCATGCCGCGATTACATTGCATTAACCATTCTTAAATAACTCTTTGACTGGGTCCGACCATCATGTCTGCTCCTGTCCTTCCCGATGATGCTCCCCAGCTTGGCAAACCAGGCGATTTTGAAAGCCTGCTGATCGCCCAGCTGGAGGCGCAACAAACGCATATTGCGCAAGAGCTGCACGACGCCGTGGGCTCGCGGCTGGCAGCCATCATGATGATGTTGGGCGCTGTCAAAGCCCTGCATGCGCAGGACAAGGTGGCACGAGCGGCCCTGGCCCAGGTGATTGCGCATGTAGAGGTGACGGCCGAGGCCACCCGCAGGCTGGCGCGGGGCCTGATGCCCGTAGACACCGCGCCGGGCGGGCTTTGGCGCATGCTGGAGCGTTTGTGCGCAGACTACGACCAGCTGCAGGGCCTGGCCTGCAGCTTCGCCATGCAAGGTAACTTTGACAGCGTACCGCACACCACCGCCAACCACCTCTATCGCATCGCCCAGGAGGCCATTACCAATGCACTGCGCCACGGGCGGGCACGCCAGATCACGCTGTCCCTGGTGCAGCAGGGCGCACACTACGAGATGGCCATCAGTGACGATGGCGCGGGCTGGAACATGGCCCATGCTGCTGCCCACACGGTGGGCGCGGGCCTGCGCTCGGTGCGCATGCGCTGCACCATCATCCAGGCAGAGCTGACCATTCAGTCAAGCTTGCTGCACGGAACGTCCCTAAAAGTAGTATGGACTGCCGCACCTGATAACTCGAAAGAATTGCTATTGCGTGCAACTACTTAGCAGCCTGCGCCAAATCGGCTAGCGCCGTAGGCAGGAATGCCCGCACACTACCTATCGCCAACGTTAATTGTTTCATTTAGTAAGCACCCTCCTTAGCGTTGCAAACCAGGTTGAATTCCTTACCCAGCCATGCAAACCATAGCTTCCACCTATATCCGCACATCCCAGGGTCGTGTCACGGCTTTCAGTACTGTGACCACGCTGTCCCCACAGTTCAAGATGCTGTTGCAGGCAGTCGATGGCAAAACTTCGTCCAGCATGCTGGCGTCACAGTTTTCCAGCATGGGCAATGTTGTGCAATGGCTTGGCCAGTTAGAGGCAGCCGGGCTGATCGAAGATAGAGGTGCCCTGGGCCGCACCGCTGCGTTTGAGCAAAATAGTGATGATATCTGGGGCCATTCGCGCGCACCCGCGCTGCGGCCCGCCTTGCATGTGGTAACTGCTGCACGGGCACCGAGCGCCAACGCACTCAGCCTGCAGCCTCCTGCCTGGCAGCCCACTGCAGCGGCGGGCCTGGAAGGCGACGTGCCGCCGCGCTCCATGGAAAACCTTCTGGCTGAACTCACCCAGCAGATTGCCGATGAGATGGCCACTTTTGTACTGACCTACCTGCCCACCCAGGCCTACCTTCTGCTGCGGGAGCTGGAAACCCTGCGCACTCCCGCCCAGCTCAAGGCCACCCTGCCCAGCTACGAAGCGATGGTAGGTTCCGCAGGGCAAGCGGGCCGCCAGCACATGGCAGACCTGCAGCACCGGATTGCAAGGCAGTTTATTGCGAGCTGAAGGGCTCCCGCCCAAGCAACCATTGGGCAAGCAGCAGTGTTTTTAATGGCGCTCAAAATTCGAGGCGTAAAACGCACAATCCACCGAGAAAATTAGTAAATACTGCATAAAATTGCAATATGTTATCTAATTTTGAAACTTCCGACTCCCTGGATAAAATCGACCTGAAGATCTTGAATGCGCTGCAATCTGACGGCCGCATCAGTAACCTCAAACTCGCCGAAGTCGTCGCTCTCAGCCCCACGGCGGTGCTGGCGCGCACCCAGCGTTTGCAGCGCGACGGCTACATTCTGGGCTACGAGGCACGGCTGAATCCCGCCAAACTGGGCCGGGGCCTGATGGTATTTGTAGAGGTGTTGCTCGAGCGCACCACGCCCCAGGTGTTTGAGCAGTTTAAAGCCGCCGCCCAGGCCCGCCCGGAGATCATGGAGTGCCATATGGTGGCGGGGGGCTTTGACTATTTGCTCAAAACCCGTGTACGCGACATGGCCGCCTACCGCGAGTTTGCCGGTAACGCCCTGTGGCAACTGCCCGGCGTGCGCGAGACGCGCACCTACGCGGTGATGGAAGAAGTGAAAGAGACGACGCGCTTGGTCCTGTGAAGTGTGTGGCGCTGATGACAGTAGCATGCGAGCATTTGTTCACATAAACCGCCAGAGACGTAGCCAGCGCGCCGCGCGCCAGCCAGCTAGCTAGCGCCTTTGCTGTTTATTTAAGCGCGCACCACTTTAATGCGAACTAAGCCCGTTAACATCTTCTCCAACTCCGCACGCCCGCTGGGTTCTTTGTATCGCATGTCGTTAGGTGCCTAGGTTTGGAAGATTCTGGTTTTAGTCATGGTTTGGCACCGCTGGTGTTCGTCAGGCTGGTCGGTTTTGCGACAGCAGATGCCATGCGCCTGGTGCAGGCAGCGCAGCTGTTGGACGAGCACGCGCGGTGGCGTTTGGCCCCGGCGGGTGTGCAGGCTGATGTGTATCTGGTTCATGCCTGCAGTGTCGCACGGGGTCCGGCACCCAGTTCGTCTGGCGACTCCTCATCCGGGCTCTCGCTAAGCAGCTTACAGGGCCGCGCACAACTGTATATAGACGCGCAAGGCTTGCATAAATCCCACCCCGTCTGCGTGCTTGGCGCTGCCACTACCGGCCAGGCCGAAGGCGACTTGCCAGAGGCAGCGCCGCTGCAGTTTCCGCGGGCACTGCAAGACCTCAAAGCGGGCTTGGAGCGCCTGGAGCGTGAGCTGATTGGCCTGCGCATGATGTATGTGCTGGGCCGCACCGCCTGGGAGCAGCGCCACCTCTGGAAGACCCACCGCCTGCACTTAAACCATAACGCCCGCCTGGTGGCCGTCATAGAGCCTCATATCTGGCGCGCCCACCTGTTGAACACCTGCAGCCTGAATGAGCTGGACAACGCCGTGACATTGACCGTACCAAGGTCCAGCGGCTTTGCAGGCCCCAGCTTTGATGTGCTGTCGCTCGAAACCGCCCTTTGGGAGTTTGCCAAGCGCTGCCCGGAAGCCCTGCTGGCCAAAATGGTGCCCACCGCCTACCTGCGGGCCCCGCTAACGCACCGCCGCATGTCCGAGCTGAGTGAGCGTGCCTTGGGCGACCACTGCGTGGCCATTTTGCGGTCACTGGACACCCAGTCTCGCACAGCCGACGATCTTCAAAAAATCTTGCGTTTGTCGCGCCCTGCATTGCTGCGCGCTCTGGCCAGCCTGGCGCTGACGCGCGCCATCCACCCTGAGCCGCGCCCGCAAGGCATTGTCCACTGGCTAAAGGCGCGGCTGCGCCGACGCATGTTTGGTGCGCAGAGCTTGTTTTAAGCTGGTGGGTTCGGCGGCAAGTTCGGCGGTAGGTGCGGCGGCAAGTGCGGTGCGACGTCGCGCCGCCCAAAAATCGCCGTCCCCACCCGCACCATGGTGCTGCCCTGCGACAGCGCTGCCGCCATATCTGCGCTCATCCCCATCGATAAGGTGTCCACACCGGGGTGCACCTGTTTTATTGTGCCAAATAGCGCCTTAGCCCTCTGGAACATAGCACAAGCTGCTACGTAATTTATAGCCGGCTCGGGTATCACCATGATGCCCCGAAGCTGCAGGTGGGGCAGCACACTGACGCTTTCCGCCAGGGCCAATGCCTCCTCGGGTTTGACGCCCGCTTTGTTCGGCCCCCCGTCTATGTTGACCTGGATGCATACCTGCAAAGGGGCCAGGTGTACCGGGCGCTGGGCGCTTAAACGCTCGGCGGTTTTAAGCCTGTCCACGCTGTGTACCCAATCAAACTGCTCGGACACCACACGGGTTTTGTTGCTTTGAACGGGGCCAATCATGTGCCACTCCAGGCCCGCCAAGTCACGCAGCAGGGCAATTTTTTCTACGCCTTCCTGGACATAGTTTTCACCAAAAGCCCGTTGCCCCGCCTCATAGGCCTCAACCACCACCTCGGGGCCGAAGGTCTTACTCACGGCCAGTAATGCCACTTCGTTGGCGTTTCGCCCACAGTCTGCGCAGGCTTGGGATATCTGCGCACGAACCTGTTGGAGATTGTTTGAAATCATGCCCATAATGTGTTTATTGTCTCCAAAACTAACCCTCTATAGCCTTCGTACCGTGTAACTATTATTATTATGGACATCACCCAGCTTTTAGCCTTCAGCGTCAAAAACAAAGCCTCCGACCTGCACCTGTCAGCAGGCCTGCCCCCCATGATCCGCGTGCACGGCGACGTGCGGCGCATCAACGTGGAGCCGTTAGACCACAAAGCCGTGCATGCCATGGTCTACGACATCATGAACGATGGCCAGCGCAAGGCCTACGAAGAGTTTTTGGAGGTTGATTTTTCATTTGAAATTGACGGTTTGGCGCGTTTTCGGGTCAACGCCTTTAACCAAAACCGGGGCGCGGCGGCGGTGTTCCGTACTATTCCCTCAAAAATTTTAACGCTCGAGCAGTTGAACGCGCCCAAGATTTTTGCTGACCTGGCCATGAAGCCACGCGGCATGGTGTTGGTCACGGGCCCCACAGGTTCGGGTAAATCCACCACCCTGGCGGCCATGGTGAACCACCTGAACGAGACCGAATACGGCCATATTTTGACGGTAGAAGACCCAATTGAATTTGTGCACGAATCTAAGAAATGCCTGATCAACCAGCGCGAAGTTGGGCCGATGACGCTCAGCTTTGCCGCTGCGCTGAAGTCTGCCCTGCGTGAAGACCCTGACGCGATTTTGGTGGGCGAGATGCGCGACCTGGAAACCATTCGCCTGGCCATGACCGCCGCTGAAACCGGCCACCTGGTGTTTGGCACCCTGCACACGTCGAGCGCCGCCAAAACCATCGACCGCATCATTGACGTGTTCCCGGCAGAAGAAAAAGAAATGATCCGTTCCATGCTGTCCGAATCATTGCAGGCAGTGATCTCGCAAACGCTTTGCAAAACCAAAGACGGCACCGGCCGTGTGGCGGCCCACGAGATCATGCTGGGCACCAGCGCCATCCGCAACCTGATCCGCGAGGCCAAGGTGGCGCAGATGTACTCGTCCATTCAAACCGGCAACAGCGTGGGCATGCAGACACTGGACCAGAACCTTACCGACTTGGTCAAGCGCAACATGATCTCGCCCGCTGAGGCCCGCGGTAAAGCCAAGATTCCCGAAAACTTCGTCGGCTAATTAAAATAAGGAGCTGCTTCATGGAGCGCGACCAAGCTAGTAAGTTCATCAACGACTTGCTCAAACTGATGATCAGCCGCAACGGCAGTGACTTGTTTATCACTGGCGACTTTCCTCCCGCTATCAAGGTAGACGGTAAAGTAACCAAGGTGTCGCCGCAGCCACTGACTGGCATGCACACCATGGCGCTGGCCCGTTCGATCATGAACGACAAACAGGCCGCAGAGTTTGAGCGCACCAAAGAGTGCAACTTTGCCGTGGCGCCGCCGGGCATTGGGCGTTTTCGCGTCAACGCTTTTATACAGATGGGCAAAGTCGGTATGGTGATGCGAACCATCCCCAGCACCTTGCCCACGATTGACACACTGGGCTTGCCCCAGGTGCTCAAAGACGTCACCATGACCAAGCGTGGCTTGTGCATTTTGGTGGGTGCCACCGGCTCAGGCAAATCCACCTCGCTGGCCGCCATGGTGGACTGGCGCAACGAAAACTCTTTTGGCCACATCATCACCATCGAAGACCCGGTGGAGTTTGTGCACCCGCATAAAAACTGCGTCGTCACGCAGCGCGAAGTGGGCCTGGACACCGACAGCTGGGAGGCCGCGCTGAAGAACACCCTGCGCCAGGCACCCGATGTGATCTTGATGGGCGAGATTCGTGACCGCGAAACCATGGAGCACGCCGTGGCCTTTGCCGAAACCGGCCACCTGTGCATGGCCACCTTGCACGCCAACAGCGCCAACCAGGCCCTGGACCGCATCATTAACTTCTTCCCCGAAGAGCGCCGCACACAATTGCTGATGGACTTGTCGCTGAACCTGCGGGCCATGGTCTCGCAGCGCCTAGTGCCTAACCAAGACGGCAAGGGCCGTTTTGCCGCCGTTGAGATCATGCTTAACACGCCCTTGATCTCCGACATGATCTTCAAAGGCGAGGTCTCCGAGATCAAAGAGATCATGAAGAAAAGCCGCAACCTGGGCATGCAGACCTTTGACCAAGCCCTGTTTGACGGTTTTGAAAACAACAAGATCACGTTTGAAGACGCACTGCGCAATGCTGATTCGGTGAACGACCTGCGCCTGCAAATCAAGCTCAACTCGCAGCGTGCCAAAACCACCGATTTGGCTGCGGGTACCGAGCACCTGCAAATTATGTAGCGTCGACGCTGTTTTGCCTTAGTTTGTACGTGCTATGAATTCGGCAAAACAGGTTTGCAAAAAATCCATCGTGGCGCGGATTTTGGCGGCGCGGTAGCGCTCTGCCAGTATCACCGCGTAGATCGGGTGCTCGCCGGCAAGCACGTAGCGCTGCAGCAGCGGTTTGAGTTGACCGTGCGCCACCAAGCTGTGCCCCACCACGTCATTGATGCGCGCGATACCGGCCCCTGCCAAGGCCAGGGACACCACGGCAGCGCTGCTGTTGACGCGCAGCTGCCCTGACAGCGCATGCGTGATGGTGTGCCCATCCACCTTGAAACTCCAATGGTTGTGTGTCGCCGTCGCGGTGTTACCAATCAAGATATGCTGTTTTAAATCCTCGGGTACCTTGGGAGTGCCATGCCTTTTGAGATAGCTTGGCGCGGCGTACACAGCGCGGCCATGCTGACCCAGAGCCCGGGCAATCGCCGTTTCTGCGGGCGCAATGCCGGCGCGCACCGCTATGTCAATGCCCTCACGGGCCAGGCTTACCAAGCGGTCATCGATATGCAGGTCGACAGACAAGTGTGGGTGCAGCGCCTGCAGCCCGGCCATGTGCGGGACCAACACGTACTCGGCCAGCAATTGGCTGACGCTGATGCGCACCATGCCAGTGACCACCGTGTTGCGGCCACCCAGGCTGTCTTGCAGCTGGCTGTGCTCGTTCAGTATGCGCTGGGCATGCTCCAGAAAAACTTCACCCTCGTGGGTTAACGACAAGCCATGGGTGGTGCGGTGGACCAGGCGCAAATTACATTGCGACTCGATGCGCGCCAAAGCCCGCGACACCAGGCTGGGCGCGGTATTGCGCTCGCGCGCCACGCCAGAGAGTGATTGCGCGGCCGCAATTTGGGCAAACAGGGCAAAGTCGTCCAGGCTGAGGTTTTTCATGGTTGTGCACTTTTAACACAAGCACTGTGCGGGCCGGGTGGTTTCCGAAATGGCGTGGCTGCGCCATAGTTTGCCTGTCCTTTCACTCGTTCAATCTATTGGAGAAACTGCATGCCACTCGTCCGCATCGACTTACCCGCTTCGACCAGCCCGCAAGACATTGAGGCTGTGTCAACATCGGTACACCAAGCCCTGGTTGACACCTTCAACGTGCCTTTGGCCGACCGCTTTCAAACCATCACCCTCCGGGCAGCAGACGAGCTGGTTTGCACGGCTGAATTTCTGCAGGTCCAACACTCCGAAAAGGTGGTTTTTGTGCAGATCACCTGTTCACCCGGGCGGTCTCTGGATGTGAAGAAGGCTTTGTACCAACAAATTGCCACCCGCATCGCGGCGACCACGCCGTTTCGGTCCAGCGACGTGGTGATCAATTTGCTGGAAACCGCCAGGGAAAACTGGTCTTTTGGCAACGGCATTGCCCAGTACGCGCTATAAACGGGTGCATCACATGTGACTGCCAACCGCGTAATGCGGTGCTAAAGTACAGGCTTCTTTTTGTTCTTCTACCCCGTCTTATGCCATCTATCAATCCCAAAACCTACGAAGCCAGCCCATCCAAAAAAGTAGCCTTTTTAGGCCTTGGCGTTATGGGCTACCCCATGGCCGGACATCTGGCTACCGCCGGACACCAGGTCAGCGTTTACAACCGCACCGCGGCCAAATCGGAAGCGTTTTGCGCAGAATTTGCAGGAGCCACGCATGGCTTAACGCCAAAAGCCGCAGCGCAAGATGCGGACATCGTGTTTTGCTGCGTGGGTAACGACGACGATTTGCGTAGTGTGGTGCTGGGGCCGGATGGTGCACTGGCAGGCATGAAAAAAGGTGCCATTTTGGTGGACCACACCACCGCCTCGGCCACCATTGCACGCGAGCTGTATGCGGCAGCCAAGGCTGCTGGCCTGCATTTTGTCGATGCCCCAGTCTCGGGCGGCCAGGCTGGTGCGCAAAACGGCATGCTCACGGTGATGTGTGGTGGCGACCAGGCGGCGTTTGACGCGGCCCAGCCCACCGCCATGGCCTTCTCGCGCGCCTTTACCCGCATGGGCGAAGCGGGTGCCGGGCAGCTGACCAAAATGGTCAACCAGATTTGCATTGCCGGCCTGGTGCAGGGCCTGAGCGAGGCGGTTGCCTTTGGCCAAAAAGCCGGCTTGGACGTGAACCTGGTGCTGGACGTGATTGGCAAAGGCTCAGCGCAAAGCTGGCAGCTGGACAACCGTGGCAAAACCATGGTGGCCGACAAGTTTGACTTCGGCTTTGCGGTGGACTGGATGCGCAAAGACTTAGGGCTGGTGCTGGACGAAGCCAAAGGCAACGGCGCGCGCCTGCCCGTCACCGCACTGGTGGACCAGTTCTACGCGGATGTGCAGCAGATGGGCGGAAAGCGCTGGGATACGTCTAGCTTGGTGAAGCGCCTGCGTTGATACAACGCAGCAATATCTACTTCAACCAACCCCGCTTGCGAAAGTACAGCATCGGCAATACTGCCGAGCACACCATCAGCAACAAGGCCGCTGGGTAGCCCCATTTGGCCTGCAACTCGGGCATGTGCTGGAAGTTCATGCCGTAGATGCTGGCGATCAAGGTGGGGGGTAGCAACGCCACGCTGGCCACCGAGAAGATTTTGATGATCTTGTTCTGGTTGATGTTGATGAAACCCACGGTGGCGTCCATCAAAAAGTTGATCTTGTCAAACAAGAATGTGGTATGGCTGTCCAGCGAGTCGATGTCGCGCAAAATCTGCCTGGCCTCTTCGTATTGCTCACTGCTGAGCATCTTGCTGCGCATCATAAAGCTCAGCGCGCGGCGGGTGTCCATCACGTTGCGGCGAATGCGGCCGTTCAAGTCTTCTTCTTTGGCAATGGTGGCCAGCACCTCGGCGGCAATCGCATCGGTCACGTCGCCTTTGAGCACTTTGCCGCTGATTTGCTCGAGCGCATCGTGAATGCCTTCCAATGCATCGGCGGAATACTCGGCGTCGGCGTCATACAGCTTGAGCAGCACCTCGCGGGCATCTTCAATAAAGCCTGGCATACGGCGCGCGCGCATGCGCAGCAGGCGAAAGATTGGTACGTCCTGGTCGTGGATAGAGAACAGCACGCCCTTGCTTTTGAGCTCCGGGTTGTTCAGGTTCAAAATAAACGCCACACGCTCGGTGCGCGAGTGCTCGTCGTCGATCAAAAAGTCCGAGCGGATGTGCAGGTCACCGTTGTCGGCTTCATAAAAGCGGGCTGATTCTTCGATGTCTTCGTCCATCGCGTCATCGGGAATAGACAGGCCGTAGTGCTGCTTGATCCACGCTTTTTCTTCAGGCGTGGGGGATTCCAGATCCACCCAGATGGGCTGAAACTTGGTGAGCTCTTCGAGAGATTCGATCTCTTCTTGGAACAGGCGGCCATTGGCCAATGTGAAGATGTTGAGCATGGCTCACTCCAGACAAGGTGGTTTGTGTGGGGCGAGCAGAGGTCTGCTGAAGTTCGCTCGCACCGGGGCTAAAAGCTGTGAGTTGCTTCCATGCGGCCGATGCGTGTGCAGCGAGGGCGGGTTGCCGGGCGCTGCGAAAACTACGGGCACAGGAAGCTACCAACTGGGGGTGTTTTCCAAGATAGGCTCCGAAATGAAGATAGGCAGATTATCCCTGTTTATAGGTGCATTACGCGCTAAAAAACTCCAATAACTGCGTTTTTTGCGCGTACGCATCGCGTTGCCCCATGTCCATCAGTGCGCCCACAAAGCCCGGCTCAAACAGCAAATAGCTGGCCAGTGAGGCAGCCCCTGACCCGGCGCCAACGCCTTTGCTACCCGCGGGCCCCAGTACGCCCAAGCCCGCCAGCGCGCTGCGTGCGGTGTGCGGCAGCTCGCCCACATAGCGCTGCGCGATGTCGTCTAAGGACCCGCTGGGCTGCAGGCACATCACGTTGACGCTGCGGTAGGGCATGACCGCCGCCACCTCGCGCGGTAGTTGGCCCAGCGTGGCGTTCATGCGCTGGGCTTGCTCCACATCGCCTTGCAGCGTGTCGTGGAACACGCTGGCCATGGCGTGGCCCATGATGCCGCCCAAACCCGGCGCCTGTGCCACGCCAGCTTTAGTGCCACCGGCAAAGCTGCTGCGCTGGGGCTGCCCCACGCCAATGGCCAGCACTTTGTGGGCGCCCAAGTGCATGGCCGGCGACAGCGGCGAGGTTTGGCGCATGGAGCCGTCGCCAAAAAACTCACGCCCGTTGTCTACCCACAGGGGCGTGGCCGGAAATATCAGAGGAATAGCGCTAGAGGCCATCAAATGCTCAATGGTGATCGGGCCCAGCTCGGCACGGCGGCCAGGGCGCACCCAGGGCTGCTCACGCCCATCATGGGCCGTGTGACAAAACGTCCAGTGCACGCCGCTGGTGTAGCTGGACGCAGTCACCGCTAGCGCGTACAACACCTTGTGGTGCAGGGCGTCGTCAATACCATTGAGCGGTATGGCTTTGTGCAGCGTATCGACGAGGGGCAAAGTGTTCAGCAGCGCACCGTGCCCACGAATTTGCTTGGACAGACTCCACGCAGCGGCTACTTTGGACAGGCGCACCCACGGCGACACGTCCAACTGGTACACATGGTGCGAGCGGATACCACGCCAAAACTGCGCCAAGGCATCCATCGCGGCCAACCCCTGGGTGGCCCGCGCCGCCAAAAAAGTAGCATTGAGCGCACCAGCGGAGGTGCCGACCAAAACTTGAAATGGAAAGCGCAGTGGCGTGGCCTCGGCCTGGCTGGCGGGGGCCGCATGGTGCGCTGCCTGGTCAGACCCACTGCCAGGGTTTTGCACCCGCAGCATATCGGCCAGCGCCTGTAGCACGCCGGCCTGGTATGCGGTGCGCGCGCCGCCGCCCATCAGTACCAAGGCCATGCGTGGCTGGCTGGGGCGGGTTAATCCCGCGTTAATCAACGTTGACAGGGTCATTCGGTTAAAGTGCTCAGTTAACTTTTCTATTTACATGACAACTGCGCTCACTCCCAAGCGCGAGCTGTGGCTTTTGGTCACGCTTGCTGGCATTCAATTTACCCACATTGTGGACTTCATGGTAATGATGCCATTGGGCCCGCAGTTCACCAAGCTTTTTAACATCAGCGACGCCCAATTTGGGCTCTTGGTGTCGGCTTATACGTTTGCCGCTGGGGCCTCAGGGCTGCTGGCCTCGCTCTATGTTGACCGCTTTAGCCGCAAAAAATTGCTGCTCACTTTGTACGTGCTGTTTGCGCTGGCCACCATGGCCTGCGGCCTGGCCCCCACCTATGACAGCCTGATGGCGGCGCGCATCGCCGCTGGGGCGTTTGGCGGCGTGTTGTCTGCGCTGTCGCAAACCATTGTGGCCGACGTTGTTCCGTTTGAGCGGCGCGGCCGGGCGATGGCGATTGTGATGTCTTCTTTTTCAGCCGCCACTGTGGCGGGCGTTCCGTTAAGTCTATTTTTGGCCGCGCATCTGAGCTGGCATGCACCGTTTTTTGCCATTGCCATTGTCTGCGGCTTGTTGGCGGCCATGGCCTGGCGTACGCTGCCCTCTTTGAACGCGCATTTGCAGCTGGCACCCACCTCGCCCATCGACAATATCAAGCGGGTGCTGTCCGACCCTAACCATCAAAAAGCATTTGCATTTTCGGGTTTGCTGATGTTTGCTGGCTTTACCGTCATCCCCTACATCACCATCTACACCACCACCAACGGTGGGCTCACTGCGCAGCAAATTCCCTACATCTACCTGTGCGGTGGTGCGGCTACCTTGCTGACAGCGCGCTGGGTGGGCCGCCTCACCGACCGGCTGGGCAAGCCGCAGATGTTTCGCCGCGTGGCAGTGCTCACGATGCTGCCGATATTCTTGATGACGCAAAGCGCACCTTGGGGTTTGTGGGGCATGCTGGCCGTGTCGACGACGTTTTTTATCTGCATGAGCAGCCGCATGATCCCCGGTATGGCCATCATTGCCTCGGCGGGTAATCCGCAGTTGCGCGGCACGTTTATGGCACTCAATTCTGCGGTGCAATCGGCGGCCATGGGGCTGGCCGCTTTCATTGGCGGGCTGATCATCAGCCGCGACGCACATGGCCTGGTGCAACACTACTGGGGCAACGCCGTCCTGGGCATTGTTGCCACCTTGATCAGCCTGTGGTTGGTGGGCAAACTGTTCCTCTACGGCGCGCCGGGGCAAGCCCCCGCCAAAGCTGCCCAGGGAGATCTCGATCAATCCCATGCGTTAGCATCTGATAAATAATTACAAACTATTAAAGCGATATGAATCAATCACTTGCAGCCAAATCATGCAGTAATGCATGCATTTTTGTGGGGCGCATGATTGCGCACCTGAACGATTCAGGGCATAGTGGGCTTAAGTGCAAAAACAGTGGTTTTTTCGGTGTTCTGGATTGCGAGTCAACGTAGCCCAGAATTTTTGTGCAACGAGAGCATTTAGGAGGCTCCCTATGAACTTGACGATCAGTGGTCACCATCTTGAAGTTACCCCAGCCCTGCGTTCTTACGTGACCAACAAGCTAGATCGAATATCCCGACACTTTGATCAAGTGGTTGACGTGAAAGTACTACTTACCGTGGAGAAACAGAAGGAAAAAGAGGGACGCCAGCGAGCGGAATGCAACATTCACGTCAAAGGCAACGACATGTTTGCCGAAAGCAGCCACGCTGACCTGTACGCCGCTGTAGACGAACTGGTAGACAAACTGGACCGCCAAGTCAATCGCCATAAAACCAAACTGCAAAATCACCACTTTGAATCCACCAAACGCACGCTGCAATAGCGCCTGACAGTTGGAATTTTGCTAAAGGCCGCATTCGCGGCCTTTTTTATTGCTATAAATTAGCTAGCTGCTTGTGCTATATTCTATTGGGCTAGAGCGCTAAAAGGCATTATAAATGAAGACCATTGACTACCAACAGTACCAAACCCTGTCCATCACCCGCCGTGGGGTGGACAACGCGGTGCTGGACATCCAAATGAAAGCCCACGGCCCTGGTGGCAATGGCAAACTGCCCACCGCTGGCCATGCAGGCCACCGCGAGTTGGCCGAGATTTGGCGTGACGTGGCGGCCGACGAGTCGGTCAAAGTCGCCGTGCTGCGCGGCGAGGGCTTGGGCTTTTCAGGCGGCGGCGATTTAAACCTGGTGCAAGACATGGCCAACGACTTTGCCACCCGCACGCGCGTGTGGAAGGAAGCCCGCGACCTGGTCTACAACGTGATCAACTGCGACAAACCCATTGTCTCGGCCATCCACGGCCCGGCCGTGGGTGCGGGCCTGGTAGCGGGCTTGTTGGCAGATATCTCCATTGCCAGCAAAACCGCCAAAATCGTCGATGGCCACACCCGCCTGGGTGTTGCCGCTGGCGACCACGCCGCTATTGTTTGGCCCCTGTTGTGCGGCATGGCCAAGGCCAAGTACTACCTGATGCTGTGCGAGGCCGTCACCGGTGAAGAGGCCGAGCGCATTGGCCTGGTGTCGCTGTGCGTTGACGAAGCCAACTTGCTGCCCAAAGCCTACGAGGTAGCCGACAAACTGGCCGCCGGATCGCAAACCGCTATCCGCTGGACCAAGTATTCATTGAACAACTGGCTGCGCCAAGCCGGGCCGACGTTTGATACCTCGTTGGCACTGGAGTTTATGGGCTTTGGCGGGCCCGACGTGCACGAAGGTGTGGCCAGTTTGCGTGAACGGCGCGCGCCAAAATATTAGGCCTTGCTATGCAATTAAGAGTAACGTAGTGATTGTTTGAGGCAACAATGTGTAGTGTTGCTCTCGGGGTGTTAGATACGCTTGCGTGGCCACAGGGGAAGCACTTATGGTAGGGGTCTGTCTAACTCTAACGCCGCTTCGCAGTGGCCTCTACACCATGAAATCGTACCTTTACTCCACGCGCGGCGTGGCAACACACCCAGCGCAAACGGCTCGGCATGTCGATGTGTCATTTTGGTTTATCAAGGCAGTTAGCCTATTGCTGCTGGCTGTGGCCATGTTGGCATTGATGGCCCTGACAGGGTGCAAAGATGCGGGCAAAGCTGGCACCAGTGGCAGCGGCGCGGGCTCTGGTAGCCCACCGCCACTGTCTGCACCGCCGTCTGCCCCGGCAGAGCCGCCTGCTGCTGGCGGTATGTCGGCACCGCCGCCCGGTAGTGCCGCCAGCGCCGCCAAGCCATAAACTTTAGTTTGAAGTTTTCATTGCCAGCCGTGGTGAGCAATCGCTTGCCACGGCTTTTTGCTATGGTTTTTAGTGGCAATGTGCGGTAAGCTGTGCTCACAGCAACAAGATGCATACGGAGCACCCCATGAGCGACGCAAACCCCTTTGGCAAATTTGTCCCCGGTTTTGATTTTTTGCAAAACCTGGCCAAAGGCGCTGCCAACAATATTCCCCAGTTGCCCAACCCGGCCAATTGGGTGGCCCCCACGCTCAATGTGGAAGAGCTGGACAAACGCATCACCGAGCTCAAAGCCGTGCAGTTCTGGCTCGACCAAAACGCCAAAGCGCTCAGCGCCACCGTCACCGCACTGGAGGTGCAAAAAATGACCTTGGCGACGCTCAAGGGCATGAACTTCAACATGGGGGACGTCGCCAACGCCTTCAAACTTAAAGCCGCTGACACCATGGCCAGCGCGGTTACCAGCGCCAAAGACCGCGTGACGGAAACGGTAACCGGCAAAAAACCTGCAGCGCGCAGCAAATCAAAAACTGCGTCGGCTGCAGCCCCCGGCATCATTGACCCGATGCAGCTTTGGGGGTCGCTGACGCAGCAGTTTAGCCAGATTGCCAGCAATGCCATGAAGGATGTAGCCAAGCAAACGGCTATGGACACCACTAAAAATGTGGCCAAAGCGATGACCCAAACGGCGATGAACACCGCCAAGTCCACGGCTGGCCACATGGCCAAGACGGCCAGCAGCGCGGCCAGCCAAACCATGCAGCGCATGACCAACCCATCTGCTACTAAAAAAGTAGCTACTCGTGCCAGCAAACAAAGCACTAAAGGCCGAAAATAGTGAAAAAATTGTTCCCTTTTGGTCACGCCACGCACCCCCAGTGGCGCATGGCCGCAGGCTTGGTGCTGGCGCAACTGCGGGCCCAGATGGCCCTGCACGACTACGCCTCGCAGCCCACGCTGGCCATCGTCTACATCACCGACCATTACGCCGGGCAGGCCGAGGCCATTTTGGAGCATTTAAGTGCCGAACTGCCGACCGTGCCCGACTGGACCGGCACTGTAGGCGTAGGCATTGCATCCAACAACGTAGAGTATTTTGACGAACCCGCGCTGGCGGTGATGCTGTGCGAACTGCCGGGCGACCAGTACCGTGTGTTCAGTGGCGTGGCGCCCTTGGGCTCGCACCGGGGCTTTTTTGACGCCCACACGGCTCTGGTGCATGCCGACGGCAACACCGCCGATTTGGCCGAGCTGCTGCAAGAGCTGGCCGCGCGCACCGAGACGGGCTACCTGTTTGGCGGCCTGTCTGCCAGCCGCCACGAAACGGTGCAGTTTGCCATCAGCGGCAATGGCAACGTCAGCGGCCAGGGCAAAGCAACTGGGGTGTTTCGCGGCGGGCTCAGTGGCGTGGCTTTTGGCGAAGGCGTGGCCCTGCTGTCACGCGTCACGCAGGGCTGCGAGCCCCTGACGACCGCCATGGGTAAAAAATCCCCCGCCCGCACCGTGACCGCCTGTGAAGGCAATGTGGTGACCGAGCTGAACGGCGAGCCAGCGCTGGACGTGCTGCTGCAAGACTTGGGCGTTAGCCTGGAGCAGCCGCGTGAGGCCCTGGAAAAACTGCGCAACACCTTGGTGGGCCTGACCGATGCGGGTGCAGACGCCGTCACCCCCGTTGGCAATTTTGGCTCGGACACCCGCGTGCGCCACATCATTGGCCTGGACCCAGCGCGCAAAGGCTTGGCCGTGGCCGACCTGGTGCAGCGCGGCAGCACGCTGGTGTTTTGCTCTCGCAACGTAGAGGCGGCACGCCGCGACTTGGTACGTATTTGCGCAGAGATACGTGAAGAGCTGGAGCCGGTGGAGCTGTCGCTTGAGACCGCCGTTGGCTTGCAGGCAGACCTCGCCGATGCCGCGCCCACCACAGCCCGTAATATTGCCGGCGCTGTGTACATCAGCTGTGCTGGCCGCGGCGGCCCGCACTTTGGCGCGCCCTGCGCCGAGCTGCAACTCATTCGCCATGCTTTGGGCGATGTGCCTTTGGTAGGTTTTTTTGCGGGGGGCGAAATTGCACACCAGCATTTGTATGGTTACACCGGGGTGCTGACGGTATTTGTTTGCCAATAAGCTGGGGGGTGGCGGGGCGTGTGGGCTTTGGCATATGTAGCTTGGCATAAGTGGAACTTTTGATTACAAAATTTACGGTTTAGCACGTGAATCTGGCACGCGACTTGTAGTGTTGTAAGGGTCAACACCCACAAGCCTGTATGCACACCCCCACTACTTCATCCGCCGTTTTGCCTTGGTTACGTTTTGCAGCAGCCTGTGTGGGCGCTATACTTTTAGCAACCCAACTTACCGGCTGTATTACCACCGCCGTCATCCTGTACAGCAAATATGGCGACAAGATACCACCTCTGTGCAGCAGCCTTCCCAGTGTGGAACGTGCGCTGACGGAGCGCTGCGGCGGTTACAAAGTAGGCGCGCTGGATGCCAAAGATGTCAATGTCCGTGTTTTGTCAGCCTGCCCTCTGACAAAATTTGCGGGCGACTCTGCGCTGTGGCATGGTTTACCCGAGTTGTTGGCCAAAGGGGCCACGCCCGAGCGTTGCACCAAATCGCCGCTGCTGGCCATGGCCGAAAAATCGCCCTGCCCCGTGTTCACCCACATGACTGCCGACACGCGTGAAGCAGTGCGTTGGCTGGCGGTCGCCGACGCAGAGTCCTTGTCGGGCCCGGTAGTGCATATGTTGACCTGCCCCGAGGCGGTCAGTGCGGGTTTGTCTAGCGTGGTATCCCAATGGGTGAAGCAGGGCCAGTTGGACCCGAACAATGCGCGCTTCAGTGTGCTGTCGTCCATTCACCCCAGCAGCCTGTCGCAACCCTGGGTGAATGACCTATTGGCTGCTGGCCACCAACCCCTGCGCGCCATAGAGATGGACGCGTCGGGCTATGAGCAGGCCTTGGCCCATGGCGATGTCGCCACGCTGGACTGGTGGACACAAAGGGCCCCCTCGCTCATTCACCGCGTGCCATCCAAGGGCATGGGCTTTGTGCCCTGGCTGCCCTTGGCGCGCACCATGAGCCCCGGCTTTGCCACCGACGACGCCACCCGCCTGCGTACCGCGCAATACCTGATGGCGCGTGGCGCCAGCATGAACGCGAGCCTGCCCCATGAACGTGGCCAAAGCGTAGGCGACTATGCCCGCAGCGCACAACCGCAAATGTGGCCCGCCCTGCAAGCCCTATGGCAGCGCAGCCAACTGGAGCGGCAAGCGCTGGCACTGAACACCACACCTGCGAACAACGCAGTCCCAGTCGATGTTGACCGTGCATCTGTATCGGCGCGGCTGACCGTATCGCAAATTGCTGCAGAGTAAATTACCGCAGAGTAAATACCCCCGTTTTCAAAACCGATTTCCAAGGTTTGTACCGCTGCTGGCCAAGGCCGGTAGCGGTATTTTTTTGTCCGCTAAATGGGTTTTTTACACACGCGTGCGGTAGCGCACCGTGCTACCCGCAGTGGTACGCCGCGAAGCTTTACCGACAAATATGGTCATGCGCTCAGGCGCTTTCATACTCCGACACATGTTCAACTACCGGCTTGTGAAAATCATGTCATCCCTACCGCGCCAAACTCTCCTTGCGGGTTATCCGCAGCTTACCGCTGTAGAGCAGCGTTTGTTAACCATTGGGTCGGTGCTGGCTGCGCTGGCCTTTGTCGGGGCCCTGTTTGGCAGCGACATCGCGGCTTTGCTACATGTGCAGCTCAATGCCCACGGCCACACGCACATCTATGCCCATGGCCACCCGTTTGTGGACGCACGCACGCTATGGGGTATCCCTAACGCATTGGATGTACTGAGCAATTTACCTTTTATAGCGCTTGGCATGTGGGGCTTTCGGTCACTGTACCGTGCGCCGGTGGTGAGCGTTGCCACGCGCCAAGCGGCCACCGTATTTTTTGTAGGTTTGCTGCTGACATGTTTTAGCTCCAGCTTCTACCATTGGGCGCCTGACGCCTGGGGCTTGGCCGTTGACCGCGCCGGGATAGCTGTGGCCTTTGCAGGCGCACTGGGCCTGGCAGCAGCTGAGCGGGTAAGCCTGCGCGCAGCGCCGTGGGTGTGGGGCAGCGTATTGGCCGCAGGTTTTTTGGCCATCATGCTGAACTTTGCAGCCGGGGTGATGGCACCTTGGGCGGTAGTGCAGTTTGGCGGCATGGCCGTCGTGTTGTGGGCGGCAGCGCAGCCCGCGCAGCGAGGCGCATTGGGCGTACGCTGGGCTGTGCTGATAGCCATTTATGCAGTAGCCAAGCTGCTGGAGCTGGGCGACGAGGCGGTTTTTCACGCTACCAGCGGTTTAGTGTCGGGCCATAGCCTCAAACATATCGCAGCCAGCCTGGCTGCGTTGCCTGTGATCCATGCCCTGCGACATAATGCACAGCACGGTGACGCAGCGCCCGCCAAGCGCGCTTGAACCACCTAAAACGCATAACAAATGAGGAGCACCATGTCAGCCACCCCTATCAGCGCAACCCCTATCAATCCCACGGCCAGCGCAGCAGGCGCAGCACCGGCTAGCGCGCACGAGCATCCAAACCAGTTTGCATTGCTGCGCCAGCGCCGCTTTGCCCCCTTCTTCTGGACGCAATTTGCCGGCGCCACCAACGACAACCTGTTCAAGTTTGCTTTTACCGTCATGGTGACCTACCAGCTCAGCGTGAGCTGGATGCAGCCCGCCATGGCGGGCCTGGTGATTGGGGCGCTGTTTATCCTGCCGTTTTTGCTGTTCAGCGCCACCTCGGGCCAGGTGACTGACAAGTACGACAAAACCAAGGTCATCCGCTTTGTGAAGAACCTGGAGATCGGCATCATGCTGCTGGCCGCGTTTGGGTTTTCTACCGCGAATGTGCCCGTGCTGCTGGCCTGCACCTTTCTCATGGGCCTGCACTCCACGCTGTTTGGCCCGGTGAAGTTTGCCTACATGCCCCAGGTGCTGAGCGAACGCGAGCTGACCGGTGGCAACGGCATGGTCGAGATGGGCACCTTCGTGGCCATTTTGGCTGGGCAGGTCATCGGTGGGCTATTGGTGGCTATCCCCCAAGTAGGTCCAACGTATGTAGCTATCGGTTGTGTAGCGGCTGCATTGGTAGGCCGTGTGATTGCACAGTTCATTCCGTCGGTGCCTGCGACCGATCCGAACCTCAAAATCAACTGGAACCCGGTGACAGAGACGATTGCCAACCTCAAGCTGGCGCACGGCAACATCGTGGTGTTCCGCTCTCTGTTGGGCATCAGCTGGATGTGGTTTTTTGGTGCGGTGTTTTTAAGCCAGTTCCCCAGCTTTGCCAAAGAGGTGTTGCATGGCAGCGCTCAGGTGGCCTCGCTGCTGTTGGTGGTTTTCTCTATCGGCATCGCTATCGGCTCCTTGCTATGCGAGACGCTGAGCCGTCGCCATGTAGAGATTGGCTTGGTACCGCTGGGCGCCATCGGCATGAGCATTTTCTCTATTGATCTGTACTTTGCCTCGCGCGGTTTGCCGGTGAGTAGCGAGCTGAGCGTGGGCCAGTTCATCAGCATGAGCGCACATTGGCGCGTGATGGCCGACCTGGCCTTGCTCAGCCTCTTTGCGGGCCTGTACAGCGTGCCCATGTACGCGCTCATCCAGTTGCGCAGCCAGCCCACGCACCGCGCGCGCATCATTGCCGCCAACAATATTTTGAACGCGCTGTTCATGATCGCCAGCTCGGTGATTGCCGGTGCATTGCTGGGCGCGCATTTCAGCATCCCGCAAATCTTTTTGTTTACCGGCATTGCCAACGCGGTGGTGGCCTGCTACATCTTTATGCTGGTGCCCGAGTATTTCTTGCGCTTTATTGCCTGGGTGCTGTCACGCTTCGTCTACCGCTTCAAGGTCACCGGCGATCAGCACATACCCACCGAGGGCGCCGCCATTTTGACCTGCAACCACGTGAGCTTTATCGACGCCGTGCTGCTGATGGCCGCCAGCCCGCGCCCCATCCGCTTTGTGATGGACCACCGCATCTTCCAGATCCCCGTGCTGGGCTGGATGTTCAAGCTGGCCAGGGCCATTCCCATCGCCCCGAAGAGCGAAGACCTCGCTGCCTATGAGCGCGCCTTTGCCGATGCGCAAAAGGTACTGAACGAAGGCGACCTGCTGGCCATCTTCCCCGAAGGCGGTATCACCAAAGATGGCGAACTGCAAGAGTTCAAAGGCGGCATCATGAAGATCCTGGAAGGCGCCAAAGCCCAGGGCATAGAGCCGCCCGTGATTCCCATGGCGCTGACCAATTTGTGGGGCAGCTTCTTTAGCCGGGTGGAAAAGGGCAATGCCATGGTGCGGCCGTTCCGGCGTGGTGTTTTCAGCCGCGTGGGTTTGAACGTGGGACTGCCAATGGCCGCCAGCACGGTGCAACCCGCCGTGCTGAAAGACCGCATTGCCGCGCTTTTGGCCGTCTAAAGTAGCGCCAAATAATACCGCACGGGCTGCGGGCGGCCACTCTGTGCAAAATGCTGGCAACTCGCTCAAAACTGCAGATACTTCAGTCACCTTAACAACGGAAAGACAGATATGCAGCAACCCATCGTTCAACGCGACACGAAAGCCTGGTTGGCCCAAGTGTGGATTTCCTTCGGCATTGCCGGCTTCTTGTGCGGCACGGGCCTGGCCTATTTGCCGGGGCAAGACTTGGACCGCGCGTTCATGGTCATGGGGTATATCTTCTGTTTGTCCACGGCCTTCTTTTTGGCCAAGTTCATTCGAGACAACCAATACAAAAATGTGGACACGCCGATGTGGCGCATGGTGGTGTACACCGCTTTCGGTATTGCCATGACACTGACGGCATGGGGCCTGTGGCGCATGAACCTGAACGAAACCTACAAGGCGTTCTTGTTGGTGAGCTGGTTGTATTTGATTACCACCACCTTCACCTTGGCTAAAACCCTGCGCGACAAACATGAGGCTGACCTGGCTGAGACCCGCCTGACCGCCCGCATGGAAGCGCGCCGCGAGATGGCCGCTGAGCAACAGTAATTTCCCTTCATTCACACCTAAGGAGTGCGTCATGAAAAGTTCTTTGATTAAACCTGCCATGTTAAAGCAATCACTTGCTACTGTGTTAGTAGCGGCTTGTGCCGTTATGGCATTGGCTTCCAGCCCTAAAGCTTATGCGCAGAGCGAAGCGTCGCTCGTGCTGTCGATGCTGCCTGTGGCCTCGGTGGTCTTGGTGGGTGGCGCGGCCAGTACCGCAGCGGGGGCCGTACTGGCAGTGCCCGTGATCTTGTCTACGGCGGGTGCCGTGTTGGTGGTGAAGGCGGTAGAGAGCACCGCACGCGGCACGGTGTATGTGCTGGAGCGCGCATCCGACGGCGCTACGGCCAGCGTTGAACTGGTGGGCAAGGTGGCGGGCGGCGCCTCCATTGTGGCGGGCACGGCAGTGACGGTGAGCGTGATTGGCAGCGGCGTGGTGCTGTCGGCATTGGGCGAGGCGATTGCCTTTATCCCTAACGCACTGGGCAAGTCCTTGCTGCACAACGAACGCATTACTTTCTGATAACTTTGTGGGACAGTCCAACGAACGCGCGTAGCGCCCCGTTGCTCTGTCCCCAACTGATTAAGGCCCCCATGCAATCCATACGCAACGCAGTTCTTGCCGCTGCCACGGTAGCGCTCACTCTTTTTTCAGGCGCAGCCACGGCGGGCCGCTCTTGCGACGCTGCCAAACCACCGCCGCCGCAGATGATCGAGAAGGGCATGAACCTGGCCGAGCGCACCATGAACGCACTGGACGCCGAGCATGCCAAAAACGGCACCAAGGTGGTGGTGCTGGCCCGTGCAGGCCAAGACCTCAGCAAGTACGGCCTGCGCTATTCGCACCTGGGCTTTGCCTACAAAACACCTGAGGGCTCATGGCTGGTAGCGCATAAGCTCAACACCTGCGGCACGGCCGAGGCGTCGCTCTACCGCCAGGGTTTGGGCGAGTTTTTCTCGGACGATTTGTTCCGCTACGAAGCCGCGTGGAGCGTACCCACCCGCGAGGTGCAAGACAAGCTGTATGCCACCTTGACCGACAAAGACCGCAGCACCGCGCTGCACACCAAGCCCTACAGTATGGTCAGCTACGCCTGGGCACAAAAATACCAGCAGAGCAACCAGTGGGCCATCGAGACACTGGCCTCTGCCATGGAGAGCACGATCCGCAACCGTCAGCAGGCGCAGGCGTGGTTGCAGTTCAAGGGCTACGAACCCACCACGCTCAAAATAGGCCCACTCACGCGGCTGGGCGGGCGCATCACCGCTGCCAACGTGGCCTTTGACGACCACCCGAACGAGAAGCGTTTTTCAGACCGCATTGAAACCGCCACGGTAGATTCGGTCTTTGCGTGGCTGCAACGCGCTGGTTTGGGCGCCACCCCTGTCAAATTGAGTTTGTAGTGACAAATACGCCGCAAGCCCAATAGAATATAGCACGAGAAGCTATGATTTTTGCAGTAAACTAGTCTGCATTATTACTACACTCGCTGCAATCTGGCAGGGGAACTAACTTACCGAAATCCGCAAATAGATCAGCGGACGCTCTGGCTTGCCATTTTGTCTCTCCACAGTGGCTAACAGCGTCTTAGAACCAAGCCAATTGTGGAAACTGCTGCGCATAGTACGCGTCACATAACCAATCACATGGCCTGCATGCACTACCGCCAGTGCGTCTGAATCCACGGGGTTCGAAGGCTCAGCTTGAAAGCTCACTACGTCGCCGTTGCGAATATCAGCTATCGAGCCGTTGTAAACGTGGCGCAGACCAGCCACTTCCATCAGGTAGTCACACGGCATGGCATTTACTGGAAATTGCGGAACCAGTGCAAAACCATCACTCGGTAACCGCGCGCCGGTGTAGCCCAATAACGCCATGTCCGAGTATGGAAACGGCGAAGGCAGGCGGTGCTGCGCTAAAAAATCTGCGAAATCTTCGCGCTTGCGCGGCGGCAGGCGCCGCATGAAAGTCTCATGCACACCCTTAGTCACCTCGGCCCCGTCTAGCGGGAAAGCGGGGAAACCCTGGAACCCAGCCGCTTGCGCCGCTCTACAGTCTGGCGTGTCGCTTAAATACCTAAAGACCATGTCCGAATCACTGCTGCCGCGCAGCACTTCACCCACCGTACGGCGCGTACGGTGCTGTGACTGCTCATCTACAGGCTGCCAAGTCAGCAAGAGACGCTCAGGTTCAACGATGTGAGACAGGGGCGCGGAATTCATCTAAAAGGGTGCGTGTATCGTCAAGGGTTTTAATTAGAAGCTGGTGTCTACGCTTTAAAAGACGCTGCACAAACGCCATTCTCGCAGGTGTTAGGGCAACAGGTGTTGGGAGATCTACCAAATCCACACAACACGCCACAAGTTCACCGGCATGAAAGTTGAGCCTGCTTCGGGCAATTTCAATGGTTTTAGGCCATGCCAAGATGGCGCGGCGCAATAATGCAGTGTGCCGATTGACGATGGGCGTGTCCTGCAAAGACCATTTAACGTGGTGCGTACCTTTCTGGATATACCGATCCACGTCGTCATTCGACCAGTCCTGCACACGCTCGACAAAGCGCTCGTGGCCTAAGCTGGTGCCATTGTCGTACAAGGGGCTCAATCTGCAGCGAGACAGCTTATCTCCGGCAAGCTGAAAAACTAGCCCCCAGTTATCTTGGTGGCGATCGGTATTACCAATCAAAGCGTCAAACAATAGCGCATCTACCCACCACTGCCGCCAGTTCTTCACTGGTGTGCCAGTCCGGTACATTGCGCGCATCAAGATTTCAATTTGCCCTAGGTTGTGTTTGGTTCCCTTGTCTCTGTCGTAGTCAGAGTCAAGTTGATGCAGAAAATCGCCCCCCATGATGAATGACTCCGCACCCTCTGTGTAAAACCACTCTATCAGCGCTGCACTATGCCCAGTTTTAGAATTGAACGCAGCAAAAGCCGGCGGCACTTGCAAGCCCAGCAGGCAGCCCACGCGGTACGCAATGACTTCGCCCCAAAACTGGTCGGGGTAGCTGCGTTTAGAGCGTTTGAACAAATAACGCTTACCAGCCACCAACACCGAGTCACAGGGCTTGGCGGGTGCAAACACAGCGCCTTTAGCCCGTGCGCCCTGCGGGAAAACGCCAAACTCTGCATCCTGCTCCCAATCAGCAATGTCAAAGGTGGCCGTTTGCACTTTAGGCGCAATGCGCATCACGCCTCCCGGCTAAACGCCCACGTGGCTGCGGCAACACTGCGGTAGTTCTCGTCCAGCTTGGGTTGCAGCAATACCAGTGCTGCCAAGCGCCGTGCCATGGCGGTTACTTCCATGATCTCGCCCATCGTCATCGCACGGCCCAGCACGCGCTGCTCGCGGTAGCTCAGCCATTTCTTTATTATTTGGTAGCCGCCAATGGTGAAGTCATACACGGGTTGCGGAATATTCTTCCAGTAGGCCGTGGCGTTCAGGTACACATCTAGCGTGGGTTCCGCACCAAACCCAGCGCTATGCTCGTCGGGTGCCCGCGCGCGAGGCTCGGTTTTGCCTTTGCCCGGCATCGTAATGCTGCCTTGCCCACCACTGCCCCAGCCAGCGGTCAGGGCAAACTCAGCAGGCGTAAGCGCACCGCCACCCATACGGCTGACCACAGCGATAGTTTTCAGTTCATCCCGGATGGTGCCGCTGGTGACACCAGGCACGGCAGTCTCAGTGTCCAACAGTGCCGCCACTTGGCGGCCCAGTGCAGCAGAGGCGAGCAAAGTCTCGCGCGATGCAGGCAATGGAATACGAGGCCAGTTTTCGCGGATGCCATCTACGTTGTCGCTCAGATAGGCGGGGCTGTAGCCGATGGCCAGTGCATGCATCCAGATCAGTTCGGCGGTGTCGCGATGAGTGTCTGGGTCTGGGCTACCGAGAGCGATAAGATAGGTGCGTGCAAAAGAGGAGAGATTTGCGGTGGATCTGTCGGTCACCTTTTCAAGCAAATCTCCTTGGGTATCGTCCTGGTCCAAGCAATCGAGGACGTTTTGCCCGGCGAATGCAACCCCATGCCCACGCATTGAATCTCGTGCAAATACCTGCTTTGACCACAGCATTGGTACACCTTCGGGTTTGGCAACTCCTGATGGCCGAGAAATGAGAAAGCTTTCACCATGTGTCTTTGCTAGCCATAGCTGTGGACGACTTCTTTTCCATACATTTCCAGCGGGGGTGTAATACGCCCAGCGTGTATCAAAGGGACGAAATGGAAAACGGACTATCCATTCTGGGCGGTAACCAATTTCTATAGCTTTAATCCGAGCTTTTGTCGGCACAAATGCTGCGCTGGAGCGTGATAGCCCTGGGCAAGCTTCGGCGAGCATGCGTTCGGTTGAAGCGGGGTCATGGTAGATTTTGATCCTCTCTACTAGCGTTGCCTTATCTATGTCAATTAAATCTAGGCCCCGATCCTCATCCATGCCTTGCATGTATGCTTGAGAAAGTTCTGCCAAAGTTGGCCAACTTCCATATGCTGAGCTAACATCCAAAGGCCTTAAGCTGTGACGATTGCTGGCAGTAGGGCTGGCAACGGAGTACTGCATGTCTCGCTTTGGCTCATTCAGACTTTTTAATAAATCCTCCCTCTTCTTTACACCCCACCAATCCCGATAAAGGACTCTCGTCTCGGGTTGTTTGACATCACCGGCACTCTTTGCTGTTTGTGTAATTTGATCAACGGGCAGATTTTTGACAAGTAAGGCTACTGCGGTTCCTTTGCGGATGCCTTCCTTGTTGTACGGGGTTGAAAATACGCTGGGGTCAGGCAAGCCACTAGGAGTCGTCTTGCCGGTTTCCCTGCTGTCACCATTAAGGTTGTCGATCCAAATATTATTGAAATTATTGGCTAGATGCTCGCGTAAAACCACAAATGAGGGCTCGCTTACATACGAAAAATTGCTAATGTAGCAAACGACTCCACGAGTGCTCTGCTCTGCAATACGCCGTTCAGCCAGCCTAAAAAAGCGTACATAAAGATCATCCAAATTGAACTTCTTGATGCCCCATTTTTTGATGAGTCCTTCCTTGTAGGGCGTCACGAGGTCTTGCTCCTCGCCCAATGCCACACCGCCATAAGCGTCATACGGCGGGTTACCCAAAATCACGATGATTTTCTGCGTTTGTTTAACCTGGTCTGCCGCATCGCGCTCCAGCTCAAATTCTGGATACAAGGGAATCTGTGTCTTTGGGTCTTTGGCGGGCTCCCAGCCAGTAAGGGCATTGGTGAGGAAAACACCTGCCCGCTCGTCGGTGCCATCTGCATTTACGCCCAGTGGCGCGCCTAGCTGGCGCAGCAGCAGGCCTATTTGCAAATGCGCTACCACGTAGGGCGCGGGCAGCAGCTCAAAGCCAAACAGCCGGGTAGTAGCGGCCAGCTTTAGCTGGTGCGCGGCCAGTGCGTCCGCGCCCTGGGCTTTGAGCTTGTCTGCGATCACGCGCAGCACTTCGACCAGATAGGCACCTGTGCCGCAGCAAGGGTCAAGCACCACCACGTTGGGGTCGGCCAGGCCATCGGGCAAACCCAGCTCGCTTTGCAGCACTTGGTCTACGCGGGCTACTTGGTAGCGGACTATTTCTTCGGGGGTGTACCAAACGCCAAGGCTTTTGCGCAGTTTGGGGTCAAACGCAGCCAAAAAAGGCTCGTAAAAATACTGGATCGAGCGGGTGGACTCAAAGGTTTTGAAAAATGCGGATTGGTCTACGCGGTTAAGCGCGTCAGCAGCCCAGTCCAGCACCTCGGTGAGGTTGAGAGCCTTAAGTTTGGCGGGCTGTGAAAGCTGGCCAAACAAGGCGGCGATCATGGGCACGTTCAGGCTGTGGGCGACGCTTTTCCAGTCGAATGGGCCTAAGATTTGGCCCGGTGCAGCTTGTTCGCGGCGCAACACCCAAGCCGAGAACACACCGTAGAACAAAGTTTGTACCAGTGTGGAGCGAAAGAAGTGGCCGCCTTCATCTGCGCTAAAGGTTACTCCCAACGAAGACTCTAGGCTTTGTTGCAGCGCCTCAAGTTGTTTGGCGGCGGCATCGGTAGCGTGTTCTACGCGGTGGCGCGCCTCGCGGGCATAGCTGGCTAGCAATGCGGCCAGGTCTTTAGGGTCAGCCAACGGCGCGTTGTGCAGCAGCACGCGGCCTAAAAAATCTTCAAACGCTTCGCCCAGCTCGGTTTGTGCTTTGCTAGGGTGTGCGGCTAATGCCCAGAAGGCAGCTTCGTTGGGGGCCAAGCTAAAGCGCTCTAATGTGACGCGCTGGCCGTTGCGCTCACCCAGCAGTAGCCAGTCGCGCAGGTTGGTGACCAGCACCAGCTTGTATCTGTCCCAGTATTTGGTAATTTGCCCTGTTGTGGCGGTGTCATCTACGGGCTCTGCGGGGGCTTTAACCTCTATGACTCCGCGTGAGGGTTTGCCCAAGTCTTTGGTTTCACCGGTCTTGCGGTCAAATTGGTCTGCTGTGAACAGCCCGCCATCCGGGTTGCCAGCACCAAGATTTTTGAGTTGCATGACACAACGCACGCTGGGTTTGAGGGTGTGGCCCACTCCGTCAAGCAGGTTGTTAAGTGCGGTGTAGTACGAGGTTTCTTTGGTTCCACCGCCGGTGCTTTGTACGCCGCGTACTGAATTGAGAAAAACTTCTAGCTGGTGCGATTTTTTCATTCTTTCAGTCTTTTGTGTTTTGGTATATCAATATGTTAAACCGTTTGCAACAGTCAACCCCTGAAAGATCAATTTCTATGCCGTGGCGTATCCTTCGAATCCTAGATTTAAAAGCATTTAAGGCCTCCAGCCCAATATATAGTTGCACAAGTAGCTATTAAATAGATAGTGGATCAACATCCATCGCCCAGCGAATCAAGCCCTGCACTTTCGTGGCGCGCAGCACGGGTTGCCATGATGACAAAAACTTTTGCAAGGCTGCGCGGGACTGCGACTCGACCAGCATTTGGGCACGCTCTACGTTGGCGATGCGTTGGATGGCCATGGGCAGGCAGGGGTACAGGGTGACGTGCTCAAAGGCGGCGACACTGCTGGCTGGGTCGGCGGCCGCATCACTAGCGGCTTGCAAAAACGCCTGCGCGGCCTCTTGGGTGCGGGCCTCGGCGCGGATCAGGGCTTGGTAGCTCATGGGCGGCAGGCCCGCCTGCGCGCGCTCGCGCAACTGCTGCGCGGCAAAGCCGGGGTAGTCGTGCGCTTTGAGCGATGCAAACAAGGGGTGGTCGGGGTGCTGGGTTTGCACCCACATCTGCGCGCCGGCCAGCGCTGCGTCGCGCCCGGCGCGGCCTGCGGCTTGCATCAGCAGGCTAAACAAACGCTCGGGTGCGCGAAAGTCGCTGCTGTACAGCGCGCTGTCGGGGTTGATGGCCGCCACCAAGGTGATGCGCCGAAAGTCGTGGCCCTTGGCGATCATCTGCGTGCCCACCAACACATCCACGTGGCCGCTGTGCACATTGGCCAACTGCTGTTCCAGCGAGCCTTTCAGGCGTGTGGTGTCGGCGTCCATGCGGGCGATGACGGCGGGGCTGCCGTCGGGACGTTTTAAGAATTCACCGTCTTTTGCCGCAGCAAGCTCGTCACCGGGGCTGACGTACTGGATGCCCAAGGCATGCGCCAATTGCTCTTCCAGCTTTTCGGTGCCACGGCCTACGGGCGCGATGTCGATGTTGCCGCACTCGGGGCAGGCGCGGGGCACGCGGTCGGTGGTGCCGCAGTGGTGGCAGCGCAGGGTACGGTCGATTTTGTGGAACACGCGGTAGGCGCTGCAATGGGGGCAGTCCGACTTCCACTCGCACGCGCCGCAGGCCAGCACGGGGGCGTAGCCACGGCGGTTTAAAAAGATGAGTGATTGCTCACCGCGTGCAATGCGCTCTTGGATGGCAGCCAGCAGGGTGGCGGCGAACAAGGCTTTTTTGGGCGCCAGGCGCATGTCCACTACCCGCAGCGTGGCCGGTGCGCCGTCGCCCACGCGCTGGGGCATGTCCAGGCGCAGGTAGCGGCCTTGCTCGCAGCCGTGCCAGGTTTCCAGCGAAGGCGTGGCTGAGCCCAGCAGCACCCGGCAGGGCTCTAGGCTCGTGGGCGCTTGCTCTGTTTGCAGCTTGGCGCGCAGCACCGCCAGGTCGCGCGCGGAGTGGCGCGCGCCATCCTGGCTTTTGTAGCTGGGGTCATGCTCTTCGTCCACCACAATCAGTTGCAAACCGGGCATGGACGCAAACACAGACATGCGCGTGCCCAGCACGATGCGCGCCTGGCCGGTGTGCGCTGCCAGCCAGCTTTTAAGGCGCTGCGCGGGCGTCATGCCGCTGTGCATCGCCACCACAGCCTGCGCGCCGTAAATGGGGCCGAAGCGCTCGTTAAAGCGGGCTTCTAGCTGCGGGGTGAGGTTGATCTCGGGCACCATCACCAGCACCTGCGCGTAGGGGCTGTTGGCCAGCACGCGCCCCGTGCAGCGCAGATACACCTCGGTCTTGCCGCTGCCGGTGGCGCCAAACAGCAAGGCGGGCTTGGGCGGCGTGTGGGGGGCGGCGGCATTATGTGCAAAAAATTGCTCAATAGCCCTAAGCTGCTGGATACTGGCTGCTACTGAATCTGCAGCATTCTCAGCACCATCGCTTGTAAGTGCCGTACCCGCATCTGTTGCAGACTGTGTATGCGCGTGGGCCGCTGCCGGTGCTGGTGCGCTGCTGGTCAGTATTTTCTCGGCGCGCTTGGCGTGCAGTTTTTGCCTGCGGGCCAGTTGCTCGCCATTGATCTCGCGCAGTTGCGGCGGTAGGGCCGCCAGCGCTACCTCGCCGATGGCGCGCTGGTAGTAGCGCGCAGCAAACTCCACCAGGGCGCGCCAGGCGGTGTCTAGCGGCGCAATACCGTCCAGCACGGCGATGATGTCTTTGGTTTTAGCTTGCTGGTCGGCGGTTGCAGGTGCGTTGGCAGCCCCCCAAACGATGCCCAGTAGCTCGCGCTTGCCCAGCGGCACACGCACCAAGCAGCCCGCCGCGAGCGGCTGCTCACTTCGATACGTCAGTACAGGTGCTACCCCGGCATGGGCGGGAGTGGCTACGACAACGGCAATCCAAAATACCACTTTTTAGCTCTAGTTCCTAAATTGCACTTGCAGAGAATAGCGTAAGTGCTTGATTTGTCACGATAATGTCATCCATTCCACGAATCTGTGGATAACTTTGTTGATATCTACCCCTGACTGCGCGCGAGGCCTTGAAAGTAAAGGCTTTCACTACATTGCCTCTAAAAAAAGCAGATTTTAAAACCCTTATAAATCAATAACTTAGCGAAGCTACAGCATTGATAGCGATGGGCGCCCCGGCATGGTGATATTTTTGCAGTGCAACATCATTTTTGTGCATAAGTCAGGCGTGGTGCGGCGTTTTAGGACAATTTATGTGCTAGGCCGCGCCAGATATAGCGATGCCGGGCACCGGCCTAAGCGCTGGCCGCGCGCATGGCTTTGGACTGGCCATGCACCGCCGCCACCAAGGCTGCCACATGCTCGGGCGGGGTGTATTGGCTGATGCCGTGGCCCAAATTGAAGATATGCGTGCTGCCGGTACCTGCGCCCTGGTGCGGCGCACCAAAGGCTGCCAGCACCTTGCCCACCTCGGTTTCGATAGCGGCCGGGGGTGCAAACAGCACATTGGGGTCAATATTACCTTGTAATGCTTTAGCATCCACACCGCGGCCGATTGTCGTGCGTGCGACTGTCAGGTTAACGGTCCAGTCCAGCCCCAGTACCTCGCAGGGCAGGCTCTTCATCTGCGCCAGCCAGGGCGCGCCGCCTTTGGTAAACACAATGCGCGGCACGATATTGCCCTGTGCATCATGGCGCTTGAGCTGCTCGAGCACGCGGCGGGTATAGGCCAGGCTAAATTCCTGAAAGGCCCCGTCGGCCAGCACGCCGCCCCAGCTGTCAAACACCATCACGGCCTGGGCGCCCGCGTCGATCTGCGCGTTCAGGTACTGCGCCACGGCGTCGGCGTTGATGGCAAGCATGTGGTGCATCAGGTCGGGGCGCGAATACAGCATGGTTTTTACCAAGCGGTAGTCGTCGCTGCCCGCGCCCTCCACCATGTAGCAGGCCAGCGTCCACGGGCTGCCGGAAAAGCCGATCAAGGGCACGCGGCTCTTGCCATCCACCGTGAGGGCTTTGCGGATCGACGACACCGCGTCAAACACGTACTGCAGCTTGTGCATGTCGGGCACTTGCAGGGCCTTGACGGCGGCCTCGTCGCGCACCGGCCGGGCAAAGCGCGGGCCTTCGCCTTGCGCAAACGAGAGGCCCAGGCCCATGGCATCGGGCACGGTCAAAATATCGCTGAACAAAATGGCAGCGTCCAGCGGGTAGCGCTCTAGCGGCTGCAGGGTCACCTCGGTGGCGAAGTCGCGGTTGGTGGCCAGGCCCATAAAGCTGCCGGCCTTGGCGCGGGTGGCGACATACTCAGGCAGGTAGCGGCCGGCTTGGCGCATCAGCCAAACGGGGGTGTGGGGTGTAGCCAGGCCCAGGCAGGCCTGCAAAAAGGTGGGGTTGTGGAGGTGGTCAAAACGCATAGGGGCATTATCCCCTGTGCGTGGGCTAGGAGCTTGATTGCTTGGTCAAACCGATACTCGTGGCGCCTGGGCACCGCCTGCACGCAACCAGGCCAGGTGCTCCAGCTTGATGCACAGGTCTTGCACTACCACCAGCCCGGCGGCGCGGGCCTTGGCGGCGGCGGCGTCGTGCACCACGCCCAGTTGCAGCCACAGTGATTTGGCACCAATGGCTATGGCGTCGTCTGCCAGCGCGGGCACGGCGTCGCTGCGGCGAAACACGTCCACCATGTCAATGGTGCAGTCTCGGGCGGCCTCCTGCAAACTGGCATAGCAGCGCTGGCCCAGTATCTGCGGGGTATTTGATGCTGCCACGATAGGGTTAACAGGCACGATGCGGTAGCCATGAGATTGCAAATACTGCGCCACCTCATGGCTGTCGCGCTCGGGTTTGGGGCTGCAACCGACGATGGCGATGGTGCGGGTGGTTTGCAGCAAGTGGGCGATGCCGACGGCGGTGACGCTAGGGTTCATAGCGCAAGGATAGCGCAAACCAGCGCGTCACCCCGATCACGAATTAAAGCGAACTCTTGTACTTCACAGAACACCCATAGGGCCGGGTTTGCGCATTGCTCAGGGGTTTGCCCGCCAGCACCTCGCCCAGGCCTTGCTTGACGTAGTTGGTAGCCGTTTTGATGTCGGCCGGGTTGGCGCTGGCGATGCTGTCGATGCCACCGGCGTAGACCACATTGCCCTGCGGGTTGATGATATACATGTGCGGCGTAGTGCGGGCGGCGTACTGCTGGCCGATGCTGCCGCTCTCGTCCATCAGGGTGTGGGTGGTGGCCGCCTTTTGCTCGCCCATCCAGGCCTGCAACTGGGCGGGGCTTAGGTAGTCGCCGTGGCTGGTTTCGGTGGAGTTGACGGCCAGCCAGACCACGCCTTTGCTGGCGGCGTCTTTTTGCGTGGCCTGCATATTGCCTGCGCCGTAGTGTTTGCGCACATAGGGGCAGCCCGGGTTAACCCACTCCAGCACCACGGTTTTGCCTTTGAAGTCGGCCAGATTGACGGTTTTGCCGGCCGTGTCTTTGGCGCTGAACTCGGGGGCTTTTTGGCCTACCGTGGCCGCAGCGTCGGCGTTGGCAGCGATTAAAAGCGCAGCGCTAGCGGCGGCGGCGGTGAGGACGATGTAGCGACGTTGCATGGCAAAACTCCTGTCGTTCGTACGGGAAAGGGAAAAACCTGTACCTGCCGCTACGACATTCAAAATGCCGCGCAGTTCCCGAGACGGCTAAAGTTTAGCGATGGCCGCACGTACATCGGTAACAGAGAGTATTTCCGACATGATGACAGGGGCACTGCCGGGTTTGTACAGCACGTAGACGGGCACACCCTGGCGGCCCAGGGCGCTGAGGGCCTCGGTGATGGCCGGGTCGCGGCGGGTCCAGTCGGCGCGCAGTAGCTGCACTTTTTTGGCGTTGAAGTCGGCCAAAACTTTTGCATTGTTCAAGGTGGTTTTTTTGTTCAGCTGGCAGGTCACGCACCAGGCGGCCGTAAAGTCAACAAACACAGGCTGGCCTTGGGCCAGCACCTGGTCTACCTTGCCGGGCTGCCAGGCTTGCCAGCCGTTGGCCAACGGTGCAGCGCTGGCGCTTTCAGGCAGGTTTTGTGTAAGGTATTGGCCAGCAGCCCAATAGAGCATAGCACAAGCTGCTAGCGATAATGTAGCAACCACCGTGCGGGCACGCCCGCGCAGCGTTAGTGCCCACACCAGCATGCTCAGTCCCACCAGCAGCAGCAGCAAGGCACCCGCGCCGTCAATACCGGTTTGCTGGCCCAGCACCCACACCAGCCACACCACGGTGGCCAACATGGGGAAGGCCATGGCTTTTTTGAACACGTCCATCCACGCGCCGGGGCGCGGCAGTAGGTGGGCAACAAAGGGCACCCAGGTGGCGGCCAAATACGGCAGCGCCATGCCTATGCCTAAAGTAGCAAACACCGCCAGCGCCTGCCAGGCCGGCAAACCCAGTGCAAAGCCCAGCGACGCGCCCATGAACGGCGCGGTGCAGGGCGAGGCAACGGCCACCGCCAGCACGCCCGACAAAAACGCATCTACCTGCGGGTTGTGGGCCCGCACCGTAGCCACACTGGAGGGCAGCACGTTGGCAAACTCAAACACGCCCATCAGGTTCAAACCGATCACGGTAAACAACGCTGCCAAGGCGGCTATCACCCAAGGCGACTGCAACTGAAAACCCCAGCCCAGCGCCTCACCGCCCGCGCGCAGCGCCAGCATCAGGCCGCCCAGGGCCATAAAGCTCAGCACCACGCCGGCGGTGTAGGCCACGCCGTTGGTGATGCGGGCGCGCCGGTCATGCGCATGCTGCGCAAAACCCATTACCTTGATAGCCAGAACCGGGAAGACGCAGGGCATGAGGTTCAAAATCATGCCGCCGAGCAGCGCCAACAGCAGGGCGGGCAGCAGGCCCATCGCGCCAGGCGATGCGCCCGACGCATCCACCGGTGCGCGCTGGCTGGCGGCGTTGGCTTTGAGCGCTGCCTCCAGCTCGGGCGACACTTGCGCGGCGGCCGCCACCGCTGGCCAGTCGCCCAGCACCTGCGCCTCGGCGCGGTAAGCCTCTTTGCCATCCTCGGTGGCCAGCACCACGGGCATCAGGCGCGGGCTGGCACTGCGCTGGATGGATAAGGGCATCACCGCCGTCCATACCGCGCCCTTCCAGGCCTGCGTCCAGTCGGTGCCTAGCGCGGCGGCGTTGTGCAGCACCTCAGGGGTTTCGGGGTACAGCGCCAGGGTTTTGCCGCGCAGCGTTACCGGCAGGTGCTGGATACTGAACTCCAGCTTGTCGCCCGCAATGCGCGCGGTGCTGCTAACGCCCTCCAGGCTGGCAGGCACGTTGCGCGGGCTGGCCGCCTTGGCGGCTTCAAAAGCCGGTGCGCTTAAAGCAGTTGAGCCCTTGACCGGGATTTTGATAGCGAACTCGCCTTCCTCAGGGATGCATTCTTTTTTGCACACCAGCCAGACGGCTTTCAGTTTGACGTCCAGCTCGCTGCTGAGCACCCCAGGTTGGAACAGCTGGCTGATCTCCAGCGGCACCGGCAGCAGTACCGCGCCCTCGTAGCCGTAGTTGGCCAGGCTGCCAATGGGGATTTTCTTGGGCGTAGGCCATTGCACCTCACCAGTGCTCACGCCTGCTGGCAGCGTCCACTGCAGCTCGGTCGGCTGGCCCGAGTCGCCCGAGTTCTTCCAGTAGGTATGCCACTCGGGTTTATGGGTAATTTGCAGGCCCACCAGCACTTGCTTGCCCGGCCCCACGCCGTCCGGCGCATAGGCCAGCAGCTCGGCTTTGACCTGCGGTGTGGTAACTACGGTTTTAGCGGTAGATGAGGGGAGGTTTTGGGCACTAGCCCAATGGAACATAGCACAAGCAGCTATTAAACTTGTAGCGAAAAAATGTCTGCGTAAATTCATATGTACTTGAGCCAAGATAAGAGTCAATGGTTCCTTACGCGGCCCACTTTAAACCCTGTGCAGCATAGTCGAGTACAAGGTTGTAAACATTACTGCATTTTTCCTGGAACAGCACCCTGTCATAACCTTCTTCAGGCAACTCTCTATTCAGCACATCAATAACCGCAGATTGCACAATAATCCGTGTCTGGTCATTTTTGTACCAGTCTTGCACCAGCACTTTAGGCGACCCGTCCTTTAAACGCGCCAGCAACGCCTTGGCGGCCAGCTTTACTTTTTGCGTCTCGGCCTGGGTCATTTTGTCTTTAGCCAGCAAGTCAAACAGCTCCAGCTCATCTTCACTCAACCCCTCGCGCAGATTCCGAGCATCTTCATCGCGCAAGTCTTGGGTAAAGCGCACCAGCTGGTCAAAGAAATGCTCGCTCGTCGTGCCGCCTGCGTTATAACTTTCAATGATCTCCAAAAACCGCTGCGCAAACGGTGCGCGGGCGCGGTTGGCTTGCAGCATTAGCGCTAGCTTGCTTTCAATAAAGCGGCGCAGATCTGCAATCTCGATGTTTTTGTATACCGTCTGGCCAAAGTCCTGGCGCAGCTTGTCAAAGTCAATTTTGCTTAAATCCCAAGTTTTACCTTCGCGAATGACCTTGTATTCTTTGCCGTATTCACGAACCAAGTTCTGATCTTGGCGGCTTACCACCACGCTCTCGTCTAGCAGCTCGGCTACTCTGCGCGCGGCGCTTTCTATGCTCACTTCGCCTATCTGCGCTTCCACCACACCGCGCAAATACGTCAAGGCCGCCACGCTGCGCACATTGCCTTTGCCCAACACCTCAGGTTTGCAGGCCTCGTACAACGCAGACACGGTGTTTTCAAACACGTTAAAGGCTTTGCGGTCATCGTCTTTGGCCAGCAGCTTGTTTGAAAAATCATTGAATAAGCCCACTTTGACGAAGGCATCCTCTTGCCCCGCAACTTGGCTCAAATCAATCTCTTTACTGGTGCAAAAATCAAAAGCCTGGGCTATCGCATCGTCTAGTAAGTTAAGCAATGCATCTTTGTCGCGCACTGGCGGCTCGTCCGTTGCATCGCCGCCGAGCGCGTAGTCGCGCAGCGCTTTGCGCATGTTGCGAAACACGTTGTAGTAGTCCACAATTTCGCCGTTGCGCTTTTCCACACCGTTAATCTGCCACGGCGTTACACGGTTAGCCCGCGCTATCGTCTGCATCAGGGTGTGGTCTTTCATCGGCTTGTCCAGGTACAGCGTGGACAGGCTGGGCACGTCAAAACCGGTCAACCACATGGCACACACAAACACCAGTTGCAGCGGATGCGCGGGGTCTTTAAAGTTGCCTTCTATGTCTTGGCCGTTGGCATCCAGCGCGTTCATCCGCGTGCGGTGCAGCGCTATGTTGAGCTTTTTGGCAGCAAACTTTTCATCTTCTTTGCCTTCTTCGCTGAGCACCACCGCCATTTGAACCTTGCGCATCCATTCCAGGCGCTTTTTCAAGCGCTGTTTTTCTACGTCATTGCCTGTCTCGGCTATGCGTGCCAGCAAGGTTTTAATTTCTTCCAGCCACAGCCGTTGTACCTTGTCGTACAGCTTCACAGCGGTGAACTTATCTACCGCCACCACCATGCCCTTGCCCAAATAACCGCGCGCAGGAAAGTGCTGCACGATGTCGCGGGCTATGGTCTCTAGCCGGTCGTCCCGCGTGATTACCTGCATCTCGGTGGCAAAGTGGCGCTCTAGCTTTTCTTGCTGCGCTTCGTCCAGGTTTTCATCTTCCAGTATTTGGCAAAAGTCTTCGCTCAAGTCATCGTTTTGCAGCAGCACCTCAGGCACACGCTTTTTATAAAACAGTGGTACCGTAGCGCCATCTTCCATTGACTGCGCAAAGGTGTACTCCGACACATAGTCGCCAAACCACGCATTGGTTTGCCTGTCGCGGCCCAAAAGCGGCGTGCCGGTAAACGCCAAAAACCGCGCGTTGGGCAAGCCCGCCCGCATGTTCTCGGCCAGCGACTTGTATTGCGTGCGGTGCGCCTCGTCCACAATCACAATCACGTCTGATCGGTCAGACAGCACCGGGTACGCCAGCCCCTTGTCAAAACGAAACTTCTGAATCAGCGTAAACACAATGCGCTTGTTTTGCTGCAAAAAGTCGCGCAACTCGCTGCTATTGCCCGGCTGCGCCGCGTCGCCAGGCTTTACCGTGCCGGTAAGCAAAAAGGTTTTGTAAATCTGGCTGTCCAGATCGTCCCGGTCTGTCACCACCACAAAGCTGTGGTTGCCCACCAGCTTATGGAAAATCTTGCGCACATAAAACACCATCGAATAGCTTTTACCCGAGCCTTGGGTGTGCCAAAACACGCCCAACTTTTTATGCTCTGGCGCATCAACCAAAGCCAGCGCCTTGTTCACCCCAATAAACTGGTGGTTTTGCGCAATGATTTTGTGCTTCTCGCCATGGAAGATCACAAAGTTTTCCACGTAGTCCAGCAGCCGCTCTTTGGTAAACAACCCGCTGACCAACAGCTCCAGGCTGGTGCCGCTGTCGGCAATGGCTTTGCGGTCAATCTTTTCTTTCTCGCTGTCCACCCGCAGCCAAGCAAAAAAGTGCTCCCATGTAGCCGTAATGCTGCCCAGCCGTGTGTGCGCCGCGTTAGACAACACACAAAACGCATTGGTATTAAACAGCTGCGGAATGTCGCGCTTGTAATTGCCCAGGTTGTCGCTGTGCGCTGTTTTGAGCAGCACGTTAGAGTTTTTTAGCTCTATAAACACCAGCGGAATACCGTTAACGTACAGCAGCACGTCGGGGCGGCGGTATTCGGCCAGCGCATCTACGCCTGTGCACTTGATCCACAGCTGCGACACGGCTAAAAACTGGTTGTTACCCGCATTGGTAAAGTCAATCACCCGCATTTGCGCGGTTTCTTTTTTACCAGCGCTGTCTTGGTAGCTTACTGTGATGCCGTCCCGCAACAGGCCGTGCACCTCACGGTTAGCCGCCAGCGTGCCCACGCTTTGCCTGCGGTCGGCCAGCTGCGCCAGCGCGGCTTCGCGCACAGGCGCGGGTATGTCAGGGTTAAGCAGCGCCGCCGCTTGGGCCAGCCGGTCCATCAGCACCACATCGCGCTTGTCGCGCCTGCCCGAGCCGTCGTTCAAGTCGTCCGGCGTAGCGGTGTAGCACACCAACACATCAAACCCGCAAATATGTTGCAAGCGCTGCAATAGCGCTTGCTCTATTTGGTCTTCGGTGATGAGGTTGGGCATGCCGCTGCTGCTTTACTTCGCGGTTACCCTTTTGGCGCGCGGTTTAGGTTGTGCTACTGCTGGCGGGCTGACTGGCACTTGGGTGCGCGGTGGTGGGCCAACAATCAAGTCCATACTGATCATAGGCAACATCACCACGCCCCAGGGGCCGCGCGATGTCATCAGCGACACCTGCTCGCGCACAGCGCCCACCAACGCTGATGCCGCAGCGCAGCGCCGCAGGTACAGCGCGCGTTCGTCCACATGCTCTGCGCTAACCAGTACAAACTTGGCAAACGCTTCTATGTGCACTGCGTAAAGTGCGTTCGATGGCGCTTCAGCTACACGCTCTTTGCTCTCCACTTTCAAACCCGCAGTCACGGCAGCACAGTCTGTGGACAAGTCAAAACCAAAACTGATATTCAGCTCGTCTAATGCCAGCTCACGCGGCGCGTCGGCTGCCACGCTGGGCACCAGCGCCTGCACTGAGACCTTCGGAAAAACCAGCTCTTTAAGCTGCAAGGAGGTCGGGCGCAGCATAAAAGTCATCTTGGTTGGTGGGTTGGGCCAAGTCGCTAGAAGCGACTGTAGGGGTGAGGTTTTTCATCGTCTGCATGAAATTGGTAGCGGCGACGGCATCAGCTGGCGAATGCGCTGGGCGCTGCGCCACCACATCAAACCAGCGCACCTTGTGGCTAGCACTGGCCAGATGCAAATGCAGCTTGCAATCCACCGCATCCGAGAATTTGGCCATCGTCTCTACCGACAAATTAGCCGAGCCGCGAAACAGCTTGGTAATGTAGGCAGGCGACACACCTACTTTGCGTGCCAGTTCGGCCTGCGTCATGCCCAGCGCCTGCATACGTGCGTGCACATCAGCCAAGAAGTTGACTGCCAGTGCACTCGCCTGGTAAGCGGGGGTGGGTTCCAATTTGGCGTACAACGCCGCAAAACTTTTTTTAGTCATAACTCATCCTTCCATTCCACTTGGTTTGCCGCCTCGGCAGCCAAGTATTGCTTTTTAGCCCTGATCGCCTTGCTTACCTCTTTAGGTGGCGTTTTTTGCGTCTTCTTCAAGAACATGTGCGAGCAGATAATCACCTGCCCCGTAGTACCTTGAAAAAATAAAACCCGCAGCTTGCCTGCGATGAACTCATGAATTTTGTTGTTGGCATCTACCGAGTGGCACTGCGTTGTACTCAGCGCTTGCAACCCATTGCTTGCCACTTGCTGGAAATACACCAAAAGTCGGTCGCGGGATGCTGCATAAGTGGCCTCTATAGTTTCAAAATCATCTATCAATTCGCATTTCAGCGTGCCATCACCCTTTTCGTGGACAACGGCTCCAATGTAGTGCTTGGCGCTCTGAATGGATAAGATTTTCAATATATTAACCTATGGGTTAACGTTTAGGCGTTTATTTTTAGAATACATATTCTAGGGGCGTGGCTAATAAAACACTGTGTTTTTAACCAAAAATTTACGTTGTACATTTTTTCAGACTCGATCTTACCTGACTTGTACATACATGTCGCAAACAATAGTTCTTCAAATTTTCCATGTACCAAGTAAGATTTATAATTTTGTATATACAATTTTAATGCTCTTCACTATGAGGTACGTTATGAAACCAAAGCCCACGGCTAGTCCCGCCAATACGCCAGACCCTTGGGATGACGAGCAGCTAGCTGCGGATGCGCAGTACGCAGTTGCAGCCCCCGCCGAATACGATGCACAGTTGGACGCAGCGCTCAACCTGCGCATGATCTCCATTCGCCTGCCCGAGACATTGATTGAAGACTTTAAAAACATCGCCACCATTCGCCATGGCGGTGTCGGCTACCAAACCCTGATGCGGCTGGCCTTAAAGCGCTTTGCCAGCACCGAGCTGCAAACCATCGCCCGCGATATGGCAGACCAAATGCAACAGAGTAAAGCGCAGTCGACAGCCAAGACCACTACGGCATCTGGCAGTCAAAATTTGATACGAAAATCGGCTTTAGCCCAATAAAATATAGCGTAAGAAGCTCTTTATTTAGGAGCACTTGGTACTTCAAAACTCGATGGAAAGTGAATATCCAGCGTGTCTACTGCAAGTTTTCCGGAGATAAGACGGGGCAGCAACATACTGCGCGTGGATTCAAGTTTCGCACTAGTCACAGTTAACGCATCAATTTGGCGATTTATTGGATCGACGATTTTCACGAACTGTTCTTGCAAAATCGCTGATGGCATAAGTACCTTTTGTTGACCCACCAAATCGGGCTTGAGATGCAAAACATTTGTACCATTAGCAAACTCTTTAATGTATTCACCAAAGCCAGATAGTCGAAGAAAGCTGTATAGAAAGGCTGCGGATACTTTTTTCGGCACCAGCTTGATGACATCCAGTGAAATAACTGCGCCCCGCTCACTAATAGTTGGAATACGCGCTACGCGACCAACTACTTCGCGGTTTTGAGTCATGTCGGTAACGGCCATCACCACATCACCTGCATATACGACTTGTTCTGGTTTAAAGCGCCCCGAGTAGTGCTTCAAGCCAGATTCGCGATAACCACCTCCGCGGTTAAAGGACTTCAAAGTAATAAACTGCATGTGCTGCGGGTCATCCGTCAACTCTTCACCGCCATAGGATTTACCTTTTACATGGCTAAAAAATCTGGAGGTGAAATCAAAATGCCAACCCTCCGGCACACCTTTTTCCATCTTGGCTTGTTCGTGGCCGGGGAAGCGTAGGCGGACGAACCATTCGCGGTAGATGTCTTCGGTCATGCGCTCTAGTAGGGTGATGCGGCGCTGGTTGTTGGCGATCAGGTCGTCGTAGGCGCTAAGGATGGCAGCGATTTTTTTCTGGGTTTCCAGAGTTGGGGTGTTAATTGGAAAACTTTTCAACGTAGCGGCGTTTAAGTTTTGCTGTGATCCGCCAAGTTTCAGTCCAACCAAGTTATCGTAGCTGCCCTTGAGGTAGTGATAAACGAATCGGTAGTCAGCGATGGCAGGGTTCAGTGTGAAATTACAGCAAGCTTGATTGGTGGTTAAGGGCACCTTATTAATTGCGACGTTTCCTGCGGTGTCGCCGTCGCCATACATAGCAACAATCAAGCTATTTGCAGGAATTAACTTCGCAGATGATTCGCGAAGACCGCGCTCAGTAATGTGCTCTTGAGTCTCGTACACAAAGCACTTTTTTACCTCACCAGTTTTCATCCAGGGAATTGTTCCGCCTTCATAATATTCGGGTACGGAACGCAGTGGAGTCCCACCAGATGTGACCTTTGAGCATAAATCGCCCAATCGTGCGACACGCATTTTGCTCATTCGTCCCCCGCCAGCAGCTTCACATTCTCAGCAATCACTTTTTCCAGCGCCCGCGCCTCGGTGTTCAAGCGGGTGAGTTCGTCGTTCATGGCCAGCAGGCCGCTGGTGAACTCTTCTTCGGTTTTGCCGTCTTCCTCAATTACCACGCCCACGTAGCGGCCGGGGTTGAGCGACCAGTCTTGCTCGGCCACCTCGGCGCGGGTGGCCAGCTTGCACAGGCCGGTAATGTCCTCGTACACGGCGCTGGGAAAGCGCTCTTGCAGCCACTGGATGTGGGCAAACCATTGTTCTGACTCGTTGACTTCGGTGTGCAGGGCTTCTAGCGCGGTTTTGAGGGCTTTGGTGTTGCGGCTTGTGCTGCCGCGCTTGCCTTCGGCTTGCGCTGCGTCGGTTTGCTGCTTTTCAAACTGGCGCAGGGTTTTGTCTAGGGCCTTCAAGTCGGCATGCAGGGCGGTGAAGAAGGGGGTAAAGGCTGCGCGCAGGGTGTGCTGGGCGGTGTTGCGCTTTTTGCCAGTGTCGGCAGCGGTGTTTAGGTAAGCGGCGTATTTTTCTTCTAGCTTGTTCAGGCCGCGCCATTGCTTTTGCAGGTCCACCACGGCCAGTTTGGCATCGGGTTCTTCTAGCGCGTCTAGCAGTTGCGCGCACAGCTGGGCTATGCCTGCGCCGTGGGCGTGTAGGCTGGCGATGCCTTTGTCAAAGTAGTGGTCAACCAGCTGCACAAACTCGTCGCTGCGGTCTTTGTGTAGCTGGCTGATGATGGCGATGTTGGCTACCTGTTCGTCGCTAAACTCGCGGTGGGCGCGGTCTATTTGGGTAAAGATGTTGCGTGCGTCGATAAACAAAATGCTGTCGCTGTGCTTGGCTTTGTCAAAGAACCACAGGGTAGCGGGCAGCGTGACGCTGTAGAACATGTTGCTGGGCATGGTGAGCATGCCGTAGATAAGGTTGGCCTCGATCAACGCTTTGCGTATCTCGGCTTCGGAGTGGCGGGCGTCGCTGGCGCTGTTCGCCATCACCAATGCGGCGCGGCCCTTGGGTTTAAGCGAGGTGGCAAACAGGTTGATCCACAAATAGTTGGCGTTGGGCACCGTCTCCAGGCCGGTGTCGGCTTTTTTGAGCTTGGTTTTGTTGCGGGGTATGCCGTAGGTGTTAAAGCGGGAGTCTTTTTCTACGGCGGCCAGGCTTACGTCGTCTACGTTGAAGGGCGGGTTGGCCATCACATAGTCAAACTGGCCCAGGCTGCCGTGCGGGTCTTCGGTGTAGGTGTTGGCCTGGGTAATGGTGCCGCGCAGGCCGTTGACGGCCAGGTTCATCTTGGCGAGCTTGACAGTTTCTAGCGTTTTCTCTTGGCCATAGACGTAGATGGCATCGCGGGCGTTGGTGGTTTTTACAGCAGCATCCAGGCGATGGCCGTCGATAAACTCGGCTGATTGCACAAACATGCCGCCGGAGCCGCAGGCGGGGTCATACACTTTGCCGCCGTGGGGCTGGATGATCTCCACCATCAACTTAACCACCGAGCGAGGCGTAAAAAACTCGCCGCCGCCTTGGCCTTCGCTCATGGCGAAGTTGGCCAAGAAGTATTCGTAAATTTTGCCAAACAGGTCACCGCCCGCATCCAACGGAATGTTGGAGAAGATTTTGAGCAGGCGCTGGGCTATGCCTTTGTTTTGCTCTGAGCGGGTGAGGCGGGCGTATTCCGTGCTGGGCAGTACGCCTTGCAGCTCGGGTTTGTATTCTTCTATGGCCTCCATCGCTTTTTGGATGGTTTTGGCGATGTCTTCTTTTTCAGGGCGGGTGAGTAGGTGGCCGTAGCGGGCATGGTCGGGCAAGTAGAAGCCGCAGCGTTCGATAGCTATCTCGCTGACGGGGCGGCTGTTGCGTTTGCCAACGGTTTTGTTGTATTCGGCGTTGATCTCTGCCTCATGCTGGCTGTATTTATTGTCAGCAAACTTCAAAAAAATCAGCCCAAGCACAGGCGTGGAGTATTCGCTGGCTTTCAGGTCAGAATTGGCACGCAGGCTGTCGGCAGCGGTCCATAGGTCGTCTTCTAGTTTTTTAGTCTGGGCTTTGTTCATAGGGGGTAATCATGCCCTAGAACGGGGCTGGTTTTAGGCGAAGCCCAGCACTACACGCCGGGTGGTGGCAGATTTCTTCTCTATCTTGGTAATCACCACGCGGCCTATCTCTGAGGTGTTTGCCACATGGGTGCCGCCGCAGGGTTGCAGGTCGATCAACTGCTCGTTGCCCACGCGGATAGTGCGCACCACGCCGCTGCCGCGTGGCGGGCTGACGCTCATGCTTTTGACCAAGGCGGGGTTGGCGTCCAGCTCGGCCTCGGTGATGCTGCCTACCACCACGGGCAGTGCGGCATCCACCAGCTTGGCCAAGGCTTCGGTGAGTGCGTCTTTGTCCAGCGGGTCGGTCATGGCAAAGTCCATGCGCGCATAGTCCGGCGTGATGGAGCAACCGTTGACCAACTGCGGCACGATGTGGCATAGCAGGTGCGTGGCGGTGTGAAAACGCATCAGGCGGTGGCGGCGTGGCCAGTCGATGCGGGCCGTCAGCGCGCTGCCTTGGTTTTTCATTTGCTCACATATTAGGAGCTTCTCGTGCACTATTCCATTGGGCTCCTGGCTTAAATAGCTTGCAAACACATGCAGAATGTCGGCGGTGGGCTTACCCTCTGCATCTTTGCACTTGCGGGTATCGGCAATGGCGATCTCCGTGCCATCGGGAAGCACTAGCCAGCCCGCGTCACCGGCCTGCCCACCGCCCAGTGGGTAGAAAACGCTGCGGTCTAGCACCACACCTTCGTCTGTGATGGCAACGATTTTGGCGCTGCAGTCTTGCAAGTAGGCGTCTTGGCGAAACAGGTCTTGGGTCATGGTGGTCAGACTTTTTTAGGCAAAGGTAACGCAGTTTTATACCGTACCTGCTTGAGAGCGAAGCTGGAGCGGATTTTCTCCAAACCCGGGATGGGTGAGAGCTGCTCCAGAATAAACTTTTCCAGCGCCGCCATGTCGGCTACGGCCACGCGGATCAAATAGTCGCTGTCGCCGGTCATCAGGTAGCACTCCATCACCTCGTCGTGCTCGGCGATGCGGCGCTCAAACTCGGCCAGGGCCTCTTTGCTTTGCGTTTTGAGGCTGATGTTGATAAAGACATTGAGCCCCAAGCCCAACGCCGCTGCGTTGGCCAGCGCCACGTAACGGCTGATAACGCCGTTAGCTTCCAGGGCTTTGACCCGCGCCAGGCACGGCGAAGGGCTTAAATGCACGCGGCGGGCCAGCGCCACGTTGCTCAAACTGCCGTCTTGCTGGAGCGCGTCGAGAATGCGCAAATCTACGGCATCTAATGTGTTCATCATATTTTTATGCTTTGAAATGTGTGTTCTAAGCATTTTATGCTTTGATATTGATATCTAGCAAGCCATTGCAGCATGACGTTTTGCAGCCTTTTCTCTACAATAAAGCGCTATGAACGCCGCCACATCTGCCCATCTTTTAGCCCCTCTCGCCCTCTCCGTTCACCCTGAACTTGTCGAAGGGGTCACGAGCCGTTCGACCAGCTCCGAGCGAACGGAGTTTGCTGACCCCGACCCGCAAGAAACGCAGGAATGGCGCGATGCCTTTACCGCGCTCGTCGCAGCGCAAGGCCCCGAGCGGGCGCGGCAGATTCTGGATGGCTTGGTGGCCCTGTCGCGCGAGCAGCGCGTGGGCTGGCAGCCCGAGCTGACCACGCCCTATGTCAACAGCATCCACGTGAGCGCGCAGCCCAGCTTTCCCGGTGATTTGGCGATTGAAGAAAAGCTCGGCTCCCTGATGCGCTGGAACGCGCTGGCCATGGTGGCCAAGGCCAACGCGGCTTACGGCGAGCTGGGCGGGCATATTGCCAGCTACGCCAGCGCGGCGGATTTGTTTGAGGTGGGCTACAACCATTTCTTCAAAGCACGCGATGTGGCGCATGGCGACAAGCATGGCGGCGACCTGGTGTTCTTTCAACCGCACAGCGCGCCGGGCGTGTATGCAAGGGCCTTCCTGGAAGGCCGCTTGACGGCGCAAGACCTGAACTTTTACCGCCGCGAAATCGAAGCCCCGCAGCATGGCGCGCGCGGCCTGTCCAGCTACCCGCACCCGTGGTTGATGCCCGATTTTTGGCAGTTCCCCACCGGCTCGATGGGCCTGGGCCCCATCAGCAGCATTTACCACGCGCGCTTTATGCGCTACCTCACAGACCGCAACTTGCTTGACTGCACACAGCGCAAAGTGTGGGGCGTGTTTGGCGACGGCGAGATGGACGAGCCGGAAAGCATGAGCGCCCTGACGCTGGCATCGCGCGAAGGCCTGGACAACCTGGTGTGGGTGGTCAACTGCAATTTGCAGCGCCTGGACGGCCCGGTGCGCGGCAATGGCCGCATCATCGACGAGCTGGAGCGCCTGTTCAGCGGCGCGGGCTGGAACGTGGTCAAGCTGATTTGGGGCAGCGACTGGGACGGCCTGTTTGCCCGCGACATCACCGGCGCGCTGGCCAAGACCTTTGCCAACACGGTGGATGGCCAAATGCAAACCTTTGCCGCCAAAGACGGCCGCTACAACCGGGACACCTTCTTCGGCCAAAACCCCGAGCTGGCGGCACTGGCGCAGGGCATGACGGACGAGCAGATTGACCGCCTCAAACGTGGTGGCCACGACATCGTCAAAATCCACGCCGCCTATGCCGCAGCCGCCGCGCACACCGGCCAGCCCACCGTGATATTGGCGCACACCAAAAAAGGCTACGGCATGGGCAACGCCGGCCAAGGCAAGATGACCACGCACAGCCAGAAAAAGCTGGACGAGGACGAGCTGATCGCCTACCGCAACCGCTTTAATTTGCCACTCACCGATGAGCAGGCCAAGACACTCAGCTATTACAAACCCGAAGAGAGCAGCGCCGAGATGCAGTACCTGCATGCGCGGCGGGCAGCCCTGGGCGGCCACCTGCCCCAAAGGCACACGGCGGCGCAGATGGTGCCTGTGCCTGCACTGACCCACGAGGAGGCAGGCGTACAGGGTGCGGGCGCACAGAGCACAGGTGCCAGGGAAGAAGGCGCGCGGGGTAACAACTACGCGCAGTTTGCCCTGCAAGCCGACGGCAAAGAAATGTCCACCACCATGGCCTTTGTGCGCATGCTGGGTGGTTTGCTGAAAGACCCGCAGCTGGGCCCGCGCATCGTGCCTATCGTGGCCGACGAGGCGCGCACCTTTGGCATGGCCAATCTGTTCAAGCAAGTGGGCATCTACAGCAGTGTGGGCCAGCGCTATGCCCCCGAAGACATTGGCTCGGTGTTGAGCTACCGCGAGGCTTTGGACGGTCAGATTTTGGAAGAAGGCATCAGCGAAGCCGGAGCGATTGCCAGCTGGACGGCCGCTGCCACCAGCTACAGCGTGCACGGCCTGGCCATGCTGCCCTTCTATATTTACTACAGCATGTTCGGCTTTCAGCGCGTGGGCGATGCGATCTGGGCGGCGGCGGATCAACGCAGTCGCGGCTTCCTGCTGGGCGCAACCTCTGGCCGCACCACACTGGGCGGCGAGGGCCTGCAACACCAGGACGGCTCCAGCCATCTGGTGGCAGCCACCATCCCCAACTGCAAGTCTTACGACCCCGCCTTCGCAGGCGAGCTGGCCGTCATTTTGGACGCCGGCATGCGCGAGATGATGGTGGAGCAAAAAGACGTTTTCTACTACATCACCCTGATGAACGAGAACTATGCGCAGCCCAATTTGCCTGCCGATGCATACGCAGGTGTGCTTCGTGGATGCTATAAATACAGAAGCAGCTTGTGCCATATTCCATTGGGCCAGAGCCCTAAAACACCCAATAAAGTGACACTGTTAGGCTCTGGCGCCATTCTCACGGAAGTTATCAAGGCCGCAGAGCAACTGGTTCAGCAAGGCTTTGATGTCGACGTGGTCAGCGTTACTAGCTGGAGCGAGCTGGCGCGCGATGGCGCGGCCTGCGAATCAAGCGCGGCACGCGCTTGGGTTCAAGACGTCTTAAACCAAACCCACGGCCCCATCATCGCCGCCAGCGACTACGTGCGCGCGGTGCCCGAAGGCATCCGCGCCTACATGCCCCAAGGGCGCAGCTACAAAACGCTAGGCACCGACGGCTTTGGCCGCAGCGACACGCGCGCGGCCTTGCGGCAGTACTTTGGCGTGGACGCCGCCAGCATTGTAAAAACCGCGCTGCAACTGACGGCTTACACCGCGTAGCAAACCGCCACAGGGCGTATCAGGCTGCATCGCTGGCGGCCGTAGTCGGCGCACGCCGTTAGCAATGCGATAATAATTTTTTTGAAAGCCCCCACATGAAATTTTGCAAGCACTCTTTGTCAGCACTGGTCTTGGCGATGGGCTTGGCGCCCTTGCCTGGCTTGGCGGCCAGCTCGGCAGCATCATCGGCGTCTGAAAGCCTGACCACCTCGGTGGGCAGCGTGTCTAATTCCATCACCGGTAGCTCCAAAACCGCAGTGGCTGCTGCGGGCGACTACCAGCTTATTCAGGTAGCCGCCGCCGACAACCGCCCAGGCGTGTTGCAGCTCACCTTGCGGCCAGTGGGCGGGCAAGACGCGGCAGGAGACATCGTTTTGTCGCTACCGCAAAAAGCCTTTGACAACAGTGGTTTAGCCCAAGGCGACACCGTGGCTGCACGCGAGCGCGCCTACGGCCTTGAGTTTGCCAATGCGCAAACCCGCGCGGCGTTTTTTCTGGTGATGAGCGATGCCTCGTACCGCGAGCTGGCCTCGCACCCTGTAGTGCTTTGACGCGGCCCATGCTGCGTTGGCGGTTGCATCGGTGGCCGTTGCCGCTGGCTTTGGCCGCAGCGCTCACTTTTTTTTGCTCGGCCAGCCTGGCTGGGTCGTCCCGCTACTGCGATAGCCAAGTGCCTTTGAGCGCGGGCCAGCAGAGCAAGCTGCTGCGCTTTAGCGAGGTGGTGAAAGCTGAGCTGGCGGCCTCCGGCCAAACCATGGCTTTGCTGGCGCGCTCGGGGCTGGACCTGGCGCGTTTTGGTATCCGCTATTCGCATGCGGGTATCAGCCTGCAAGCCAGCCGCAACACCCCCTGGTCGGTGCGCCAGCTGTACTACGCCTGCGACGAGCAAAAGCCCCGCATTTTTGACCAAGGTATGGCAGGCTTTGTACTGGGCACCGACAACGCGGCTATCGGCTACGTGTCGGCCGTGCTGCTGCCGCCCCAGGCTGCTAGAGCGGTGGAAAGCGCGGCGCTTAACAACCAGCAAGCACTGGCCTTGCTGCACCCGGCCTACAGCGCCAATGCCTACGCCTACGGGCTGCGCTACCAAAACTGCAACCAGTGGGTGATTGAAATGCTGGCCATGGCGCTGGGGGCGTTACATAGCCCCAGCGCTTTAAGCCAAGAGGTGGCGCAAGGCATGCCACAAGACGAGGCCCCTGCGGCAGCGCAGCCCAGCGCACGCGCACAGGCGCAAATCTGGCTGCGCCAACAGGGCTACCTACCCAGCACGGTAAATGTAGGCAGCCGCCTGCTGATGTGGGCCGGGGCATTCATCCCGATGATCCACAGCGACGACCATCCGCAGGCTGACCTGGCAGCGCAGCTCTACCGCATTAGCATGCCCGCATCCATCGAAGGCTTTGTGCAAGCCAGCCACCCCACAGCCCAGCGCATAGAGTTTTGCCATAACGAGCAGCACATCGTCATCCACCGGGGCTGGTCACCCGTGGCCGAAGGCTGTGTGCCTGCGCAGGACGACCAGGTTATCGCGTTTGACTAGTGCATGCGCTAATATCTGGCGCATGACTACCCATCTTTACATCATCACCGGTGCCTCACGTGGCATGGGCTTGGCGCTGGCACAGCAACTCTTGCAGCCGGGCAACACGCTGCTATGCATCTCGCGCCACACCAGCGCTACGTTGGCCCAGCAAGCCCAGGCGCAAGGCGCGGCGCTCACGCAGTGGGCGGCAGATTTGAACGACGCTGCGCCCACCGCCGAGAAACTGCAGGCTTGGCTGGCTGCGCAAAGCCCGGCTGCAACCAGCCCCGCATTTAGCAGCGCCACCCTGGTCAACAACGCCGGCATGGTGCCCAGCATCGCGCCGCTGTCTGACCTGCCAGCAGGCGACATTACGCGCGCGTTGCGCGTAGGTATAGAGGCGCCCATGCTGCTGACCAGCGCGTTCTTGTACGCCACGGCCACTTGGCAGTTACCCAAAAAAGTGCTGAATATATCGTCTGGCTTGGGCCGCCGCGCCATGGCCAGCCAGGCGGGCTACTGCGCCGCCAAGGCCGCCATGGACCACTTCACCCGTTGCGTCGCGCTGGAAGAAGCCCTCAAACCCCACGGTGCCAGAGTCTGCTCGCTCGCACCCGGCGTCATCGACACCGACATGCAAGTCCACCTGCGCAGCGCCAATGCGGAAAGCTTCCCCGACAAAGCCACCTTTGTTGGTATGCAAACCAGCGGCGCGTTGACTAGCCCGCTGGAGGCAGCAGGCCGCTTGCTAGCCTGTCTTTCGCGCGCTGATTTTGGCAGCAACCCGGTGGGTGACGTGCGCGATATGGCCTAAGCAGCCGCCTTCCACTTAAGATGTAGCCATGCAACTCCCATCCCGGTTTTGGGCGGACCTGACCAGCCGCCATTTTGCGCAACTTGCCGCCAGCCCGTCTATTGCCAGCACCGTGGCAGTGTTGCCCGTTGCTGCCATCGAGCAACATGGCCCGCACCTGCCGATGAGCGTGGACACCACGCTTGTGAATGGCGTGGTGAACGCTTCGCTGGCGCACCTCCCCGACGATCTACCCGTGCTGTTTTTACCCACGCAACAGATTGGCAAAAGCAATGAGCACATCCGCTTTCCGGGCACCCTCACCCTTAGCGCGCAAACCTTGATCAGCGTGTGGATGGAGCTGGGCGCCAGCGTAGCGCGCAGCGGCCTAAAGAAGCTGGTACTGCTCAACAGCCATGGCGGCCAGGTGAGCGTGATGGACATTGTGGCGCGCGATTTGCGCACCGCGCATGATGTCATCGTGTACCACACCAGCTGGTACAACTTGCCGCTGGGCGATGTCGTCACCGGCCTGTTCCCCCCCGAAGAGCACCGCTTTGGCATCCATGCAGGCGATATGGAAACCTCGATGATGCTGGCGCTGGCGCCGCAGCTGGTGGACATGGCGCAGGCCAAAAACTTCCACAGCACCTCGCAAGACCGCGCGGCTGCGTGCCCTATTCTGGGCAACGGCAGCAGCGCCAAGCTGGGCTGGCAAATGCAAGACTACAACCCGCAGGGTGCGGCGGGCAACGCCCTGGCGGCCACCGCGGCCAAGGGCCAGCTATTGGTGGACGCCGCCGGGCTGCAACTGGCGCGCCTGCTGCAAGAAGTCAGCAGCTTGCCACTGAGCACCTTGAATTCAAAGCCTGACATCTCGGCTTAAAACGCCCCAGCCCCGCCGGTTGTGCGCACGGCTTAGTTGCTGCCGTAGTCAATATCAGTATGGTGCGACTTGGCCCATTGAATGGCGCCGGCCCGTACCTCGGCACGCGACACGGTGGATGCAACAGGCGCCTTCACCGCAGCGGTGTATTCCCCTGTCTCACCCATCTGTACCAAGCTGCCTTCTTTGCGTGCCTGCAGGTACTCGGCTTGCACTTGGGCGCGCGTTGTGGCGGTGGAGAGGTCGATAGACTTGAACACGTAGGGATTTTTCTCTGCAAAAGCGCTCACGCCGCTCATGGCAGCCAAGGCAACAACGGTAACAGCAATCAATTTCGTTTTCATGGTGAATATCCTTCAAAGTTAACAATAAATGGTCGGATTGACCGCTCTGGGCAGTACGGCTTCAGGCTTGCGACCTTGGCCGACTGCCCGGCCTCGGTGAGTCGTTGGTGTCGTCGCGGCTCATCGATGGGTCTAACTTTAGGCCGTCCCCTTGACCTTTCAAACCACCCAACCCACAATGCACTATTGCGAATACTGAAATAGCCATATAAAATAAGTTCTTATAATTGCGTAAAAAGATGTGTATTTAGTGACCAATTGGTTATTAACTGGTGTACTAACGAGGTGATTGATGGACCGATTACTCTCCATGCGGGTGTTTCAACGGGTTATAGATGAGGGGGGCTTTGCGGCGGCGGCGCGCGTGTTGGACATGTCACCCGCAGGGGTGACGCGCCTGGTAACTGACCTGGAGCAGCACCTGGGCGCGCGGCTAATGCAGCGTACCACGCGCAAACTCTCGCTCACCGAGGCGGGCGAGGCCTACCTGATGCGCGTGCGCAGCATACTGGGCGAGGTTGACGATGCCGAGGCCGCCGCCGGGCGCAGCGCCAACGAGTTGCAAGGCGTGGTGCATGTGCTGGCACCGCCACTGTTTGCCAACCAATTTTTAGCCAAACAAATCAGCCGCTGGGTGAGCCTGTACCCCAAGGTCACCATCGACCTGCAAGTAGACCCGTTTCCGCAATCGCGCATCGAAGAGTTTGACGTGACCTTCATGGTGGAGGACGAAGGATTTGACGCCAACATTGTGGCGCGGCCCATTGCCACCAACACCTTGTGGGTCTTGTGCGCCAGCCCCGCCTACCTGCAGCGCCACGGCACGCCAAAGCAGCCGCAAGATCTGCAGCAGCACCAGTACCTGCGCTTTCCTTGGCTTGGCTCTGGTCGCACCGGGCGCGGTTTGCGCCTGACCAGGCTTGACGGTAGCCAGGACAGCATAGAAACCAATATGCAAGTGGTGTTGCAGTCAACCAGCTACGACGCGTTGTTTACTGCGGCCCTGGATGGCGCAGGCATTGCCGTTTTGCCGCAGTTTCCAGCGGCCAACTACCTCAGCGCGGGCGCCTTGGTGCACGTGCTGCCCGAGTGGATTTTTGGGCGCTTTACGGTGTATGCCGCCTTGCCTACCCGCAAGCTCATCCCGGCGCGCACGCGTGCGTTTTTAGATTTTGCCAGCCAGATGAGTTTTACCCCCATCGAGATACCGCCCACACCTTAGCGGGCCTTGTGCCTCAGGCCTCGGGCGTATCCGTGTCTACGCTGCCCGTGCCAATGTTGCGCCGCGCAGCGCTGGCCAAGGCCTCGTACTTTGCGCGAAAGGCGTCCAGCTGCTCTTCTTCCAGCTCTTCCAAATCCAGCAGCGCGTTATGCGCGCCCTGGGTAGCGCGGATGAGCTCATCCAGCTTGATCTGAATCGCCTGCGTGTCGCGGTTTTGCGTACTTTGGATGAGGAACACCATCAAGAAAGTGACGATGGTGGTGGCCGTGTTGATAACCAACTGCCACGTATCGCTGAACTTGAACAGCGGCCCGGTGATGATCCACAACGCAATGGTAGCCACCGCCATGACAAAGACGATGGGCTTGCCGCAAAAGCGCGAGGTGGCTTTGGCGAACTGGGAATAGGCTGCTGCATTTTTCATAAACACCTTCGATGTGACAATGATGAAACCATTGTGAACCATGAACCCGCTCAAGCGGCGGCTGGCGAACCAAGTGATACCGCATACCGCTGCGCTTGCGCTGCACTTACGCTACATAATTAATAGCTCTTTGTGCCCTTCTCTATTGGGCTTACAGCCTAATTAGCTTACAAATTACGCATGCAGCGCTTTCAGGAGTATGGCTTGCGCCATCGTCTGCTCATACCCCGCACGAATGGCGCGTTCGCGAAACTCGCGGGTGACGCTGACGTAGTAGCCAAAGTCGGGGTGCAAGGTGAAGTCGGCGGCGCGTGCATCAGGTTCAGTCAGCGCACGTTTTTTTAAATCGCCTTCTCGGTAACGGCGCGCGCTGTCGGGGGCTTTGTCTTCGTGGGCAGATGCGTCGATGGCCAGCACTTTGACCGCACCCAGTGCGCGGGCCATGCGCACTGGCAGCGGCACGGCCAGGTCTGCATCCACATACTGCACGCCACGTACGCGTACGGGGGTAAACAAGCCTTCGATGGCGCTGCTGGCCTGCACGGCTATGCCGCCGTTGCCTGCGTTAAACAGCATGGGTGTGCGCGTGGTGCGCTGCACCACGGCGGCGGCAAAGCGGGTGGCCAACTTTTCTATCGGTTGGTGGCGCAGCTCGCGGTTGATCAGCTCGGCAATGGGCGTGCCGGCAAACCGGCCTTCACCCGTCACGGCTAAACGGCCCATTTCGCTCACGCCCAAATCAAGCGCCATGCGCTCAAGCTCTACCCCGCGAATGCCGCAGGCATACAGCGCACCCACCAACGCGCCCACCGAGCCGCCTACCACCAGGTCGGGCTTGCAGCCCAGCTCGTCCATCGCCTTGAGTACGCCCACATGCACAAAGCCGCGCGGCCCGCCCGAGCTGAGCACCCATGCGATGCGCGCAGGCTTGACCAGGGTGGCGTCAAAGCGCGGCGCATCGTCGGCATCGTGGTTGTAGTCGGGTGCAAAGCTACAGCCAGTGACAGCGGCGGCGCTGCTGAGCGCTGCAGCAACACTGGTGAGTTGAATAATCTGGCGGCGGTTCATAGGCAATAGTGGCGTTGATGTCGCAAAGTTTACAGCGCAAGCTACTGCCCCGCGCGCCCTAGGCAATTTCCCCATCACCAGATGTTGGCAATAAGGGTACATTGGCCCGAACACCTTGGAGACTGGATGAAGTTACTTCCCTTATGGGCTACTGGCGGCGCCCTTGTTTTGGCGTTGTGCAGCCCCGCCCACGCCCGCGTCACCCGCATCGTGATTGACGAAACCATTCCTCTGCCAGCGCCCGCGGGCAGCATGGCCTATGAGCAAGTGGCGGGCCGCGCCTTTGGCGAGCTCGACCCCAAGTTGCCGGGCAACGCCATCATTCAAGACATTGCGCTGGGGCTGGATGCCGACGGCAAGGCACGCTACGTGTCCAGCTTTGTCATTTACAAGCCCGTCGATATGACCAAGGCCAGCGGCCTGCTGTGGCACGACGTGCCCAACCGGGGCCGCGTGTACCCGTTTGCGTTTCAAGAGCAGGCCTTTGGCGACATCATGCTGGCCAGCGCCTGGCAGGGCGACAACAGCGGCGCTACCGCCGTGCGGCCCAAGGCCAGTGCGGCGGGCATGCAGTTTTTGCAAGTGCCAGTGGCGCGTGGCGCGGGTGGTACGCCCGTTACCGGAGAGGTGCTAGGCCGCATCGTCAACCGCTCCGGCGCGGCATCGCAAGCGCTGTGGGTGCAAACCAACCCGGTGCCCTACAAGCCGGTGAGCCTGGATACCAGCAAGGCTAAACTCGTTTCACGCGCTAGCGAGAACCAGCGCGGGGAGGTAACCGACGAGCGCGCCATCCCCGCCACGGACTGGGCCTGGGCCAAGTGCGACGCGGCCAACCCCTTTCCCGGTACGCCGGACGCCACGCAGATCTGTTTAAAGAACGGCTTTGACGGCAACCGCCTCTACCAAGTGGTCTTCACCGCCGCTGACCCCTATGTGCTGGGCATGGGCTTTGCGGCCTTCAGAGACGTAGCCGCCTTCTTCAAAAAATCCACGGCTGACGGCACAGGCACGGCCAACCCGATAGCCAAGGCCGTCACGCACAGCATCACGCGCGGTGTCTCGCAGTCGGGCAATTTTCTGCGTGGCTGGCTGCACCTGGGCTTTAACCAGGCCGAGGACGGCGCGCAGGTACACGACGGCCTGTGGCCCATCATTGCCGGGCGGCGCATTGCGCTGAACTTTCGATGGGCGCAACCCGACGGCGTGCTGGAACTGTACCAAGCCGGCAGCGAAGGCCCGCAGTGGTGGCTGCCCCACCCTGACCCTGTGCGTGGCCTGCCTATAGGTGGCATCCTGGACCGCTGCACCGCCAGCAGCACTTGCCCCAAGGTAGTGGAGCATTTTGGCTCTGCCGAAGTGTGGGCGCTCAAACTCACGCCAGAATGGGTAGGCGCAGACGGCAAGGCTGATTTACCCTTGCCAGACAGCGTAAGACGCTACTACATTGCGAGCAGCAACCATGGTGGCGGCGCAGGCGGCTTCGACACCAGCCTGCCCGGTGTGGGCCTGCCCACCACCGGCGCGGCCTGCCCCGGCAACAACTTTGGCACCGGCATGCTGCCTGCCAACCCGGTGCCGCACACGCAAACCGTCAACGCGATTCGCGTGCACTTCCGTAACTGGGTGATGGCAGGCAAAGCACCACCGCCCAGCCGCTACCCCACGCTGGCGCAGGGCCTGCTGGCCCCCGCCAACAAAGCGGCGCTGGGCTACCCCTCGCTGCCCGGCCTGCGCGCCACCGTGCCCGAGGGCGACTTCATCATGCCCGTGCACGACTACGACTTCGGCCCGCAGTTCAATTACGTCGACGGCTCCGGCATCCCAACGATTACGCCACCGCGCATCAAACAATCCCTCCCCATGCTGGCCCCCAAAGTCGATGCCGACGGCAACGAGCGCGGCGGCGTGCCCGTAGTGCTGCTGGACGCACCGCTAGGCACCTACCTGGGCTGGAACGTCACCGCAGGCGGCTTTCATAGAGACCAGATTTGCGACTACGTGGGCGGCATGGTGCCCTTTGCCCGCACCGAGGCAGAGCGCCAGGCCAGCAACGACCCCCGCCCCTCGCTGCAAGCACGCTATGGCTCGCACGAGGGCTACGTGGCCGCCGTGCAAAAGGCCGCAGACAACGCGGTAGCGCAGGGCTTTTTACTACCTGTGGATGCGACCGCCTTGGTCAAAGCCGCGCAGGCCAGCGCGGTCCTGTCGCCCACCACACCCGTCCCGCCTGCCACCTCCAGCCCTGCACCCTCAGCCCCCGCCCGCGTCCTCGCACCCATCTAGCCCATCTAGGAGACCCCCGTGACCCTACTCAAATCCCTCACCCACGCCGTCTGCGGCATCGTGCTATCCGTCATGACACTCACCAGCCAAGCCGCCGACTATCCCACAGGTAAAGAAGGCAGCTATATCGCCAAAGACTTCCGCTTCCACACCGGCGAAGTCATGCCCGAGATGCGCATCCACTACACCACGGTAGGCGACCCCAAAGGCGAGCCGGTGCTGGTGCTGCATGGCACTACCGGCTCAGGCATGGGCATGCTCAACCCCAACTTTGCGGGCGAGCTGTTTGGCGCGGGCCAGCCGCTGGACGCCAGCAAATACTTCATCATCCTGCCCGACGCGATAGGCACCGGCAAGTCCACCAAGCCGTCCGACGGCCTGCGCGCCGCCTTCCCCAAATACAACTACGACGACATGGTCGACGCGCAGTACCGTTTGGTGACGGAGCATTTGGGGCTAAAGCACCTGCGCCTGGTGATAGGCAACTCCATGGGCGGCATGCAAACCTGGATCTGGGGCACCAAGCACCCCGCCTTCATGGACGCGTTGGTGCCCATGGCCTCCCAGCCCACCGAGATGTCCAGCCGTAACTGGATGCTGCGCCGCCTGATCACCGACTCCATCAAGAACGACCCCGAGTGGAAAGGCGGCAACTACACCACCCAGCCCCGCAGCGCGCAGTTTGCATCCGTGTACTACGCCATCGCCACCAACGGCGGCAGCCAAGCCATCCAAAAAGCCGCCCCCACCCGCGAGAAGGCCGACCAAATCCTCGACCAACGTCTGAACACCAAATACACCGGCGACGCCAACGACCACCTCTACCAATGGGACTCGTCGCGCGACTACAACCCCGCGCCTGGGCTGGAGCGCATCCAGGCTGCACTATTGGCGATCAACTCCGCTGATGATGAACGCAATCCACCCGAGACTGGCACGCTGGAACGCGAGATCAAACGCGTCAAAAATGGCCGCGTTTATTTGATCCCCGGTAGCGAGCAAACGGCGGGGCATGGGACTACGGCGATGGCTAAGTTTTGGAAGCCGCAGTTGGCGGAATTGCTGCAAAGCGCGCCGAGGTTAGGGAAGTAGTTTTACTGCCGTTTGGGCTGAGCCTGCCGAAGCCTTCGCGTTGTACCAGCACGAGCACTGCTACGGCGCGCTTTGGGTTTGCATGACATAGAAACACGACCAAACACCACAGACGCTCTGCTAGCACTCACCATCTGCGCTTGTACTTACCGATAAATGATACCCCGATGCCTCCGCAGCCCTTGCTGGACTCCACTATAAGGTGCCCATTTATTAGCGAAAATTGTCCTCGACAGCCATCTGCATCAAGGGTTGCGTGCTTCCCTGCGCTTACTGCCTCCCCTTCCATTTGCCCTAGATTCACTTGCCCCGGGTTTTCTCCCACCCAGTTCGCGGAGCCAGAGACGTAAATACGATTGTCGGATAGCCTTACAAGTGTGACGGTTGCCGATGGGTCAACCTTGCCGCGAAACAGGCGAACATATGCCCCCGTCCAAGGCACTAACTTCTCGTCAATGGTGACACGATTCAATAGCTGCTCCCGAGCCACGAATACTTAGTATAAGCAAGGCGCATCATCCTATTTCCGGCAGTTGAAAGGCCATAAACCGTCTGCAAGCTAGACTACAAGCCAATTTCAACGGATTTGCGAGGGTCACCAAATGGGTGAAG
>JAYUHM010000102.1:0-5354 GCA_043766985.1 Polaromonas sp.
ATGCAGTGGCTTACCAGCAAGGCGCAAGACGTGGCCGTATGCCGCCTGGGCGGCGGGCCCACCCGTAACTCCACGCTGATCGACGCGAGCCTGGTGCGCCAATACCCAGAGTACATCACCCTTCGGGAGCAGTTGGCCTACTCTGACCCAGACTGGCGCCCCATCATTGCCGAATGGGATGAGATCAATGTGCAGGCGCTGGGTGTGGCGGTTTCCGAGGCACTCACCGGCAAAAAAACAGCAGAAGACGCGCTCAATGGCATGGTGGGTAAGGTGACCGACATCATGCAGCGCGGCGGGTATTTAAAGAGCTAAGTCAAGAACGAAGCGCCCCATTGATTTCCAAACGCTGGCTACCCTGGCTGTACATCGGCCCCGCCGCCTTGGTGATGGTGGTGGCTTGCCTGTACCCGGTGCTCTCTGCGCTGCGGCTGGGGTTTTATGACTGGAGCATGGGTACGCCCTGGAGCGAGGCCAAGTGGCAAGGAGTGGATGCTTTTGTGCGCGCGTTTACCGACGCTGCGGTGTGGCGCTCGCTCTACACTACACTGATTTTTGCTTTTGTGTGTGTGGGCAGCGAAATGGTATTGGGCATAGCCCTGGCTTTGGCTTTGGAGCAGCGCACCCAAAAGCCACTGCGCGGCATGATGGCATTTAGAACCCTGTTTATTTTGCCCATGATGATTGCGCCCATCGCCGTGGGCCTGACCTGGCGGTATATGTTTGACGCGCAGTTTGGCCTGCTCAATGCCATCGCGGCAGTGTTTGGTGTGGAGCCCATTGGCTGGCTGGCCAACGAGCAGTTGGCCTTTACCGCGATTGTGATTGCCGATATTTGGCAATGGACTCCGTTTGTTTTCATCATGATGATTGCGGCGCTGGCCAATGTGGATGCATCGGTGATGGAGGCGGCCAAAATTGACGGCGCTACCTGGTGGCAAAGCACTTGGCTGGTCAAGCTGCCAATGATTCGGGACGTGATCGTCATCACCCTGCTCATGCGCTTGATTGACGCCTTTCGGGTGCTGGAGGTGATCTACATCCTTACCTTCGGCGGGCCGGGCGACTCTACCGAAATACTGTCGCTGCATATTTACAAAACCGCCTTCATCAGCCAACGCCTGGGCTCTGCGGCTGCTATCTCTGTGCTGTTGTTGATGGTGGTAGCACTCTTGTCGTGGTGGGCATTAAAGCTGTCCAACCCACTGAAAGACAAAAAATGAGCAAGCGCCTGTGAAACGTCAGCTGCATTATTTGGCCTTGATTTTGTTGGCCGTGTTTTGTGTGTCGCCGATTGTGGTGATGTTTGCCACATCACTGAAACTGCAAACGCAAATTTTCAACACTGGCATTAACTTCATCTTTACACCGACCCTGGAGAACTACCGAGACGTACTCAATGAGGGCGGCTTTACCCGTTACCTCACCAACAGCCTGATAGTGGGTGTGGTGTCTACCTTGATCACGCTGGTGCTGGGCTGCATGGCCGCGTATGGCCTGGCCCGCTTTCGTTTTGCGGGCCGCTCTACGGTGGCCTACACCACCTTGCTGCTGCGCACCGTGCCACTGGCCGTATTGGCGGTGCCGGTGTTCATGATCTGGAATGAAGCGGGCATCATCAACTCCTTGAGTGGCCTCATTCTGCTGTATGTGGCGGTCAATCTGCCGTTCACCATCTGGTTGCTCTACGGCTTTATTGCGCAAGTACCTATTGAGCTGGAAGAGGCGGCCAAAATGGACGGTTGCGGCCCGATTCAGGTTTTTTACTTGGTAGTGTTGCCCTTGATCAAACCCGGCTTGGCAGCGGCCTCTATCTTTACATTTCGCATTGCGTGGAACGAGTTTATTCTGGCGCTGGTGCTCACGGACCGCGCCACACGCACCCTGCCCGTGGCAGCCTCGCTTTACATCACCGACATTGGCGTAGATTGGGGCCGCATCATGGCGCTGGGCAGCCTGATCGCCATACCACCGCTGGTGTTTACCTTCATTGCCGCGCGCCAGATCATTACTGGGCTGACAGCGGGTGCCGTAAAGGGCTGACACAAGCAACGATATACCTGCGGAATTAGAGAAAATACGGTTGTCCGCCACACCGCCGAGACGCTGGCTGGGCGCTAGCGCTTTGGCTCTACATCAGTCACGTCGACCATACCCGCACGGCCAGGTTTGGGCGGCTGAGTGCCATCTTGCGTTGTGCGGCGCGGGCGAAACACCGTGCCAAAGCCTGCGCCGGGACTCATACGCACCACAAAGGAGTTGATGGGCTGGCCAGTGAGCTTGCACCATACGGCGCGCACGCCCCACAGTGCCAGCAGCACGAGCGCCATCAGTGCCAAGCTAGCGGCAAGCACCAAGCCTGCGGCCAGCAGCACCAGGCGGACGAGAAAGTGAAACACAGTTTGCATCAGACAGATTTTGCCTCAGCTTGCGCCCCAGCGGTCGCCCCGCCAAACTTAAACACCCCCGGCTCGCGGATAGGGTCAACATTGACGGTGATCGTGCTCTTGGGCAAAAACTTGCCTTGCAAAATCAGCGTGGACAAAGGGTTTTCGATGCGCTGCTGGATGGCCCGTTTGAGGGGGCGTGCGCCGTACACGGGGTCAAAGCCCACCTTGGCCAGCTCGGCCAGCGCTTGCGGCGACACCTCCAGGCCCAAGTCCATTTTCTCCAGCCGCTCGGTCAGGGTTTTGAGCTGAATCTTGGCAATCGACTCGATGTTTTTCGCATCCAGCGCGTGGAACACCACGGTTTCGTCAATGCGGTTTAAAAACTCGGGTCTGAAATGGTTTTTCAGTTCGTCCCACACCGCGTCTTTCATCTCATCATACGGCTTACCCGCCATCGACTGGATGATGGGCGAGCCAATGTTGCTGGTCATCACGATGACGGTGTTTTTAAAGTCCACGGTACGGCCCTGGCCATCGGTCAGGCGGCCATCGTCCAGCACTTGCAGCAGCACGTTAAACACGTCGGGGTGGGCTTTTTCTACCTCGTCCAGCAGGATCACGCTGTAGGGTTTGCGGCGCACGGCTTCGGTAAGGTAGCCGCCTTCTTCGTAGCCCACGTAGCCGGGCGGCGCGCCTATCATGCGAGCCACGCTGTGCTTTTCCATAAACTCGCTCATGTCGATGCGAATCAAGTGGTCTTCGCTGTCGAAGAGGAAGCCCGCCAGCGCCTTGCACAGCTCGGTTTTACCCACGCCGGTGGGGCCCAGGAAAAGGAATGAGCCGGTTGGGCGGCCAGGGTCGCTCAGGCCCGCACGTGAGCGGCGAATGGCGTTGGCCACAGCGGTAATAGCCTCGCTTTGCCCCACCACACGTTCGTGCAGTTTGTCCTCCATCACCAGCAGCTTGTCGCGCTCGCCTTGCATCAGTTTAGATACCGGAATGCCGGTGGCGCGAGCCACCACTTCGGCAATTTCTTCGGCACCCACCTGCGTACGCAAGAGCGTGGGGCGGCCCGCCTCTTTGGCGGTTTTGTTTTTCACGTCTTCTTTGGCCTGCGCGTCTTTGTATTGCTTTTCCAACTCGGGCAGCTTGCCGTATTGCAGCTCGGCCACGGCATTAAAGTCGCCTTTGCGGGTGAGCTCTTCGATCTGAAAGCGCAGCTTGTCGATAGCTTCTTTCAGGTGCGCACTGCCTTGAGCTTGGGCTTTTTCTGATTTCCAAATTTCTTCCAAGTCTGCGTATTCTTTTTGCAGCTTGACGATTTCAATTTCGATCAAATCAAAGCGCTTCTTACTCGACTCGTCTTTCTCGCGGCGCACGGCTTCGCGCTCAATTTTGAGCTGAATCAAGCGGCGGTCCAGCTTGTCCATCACCTCGGGTTTGGAGTCGATTTCAATCTTGACTTTGGCTGCCGCTTCGTCGATCAGGTCAATCGCTTTGTCGGGCAAAAAGCGGTCGGTGATGTAGCGGGCGCTCAGCTCGGCGGCCGCCACAATGGCGGGGTCGGTGATCTCCACGCCATGGTGCACTTCGTACTTTTCTTGCAGGCCGCGCAAAATGGCAATGGTGGCTTCTACGGTAGGCTCGCCTACCAAGATTTTCTGGAACCGGCGTTCTAAAGCAGCATCTTTCTCGATGTATTTGCGGTATTCGTCCAGCGTGGTGGCGCCCACACAGTGCAGCTCACCACGGGCCAGCGCGGGTTTCAGCATATTGCCGGCGTCCATCGCGCCCTCGGCCTTGCCTGCGCCCACCATGGTGTGCAGCTCGTCAATGAACACAATGGTTTGGCCTTCGTCCTTAGCCAGGTCTTTCAGCACGTTTTTCAGGCGCTCTTCAAACTCGCCCCTGAATTTGGCACCTGCCAGCAAGGCGGCCATGTCCAGCGACAAAACCCGCTTGCCTTTGAGCGAATCGGGCACCTCACCGGCCACAATGCGCTGCGCCAACCCTTCGACAATGGCTGTCTTGCCCACACCAGGCTCACCTATCAGCACCGGGTTGTTTTTGGTGCGGCGCTGCAGCACCTGGATGGCGCGGCGAATCTCGTCATCACGGCCAATCACCGGGTCTAGCTTGCCCATGCGGGCACGCTCGGTGAGGTCTAAGCAATACTTCTTTAAAGACTCGCGCTGGTCTTCGGCATCGGCACTGTCCACGCCCTGCCCGCCGCGCACGGCGGTAATGGCCGCCTCCAGGCTTTTACGGTTCAGGCCGTTGTCTTTGGCGGTTTTGGCAATATCTTGCTTACTGTCCGCCAACGCCAAAAAGAACAGCTCGCCCGCAATAAACTGGTCGTTGCGCTTAATGCTTTCCTTTTCGGCTCCCTGGATCAGCGCGGCCAAGTCCCGCCCCACGGTAATCTGCTCTTGGCCCTGCACTTGGGGCAGGCGTTTGACGGCCGCGTCAGCCGCCATCTGCAACCCCGGCACATTTACCCCGGCCCGCTCCAGCAATGCCTTGGGCCCGTCCTCTTGCCGCAGCATGGCCGCCAGCAGGTGGGCCGGTTCGATATAGCCGTTGTCGTTAGCCAAAGCCAGGCTTTGCGCCTCGCTTAAGGCTTCCTGAAATTTGGTAGTGAGTTTGTCTAGTCGCATATATGCTCCGCCTACAGTGGGACAGAAAGTTTCAGTCTAGCCTACAGCTAAGGGTAATAGACAGATTTTCAAGGCCATGGAGCAGATGGGCTTTGATACATGTCAACAGTAGCGCGCATTGCCGACGTTTGCCGATTGAGCTGATTGAGCTGATTGAGGCTATCTGGAGCGGCACCGTCACCCGGATCACGGTGCCATAACTCACCCGAGAGCTAGGAGTCTGGGCGGCAGAAGCCAGCACAACCGAGTCCACCAGCGGTGAGGGTAGAGCGTTATAGATAGATGACTGCAAGCTACATCGCCTACC
>JAYUHM010000103.1:0-33663 GCA_043766985.1 Polaromonas sp.
TTGGCGGCTCGGATGCTGGGTTTGCTCCTTCGGTGGGCCAGACGGGCTGGCCTCTCTCCAGTGGGGAAACGGGGTGGCGCTGGGCAGTGCCACCTCGTGTGTCAGTCTTTTTTGCCTGAGCGTTCAGACCGCTGCGATCAGCTCGTCTTGCGCCTTCGGTGGCGTTCTCGTACGAACGCGCTCTCCTGACAGGCTTGATTCTACTTATTTTGCGTAAACCAAATCTCTCAACGTTAATGACAGAGCTGGAAAGTAAGTTATCACCATGAGGCAGCCCAGCACGACCAGTACGAACGGCAAAAGGTGGGGGATGATGCGGTCCAGCGAAATCCGCGCCACGGTGCAGGCGGCAAACAGGTTGACGCCAAAAGGCGGGGTAATCATGCCCAGCGCCAGGTTCACCACCATCACCAAGCCAAAGTGGATGGGATCGATGCCAAAATGGACAGCCACCGGCGCCAAAATCGGTGCCAGCACGATGATGGCGGCGCTGGTTTCGATGAACATGCCAATTACAAACAGCGCGGCATTGACGCCCAGCAAGAAGTAGGCGGGCGTTTTTAGCACGTCCTTGAGCCAGACGCCAATCGCGTCGGGCACACCCGCACGGGTGATCAAAAAGGCAAACAAGCCAGCGTTGGCGATGATGAACATGATCACTGCCGACGAGATCACCGATTTACGCAAGATGTTGTACAAGTCTTTTACTTTAATCTCGCGGTAAATTAGCGTGCCTACTACCAACGCATAGAAGACCGAGACGGCCGATGCCTCGGTAGGCGTGAAGATGCCACCGTAAATGCCGCCCAAAATGATGACGGGCATCATCAGAGCCCAACCCGCTTGCCAAGTGGCTTTGCCAAAACCCAGGCGACCGTCGCCGTCGTTTTTGCCCCAACCTTTGATGCGGCAATAAATGTGGACAAACACCATGAGCGCGATACCAATAAAAATGCCTGGGCCAAAACCGGCAATAAACATTTCACCAATGGAGACTTCGGCGCTCACACCGTACAAAATCATCGGGATGCTGGGCGGGATAATCACACCTAGTTCGGCTGCCGTGGCCTGCAAGGCAGCTGCAAAGGGGGTAGGGTAGCCGTGCTTGATGAGGGCCGGAATCAAAATGGCACCAATGGCAAAGGTGGTGGCCACGGATGAACCCGATACGGCCGCAAAAATCATGCAGGTCAGCACGCAGGTCATGGGCAGGCCGCCTTGCACTCCCCCAACGATGGACTTGGCAAACTCTACCAAGCGGCGCGATATGCCGCCGGTCTCCATGATGTTGCCAGCCAATATGAAGAACGGAATGGCTGCCAGCGGGAATTTGTTGATCGAAGAGAACATCTCCTTGACCGAAATCAGCATGTTGGCGTTGCCAATTTGAATGCCTATAACAGCTGACAAACCAATGGAAACAGCTACTGAAATGGTGAGTGCAAAGCACAGCACCATGGTCATAATCATCACGGTACTCATTGCGCTGTCTCCAACTCTAAACGCTGTGGATCCAGCAAATTACCCAAGATACCAATGACGCAAAACAGGCCACCCACTGGCATGGCCAAATAAGCCCAGAACATCGACACGCCTTCCAGGCCAATGACCGATTGCACCGAACCGCGGTTGGCATAGTCCCAACCCCAGTAAATGATGATGCCCACCAGCAGCAGCGCCGCACCGCACACTACAAAGTCCAGCACGCGCTTGAGCTTGGGTGGGCTCCAGCGGTAAAGCACGTCCACACTCACCATCGCCCCTTGACGAAAAGCCGTAGGAATGCCCATAAACACCATCCAGATCAAGCTAAAGCGAATCAGCACCTCAGTCCATTCGGCAGGCTGCTCCAAAACAAAGCGGGTGATGATTTGAAACATGCCTAAACATGAAGCAATCACCAGCATGGCACAGGCCACTACGATCGAAAAGCTATTGACCCAGCGCTCGAATTTAAGGAAGGTGTCTCTCACAGGATGTCGCAATCTTCATAAAGAAAACGCCCACTCCAATACAGGAATGGGCGTTAGATGCACTGAACGGTTAGCCGAACTTACTTCACGGCACGAATTTTATCGAGCATGTCTTTGCCGAACTGTTTTTCAAACTCAGCGTTAACGGGCGCCAGGGTGGCGACAAACTTGGCTTTGTCCACGTTCTCAACCACGCTCATGCCTTTGCTTTTGAGTTCAGCTACGCCTTTGGCGTCGTCCTCGTCCACGCGGGCGCGGTTGGCTTTGGCAGCCTCTTTGGCCGACTCCAAAAATGCGGTCTTGTCGGCTGCTGAGAGTTTGTCAAACGCAGCCTTGCTCATTAAAAAGATGGCGGGTGAGTAAACGTGGCCTGTCAGGGACAAGTGTTTTTGCACCTGGTCAAACTTGGCAGCCATGATGACCGACAGCGGGTTCTCCTGGCCATCCACAGTGCCTTGTTGCAGCGCAGTGAATACTTCTGGGAATGCCATTGGCGTAGGCACAATGCCAAAACCTTTGTAGGCTGCCACGTGCACTGGGTTTTCCATCGTGCGCATTTTCAGACCCTTCAGGTCGTCAGGTGAATTGACTGCGCGCTTGCTGTTGGTCATGTGGCGCACACCGTTTTCACCCCATGCCAAGGCTTTGAAACCTTTGGCGTCAAACTTGGTCAACATGTCTTGGCCAATGTTGCCGTCCAGTACGTGCCGTGCATGGGCCTTGTCGCGAAACAGGAACGGAATGTCCAAAATACGCGCTTCAGGTACAAAGTTGGGCACTGGGCCGGTGGAGGTGAATGTGAGTTCCTGGGTGCCCAATTGCACGGCTTCGATTGACTCACGCTCGCCGCCCAATGAACCTGAGTAGAAGGTTTGAATTTTGTAGCGGCCTTGTGTACGCTTTTCTACCTCTTTGGCGAAAGTGTCAATGCCCACACCTTGGTGCGAGTTTTGTGCCACTGAAATGCTGATTTTCATGGTGGTTTGCGCTGCGGCGCTGGCGATAAAACCAAGGGCTAGAGCGGTTGCAAGAAATAGGCGGTTGAGTTTCATTCGAACGTCTCCAAGAATGGAATAAAAAAAGATGATCAGGTATGCACGGTTTACGCCGCAACCGCGTGGGGGTTTTCGCTGATGTAAGCGCGCACCACGTCTTCAAAACTGGTTTCGGCATAAAGCCCCAGCGCGTTAGCGCGTGGGGACGCGACGCGTGTGGGCCAAGTGGCTACGATGCGCTCAATAGCAGGGTCAATTTGCCACTGCAGCAGGGCGTGTGGGGTGTTGCCGGCGATGGACTTGAGGGCCAGTGCCATTGCACCAACACTGGTCGTCATGGCTGGCAGGTTCATGGCCGTCAGTGGTCCCCAGTCTTTACCGCTGGCCTCGGCGGCGCGCACCAAGCCCTCGATGGTGCGCCCAGGGGACGACAGCGCAACTTGTGTGTTGGCATCTACGGGCACGACAGACGCCACGCCAGCCAACGGCTCGCGGATCATGCCGCTGAAGAAGCTGGACGCGGCACCATTGGGCTTGCCTGGACGCACGCTCACGGTCATCAGGCGCACATTACGCGCTTGGACAAAACCTTTGCGCCCAAAGTCTGCGACCATTTGCTCACCAATAAATTTTTGAATGCCGTAGCTGGACTGGGGTGTTGGCAGGGTCGTGTCGGTGACCAATTCTGGCAGCGGTAGCAGGGGTGTTTGGCCAAACACGGCCAGCGAGCTGGCAAACACCACCATCGGTTGCGTCTTAAGGGCGCGACAAGCCTCCAGTAGCGCTTGGGTGGCCGCAAAGTTGCTACGCATGCCCAGGTCAAAATCCGCTTCGCACTCACCACTGACAGCAGCTGCCAAGTGAAATACCAACGCGATATCAGCACGGGAAGCTATTAAATTAGGAGTCGAATGCTCCGCGGATGGCACTGCCAACAAGGCGTTCAGGTCGCCGGTGACCACTTCTATGCGCGGGTCGGCAGCCAGATCAACCGGTGGTGGCGCGCGGTCTGCCAAGGTAATACGCGTGATGCGCTGCGCGGCCTGTCCGCTCAGGCTCAACCTGCCTTTTGCCAAAAGCGTGCGTGCTAGCCGAACGCCTAAAAAGCCTGCACCGCCGGTGATGATGATTTTCATGTTTTACCTAAACTTTCTTTCTCTTTTTGAAGTTGTGCGCGCACATAGTCGACATGCTGTCGCAGGGTGTAGATGCGGTCTGCGAAATCGAGAGAAAACTTCATCTCGCTGATGTCGTGCGCTACCTTGTCCAGCCTCGCCCACGCCTCGCCGATTTCTGCTTCGCTAAGCTGGCGTGCGCGCAAGTCACGCTCCAAATCGAGCAAAACACCATAGCGGCGGTACAGCCGATTTCTCTCTTTGAAATTTAGCAGACTGGGAATGGCTTTCAATACCGGGATGGCAATGGCCAGTAGCGGAATCAAAATAAGAATCAGGCGTTGCAACGCGTTAGCAGCCCAATACGGCAAGTAGCGCTGCAAGAACGGTCGGCCATCTTTGTAATAACGCTGGGCTTCATCGGCCAGTGGAAAGTCGGTGCCGCGCGGGTTGGGAAATTCTGCTGGCTTATTCAACAGCGTAGCGCCTTTGTGCACATCCCTGGCTGCCTCCAGCAAGAGGTAGGCAAGGGCGGGGTGCAAGTCATCGCGGATGACCAGATTGGCCGTTGTAGACAGCAAGGTAATGTCCTGAGCCGGCAGATCGCGTTGTGGGTTAACTGAGCCCGCTTTCAGCGTGACCAGCGACATGTAAGGCAGCCTGCGGGTGATGCCCTCCGCATGCTCAATCGAGACCAGCGTAACTTCGGGCTTATCCAGCAGCAGCTGCACGGCAGGCGTTTGCGGCGCCCCAATGATGATGATGGCGTCCAGTTTTTTGGCCAACAGAGCAGTGGCCGCTGCCATACCGCCTTCAGGAACCAAGCTGGCATTAGCCGTAGTCACACCGTAGCCTTGCAGCAGGTCCAGCGCCACTTTGCGGGTACCGCTCCCCTCGGCGCCGATGGCTACGTTTTTACCGGCCAAAGCGCCCAGTCCTTTGGTTAAGGTTTTGGCCAGCTCGCCAGAGGCGGCAAACAACCAAATCGGCTCGTAACCCACCACGCCCAGGGAGCGCAGCGGGGTATCTTCGTCAGATTTCTGCGGGTCAATCGACAAAATACCCAAACCGCCCTGCACAAAACCTATGGGGGTGCCCGCATTCAGGCGCTCAAGGTTTTGTACCGAACCAGTCGAAGGTTTGAGTTCCAGGGTAACGCGGTTGGCTTTGAGATAGGCTTGGTATTTCAGTGCGAACTGGTGTGAAGCACCGTCCACTGCGCCAGTGGACATCTCAATTTTGCTAGGGGGCGCCGGGCTGATGTAGCGCGTAAGCAGCCAGATGACTATGCCCACGCCAACGATCACTGCCGCTGTCAGCATGAGTGTTTGCCTGCGAGTGAATGATGGGATGACCATGGCGCGAAGTCTAACCTGCGACGAGGAGATGTTCTAGTGCCGGCTATTCCTACCGTGCGCGATAACTAAGGAGTTTTTCGCGCGCCTGGGCGCAGTGCTCGCGCAGGGTATACCAGCGGTCAGCATACTTGTTGGGTAGCTCCATTGTGACCACTTGCAGTTCGATGGCATCCAGGCGCTGCATCAGCTTCATCATCTCCAGTGGTCTGGTGGTGGCAGAAGGCACAATTTCAGATTCCAGAAATTTTAGTTCTCCGTAGTAGTTTTGCAATACGGCGTTCACTTTCCAGGCAAAAAATTTCGGAATCCAGGCGAGCATAAAAAACGTGAAGATCAAAATAGGCAAGATGGCGTACAACAATAGCTCGGCCAATTGCGCCTTCTGGTAGGGCAATAGTCGCTCCATAAGCGGGCGCTCGCCGTTCGCCCATTTGCGAGCTACCGGCGAGAGGGTATAGTCGACATCGTACGTGGCGGGATACTCACCCTGGTGCTGCAAAAAACTTGGCGCTTCGTGCAGTTTCTGGGCGGTGTCGAGTAATACGCGTTGCAGTGCAGGGTGCATGGTGTCGCGCACCAGCAGGTGCAAATTGGCGGCCAGCAGGGTCAAGTCGCTTGAAGGCACATCACCACGCAGCTCTATGGCGCCTTGGGGCAAGACGAAGGGCCTCAGCCGTGGCTCGCGCGCCGTCAGCGCTGAAATGCGTTCAAGACCCACCATGTGTATGCCAGGGCTGCGGCTGAGTGCGCGCATGGCCTCGGCTTCGCCACTGGCAACGATGACGGCCACATCCACCTTGCCGTCGATCAGGTCGTTGGCGGCTTCTGCATAAGTCTTGGCCTCGCGTAACACCACATCGGAAGTGCTTAGCCTGGCGTGCGCTAGCAGCAGTTGTGTAACTGCCCAGCCCGGGTTGCCCTGACCGGCTGTGCCAATGCGCAAGCCTTTGAGTTGCGCGAGCTGGGTGACCGTGTCCAGGCGGGTAAATATCCACACAGGCTGGCGCTCAATCGCCGCCAGAGCCGCTACGCCGTCTGATTTCCCCATGTTAAACAGGCCAGAGGCAAAGCCTGCCATCACCTCGCTTTTGGGATCGGCCAGGCCATTTAACGGGCCCGAAGCGCCCTCGGTCGTGACGATCTCTACACTGATGCCGCGGTCTTCCAATTCTTGGCGGTAACGGCTGGCGATGCTGGCATAGCTGCCTTGTGGCAGGCCAACGGCCATGACAAAACTGGATGGCGGCAGGGGCAGGAGTACGACCGTACAAAACCACATAGCCATAGCAGCGTACATCACGACGGGCAGATAGAACAGCGCCCAGCGCATGCGAAATAGAAGAATGAGCTTCATAGGGTGATCCGCATCCGCTTATTGGCCACGTTGGGCAGACAACTTTTGGCGCACAAAATTTATATGCTGGCGCAGCATATAAAGACGCTGCATAAACTCCTGCGGCGCCTCAAATCTGTTCAAGGCGCTCTCAATGGCGTGCAACTGCGTGCTAAAGCGCATGAAATCCAAACCGGACAGCTTGGCCTGCTCCAAATCATATTCAATAAATTTCAACTCGCCGTACCAACGATTGATATGGCTCTCCAGCATCCAACGCAAATAGGCCGGTACGGTATAGCAAACCAGACAGGCAAATAGCACCAGGGGCAAAGCCAAGAATACAAGGCGCCAGAACCATTGGGCCTGATTCAGGCTCAGCTTTTGTTCTATCCACGGCAGGCCATGCAGCAAAGTGTGGCGTGCTTCGGGCGCGCTGGGAAAGTCGGCTTGCTTGAGGCTGGGAAACTCACCGGCCCGGCTCAGTACGGTGGCTTCGCTGTGGATTTCCATGGCGGCCGCCGTGGTCAGCCGCTTGAGCGCGGGGTGCAGGTTCTCGCTTACCACCACGCTGGCCAGGGTGGTCAGTAGCATCATGTCCCTGGTTGGCGCGGTGGCGTTGTCCAGCATGCCTTGGGCCACCAAGCGTGGCGCCAAGTAGGGCATCCGCTCGGTCAGTGCGGTGCTGTGCTTTAGCTGCGCCAAATGCACACCCGGGATGCGCAACATGGTTGTGACAATGGGGGCTTTTGCAGCCGCCACAAAAATAGCGACATCTAGCTTGCCTTCCTCCAAGGCTTTGGCAGCGTCGGGGCCTGAGGCATCAGAGAGCACCAGGTCTTTGGGTTCCAAGCGTACTTGGGCTAGCAACTGCACTGCCATTGCACGGCTGCCGCTGCCGTCTGCGCCAATCGAGACGCGCAGACCTTGCAGCTGGGGTAGTGAGTCCAGGCTGGCGATGCGTGAAAAAATCCAAATAGGCTCGATGTCGACATTTGCCAAAATTTGGATGCCCGTGCGGTTCTCGCCAGTTTTGGCTCGCGCCAGCTGGCCAAAGCCACCTTGCACAAAACCCACTTGCGCGGGGTGCTGCGTGCCACGCAGGCGCTCTAAGTTTTGCGCCGATCCCGCAGAGGTGAGCACCTCGACCTCCAGGCCGTGGCTGCTGAAAAATTCAGCATAGCGCTTGGCATGCTGGTGGTACATGCCTTCGGCTGCGCCCGAGGTGATAGTGATTTTGTTGGGTGCAGGAGGAAAAATATACCAACCCAGCCAAACAAAGGCCACTAGGGCTATCGCTATGCTGGGCACCCATACCAGAATCAATCTGCGTCGATAGACATACGACCAATTCACCAATAGGTTTCCCATATTAAGCTTATATATTTAGACTGCTATATGAATTTAATGCATATGTAATCTTTGTAACTATAACCGCAAAATTTGGAGAAACTGCCTGAATTGAACGGAAGAAGACGGACTGCCCCGCGCTACATGCCCGCGTAATTCGGCCCACCGCCACCCTCTGGTGTTACCCACACGATGTTTTGGGTCGGGTCTTTGATGTCGCAGGTTTTACAGTGCACGCAGTTTTGGGCGTTGATCTGCAAGCGGTCTTGGCCTGCATCGTTTTTCACATACTCATATACGCCAGCGGGGCAATAGCGTGCCTCGGGGCCGGCATAGGTAATGAGGTTAGTATTGACGGGCACCGAGGCGTCTCTCAAAGTCAGGTGCGCTGGCTGGTTTTCAGCATGGTTGGTGTTGCTGATGAAGACGCTGCTCAAGCGGTCAAACGTCAATTTACCGTCCGGCTTGGGGTACTTGATCTCCTGGCATTCCCGCGCCGGTTTGAGGAAGGCGTGGTCGGGTTTGTTGCGGCGCAGCGTCCAGGGGATGTGACCGCGCAGGGCAAATTGCTCGATGCCATTCATCAAGGTGGCCACCGCCAATCCTTTTTTGAACCAGGATTTGAAGTTGCGCGCCTTATGCAGTTCGGTATGCAGCCAGCTTTTCTTAAACGCCTCGGGATAGGCCGTCAGTTCGTCACCAGCACGGCCTGCGCCAATAGCGTCATATGCCGCTTGCGCGGCCAACATGCCGGTTTTGATGGCCGCGTGCGAGCCTTTGATGCGGCTCACGTTTAAGAAGCCTGCGTCGCAGCCCACCAAAGCGCCCCCGGGGAACACGGTTTTGGGCAGGCTCATCAAGCCACCAGCGGTGATGGCACGTGCGCCATAGCCTAGGCGCTTGCCGGGTTTAATACCTTTGGAGGCGTCGCCTTCCAGATACCAACGGATATTCGGGTGTGTCTTCCAGCGCTGGAATTCCTCGAACGGGCTTAGGTACGGGTTGCTGTAATCCAAACCCGTGATAAAACCCAGCGAGACTTTATTGTCTTCCATGTGGTACAAAAACGCACCGCCGTAAGTGGCGTTGTCCATCGGCCAGCCCGCGGTGTGCATGACAAAGCCGGGGGTGTGGCGCGCCGGGTCAATCTCCCACACTTCTTTGATGCCCAAGCCGTAGCTTTGCGGGTCTTTGCCTGCGTCTAGCTGGTATTTGGCAATCAGTTGCTTGCCCAAATGGCCACGCGCACCCTCTGCAAAGATGGTGTATTTGCCATGCAGCTCCATGCCCAGTTGAAAGTCGGGCGTGGGCTCGCCTTCTTTGCTGATGCCCATATTGCCCGTGGCCACACCCTTGACAGAACCATCGTCGTTATAAAGAACCTCGGCCGCAGTAAAGCCAGGGAAAATTTCCACACCCAAACTCTCGGCCTGTTGGCCCAGCCAGCGCGTGACATTGCCCAAGCTGACAATGTAGTTGCCGTGGTTTTCAAAGCATTCGGGCAGGAGCATATTGGGTACCCGAAAGCTGGACTTTTCGCCCAAAAACACCATCGCGTCCCCAGTGACGGGTTGGTTCAATGGGGCGCCCAGTTCTTTCCAGTTGGGCAATAGCTCGGTCAGGGCAATCGGGTCCATGATGGCACCGCTCAAAATATGGGCCCCAGGCTCCGAGCCTTTTTCCAGCACCACCACAGAGATCTCTTTGCCGCCGCGCGCTGCCAATTGCTTGAGATGGATGGCGGTGGCCAGGCCGCCCGGGCCGCCACCCACAACGACGACGTCGTATTCCATTGCCTCGCGCGGGCCGTATGCGTTTAAGATTTCTTCTTGGTTCATTGTGTGCTCGCTGATAATGGCTGTAACTGCACCTATTTTAGGTGGTGCAATGGCGCTGGCGATGAAACCAGCGTCCCGAAGACACTGTATTTGAAGAGGACTCTCTAAATGGCATACGAAATGGATCTTTCTGGCCGCGTGGCTTTGGTCACCGGCGCTTCCAGTGGTTTGGGTGCACAGTTTGCCAAGACACTGGCAAAGGCTGGCGCCGCGGTGGTGCTGGCCAGCCGCCGGGTAGACAAGCTCAAAGACCTGTGCCATGAGATTGAGGCCGAGGGCGGTGCAGCGCACGCGGTGCAGTTGGACGTGACCAACACGGCCAGCATCAAAGCCGCTGTAGCCCATGCCGAGACCGAGGTGGGCAGCATCGACATCCTCATCAACAACTCGGGCGTGTCTACCACCCAGCGTATTCAGGACGTGAGCGAGGATGACTATGACTACGTTTTTGGCACTAACACCAAAGGGGCTTTTTTCGTAGCGCAAGAGGTGGGCAAACGCATGCTGGCGCGCGCCAAAGGCGCTGCGCCGGGCACTTTTGCTGGCGGACGCATTGTCAACATCGCCTCGATGGCGGGCCTGAAGGTGCTGCCGCAAATTGGCGTGTACTGCATGAGCAAAGCCGCTGTAGTGCATATGACCAAGGCGATGGCCTGTGAATGGGGCAAATACGGCATCAACGTCAACGCCATCTGCCCAGGCTATATCGACACCGAGATCAACCACCACCACTGGCAAACCGAGCAAGGCCAAAAACTGGTCAACATGCTGCCGCGCAAGCGCGTGGGCAAGCCCGAAGACCTGGACGCGCTGCTGGTCATGCTGTGCAGCGACCAAAGCCATTTTGTGAACGGCGCCATCATCGCAGCGGACGATGGTTTTGGTGTGTAAAGCGTTGCGGGGCGGCGATTGCTAACGGGCATTTTGGCGGGCCTGGCCGCTGGTGCCCTATGGGGGTTGGTGTTTGTAGCGCCGCGCATGGTGACCGGTTTGACGGCGGTGGACTTTACGGCGGGGCGGTTTTTGTCCTACGGTGCACTGTCGGTGGTGATGCTCTTGGTGCTGCGTAAAACGGCGCCGCCTACCGCGCGACAGGCGCTGGCAGCTTTGGGCATGAGCGTGCTGGGCTTTACCGGCTACTACCTGTTGTTGGTCTACGCGATTGCCGATGCAGGTACCGAGGTGCCCAGCCTCATCATTGGCACTATTCCGATTTGGATGATGATTTTGGGCAAACCCGCCGCTCTGCGCTGGGCCGGCTTGGTTCCCGGTTTGATGCTGACCTTAGCTGGCCTTGGCTTGATGGTGCAGGCCACGCATGGCACCGCGGCAAGCGCCCCCACGGGCATGCATTTTTGGCGTGGTGTGGCATTTGCAGTCGTATCGATGGCGTTTTGGACAGCCTTTGGATTGATGAACGCCGCTTGGCTTAAAAAACATCCAGAAGTCAACGCCACGACCTGGGCTAACTGGCTAGGGGTAGCCACGGGTTTGGGTGCACTGGTGTTGTGGTTCGTCGCTGGATCGGATATAAAAGTGCTGCTAGCCCAACAGGATATAGCACAAGCTGCTATTTTATGCATAGCAACTGGGGTTGGGTCGGCCTGGTTAGCTACCATCCTGTGGAACATTGCCAGCCAGCGTTTGAGCGCCAGCTTGTGCGGCCAGCTGATTGTGAGTGAAACGATTTTTGCGTTGCTGTATTCGTTTATCTGGGATGGCCACGCGCCCAGCGGTGTGCAGGCATTGGCGTGTCTCCTGTTTGCCTGCGGTATTCTTGCCAGCATCCGGGCACACCGCTAAAGTGTAGGGCTCGCCCAAAGAAACAAAATTATGAAAATAGAAATCCCTGAAAAGAAAAAACTCGTATTCGAGATGCGCATCCCCATCCGTTGGGGCGACATGGACGCCATGGGCCACTTGAACAACGGCACCTATTTTCGTTACCTCGAAACCATCCGCATCGACTGGATGTACGGCATTGGCGCCGTGCCAGACCCGCAAGGCGAAGGCCCAGTCATCGTGAACGCGTTTTGCAATTTTTACCAGCAGCTGGTGTACCCCGGCGACGTGCTGGTAAAAATGTACACCAGCGACCCTGGACGCACCACGTTTGAGACCTGGGGCACCATGGAGCGGGCCGATAAACCGGGCGTCATATGCGCCGCTGGCGGGGCAACAACGATTTGGGTAGATTTTCAGCGGCAGAAAGCCGTGGCTTTACCGGAGTGGATGCGGGCGTTGGTGAGTACCTAGAGTGGCGTTTCACTCGCACGCCATGGCACTTTGCCGCGCGCACTGGCGGATGGGCGAACGGATGGGAGAACGGAGGGCTCATTTTCCGTTTCAGGCAATCCTCAAGAGCTTCACACGGTATCCCGTATTTTTATAGGGCGCAAAACGCTGCGCCACATGCTGCAAAAACAACTTACCCTTTAGCGCTGCAGTGCTGTTCTGGGCTTGTCCATCGCGGCGCGGAGTTGGTCGATCAACATAAACAACATCAAAGTGGCCGCGACAAAAGTCACTACAAACAACAGTCGGGACGCCGGAACGATGGCAAAACCCGTGGGCATGGCCAAACGGTTGGTGGTGGTGCAAATAATGTCTGCTGCTGCGATACCGGTGTAGTGCATTGCGCAAACTGCCGCCGCCATGATCAATGCTGCCAGTACGCGCAGGTGGATGCCATTGGCGCGGAAGGCCAACCACAGTGCCGCAGTGGCCGCCACGATGGCAATACCCACCGACACGGCTACCAGTGTCCAATTCCACGCGAACATACCGTTAAAACGCATGCCATGCATGCCTATGTAGTGCATGGCGCCGATACCCAGGCCTAGCGCTGTGCCTGCTGCTACCAAACGCAGGGGTGAGCCAGGTGCTTTGGCCACAAAGGCCAAGGCGAAGGCCGTGGCAGCGATGACCATCACCATGGACGTTAGAGTTTCTACCATGGCGTAACCCATGGCCAGGTCCACCTTTAACGCCAGCATGCCGATAAAGTGCATAGCCCATACGCCCACGCCCCCGATGGCAATCGCGGCAGACCCGGCGTTGTACCAATTGATGCTCCCATCTGCCCTGGCAATATGCCGGCAGGCCATCAGCCCCACAAAACTGCCGATCACTGACACTGCAAATGAGAGCGCCAACAGGTAGGCGTTGTAATTTACCGCAATGACTTCATTCATGGTTTAGTCGCCCCAATTAGTGTTGTGGCGTCTATTATAGAAAGTCAAACCCCTGTTTGGAAGACGCCGCCTCCGGCTAGTAATGGCCGCACCAGCACTGCGCAGTAGCCCTTCCAGCGTGGACGAAAGGCTTGGCTACCCAGACCAGCCGTTGCAGTTGCTCGGCTAAGCCGTGTCTGGGTGGCTCGGGGGGGGGTGTGGGTCGTGGGTTGTTTGTCAGAACAACGATAATCGGGTCTGCGAGTCCTTACATGATTTACCACATAGCTTTTTATAAATTTGCCGCGATCACCGATGTTGACGCGGTGGTCACACGTTTGCGGGAACTTACCGCGCATTTGCTAGGCAGCATTTTGGTAGCCCATGAGGGCATCAATGGCATGCTGGCGGGTGATGCCAAGCAACTCGACGATTTTGAGCAAGTCTTGCAAAACGACGCAGCGTTCGGCGCAAGTTTTAACGGCACCGTGTTTAAGCGCACCAAGTGCGAAACCCCGCCCTTTAAGCGCATGAAGGTGCATGCCAAGGCAGAGATAGTGCCCTTGGGCATTGACGGGGTGGACGCCGCTGGCCGCAGTGCCGACATTGTGCGCACGAACGTCAGCCCGCAAGCTTGGCGAGAGCTGATCAAGCAACCCGATGTGGTGCTGCTGGACAACCGCAACAGCTTTGAATACCGGCTGGGAAAATTTGAAGGCGCCATTGACCCGGGCGTGGTGAACTTTAGAGACTTTCCAGAATATGTGAAAGCCCATGCCGAGCAGTGGAAAGCAGAGCATAAAAAAGTGGCCATGTACTGCACGGGCGGCATACGCTGCGAAAAATCCAGCGTGTGGATGCAAGACCTGGGCTTGGACGTGGTGCAGCTGGAGGGCGGCATCTTGAACTACTTTAAAGAAATGCCAGACGCCGACAAAGATTGGCAGGGCGAATGCTTTGTGTTTGACAACCGCGTTGCGCTGGACACGCATCTGCACGAAACCCCAACGACGGTGGAAGATGTGTATAAGCGTGAGCCCGACGGCGCATGGCGCCTGGCACGTGCAAAGCAACTCGATGGCAGCGCCTAGCGTGCGGCTAGCCCCTGGCTAAGTCTTGGTTCACTGACCGCATGAAGAAAATTCCCACCGTGGATGGCGTGAGCGCCAGTGTGATGGTGTTGCCCATCTTGCCCAAAAATTTACAATTGGATAGCGTGCTCTCATTTTTAGAGCTGTCAGCGCATATACCACCCGGGCAGAGCTGGCTAACGCGTATGCAAAGCGGGTTGGTGCTGAACGAGGCAGGCCAAGCACTGGCGGCCAGCGCACCGTACTGCGCTGGCCAGCGTATTTACTACTACCGGCATGTGCCCGATGAGCCGCGCATACCGTTTGACGAAACCATTCTTTACCAAGACGCGCATTTATTGGTGGCCGACAAGCCGCACTTTTTACCCGTCACGCCGACCGGGCGGTACGTGCAAGAAACCTTGCTGGTGCGCTTGAAAAAGCGCACCGGTTTGAATGACTTGGTGCCTATCCACCGCATAGACCGTGACACCGCGGGTTTGGTGCTGTTCAGCGTGCAGCCCGCCACGCGGGATGCCTACGCGGCGCTGTTTCGCCAGCGGGCGGTAGCCAAGTGCTATGAGGCCATCGCGCCTTACCGGGCGGACATCCAGTTTCCGTATGTGCACCGCAGCCGCATGGTGCACGCAGCCTCATTTATGCAAATGCAAGAGGTAGCGGGGGAGCCCAACACCGAGACCCATATCGCGCTGCTGGAGCAGCGCGGTGGGCTTGCCCGCTACCAGTTGCGCCCGGTCACTGGCAAGCGGCACCAGCTGCGCGTGCACATGCTCTCGCTAGGCATGCCCATTTGCGGCGACGCCATTTACCCTGAGCTAACTCCCGAGCCTGAACTCAGCGCTTTGGACTACAGCGGGCCGCTGCAGCTATTGGCCCAAAGCATCGCTTTTACAGATCCAGTGTCTCAAAACCAGCACCGCTTTTCCAGCGGGCAGACACTGTGCTTGCCTTAACTCTGCGTTAAGCGCGCATCAACCGCTCACAACTGTTTGCAAAACGTTGCAGCGGGTTGCCATCGCATCGGCCGCGTGGCGTTAGAGTAGCTGTATGCGGCACAAAAAGCATGTTCGCTTGCACCCCCCACTAGCTCACCACTCCCCAAGCTTCAGCTCCGAGGAGTTCACGCTGTTTCAGCGCTGGGTAGTGCCTGCGCTGATACTGCTCCTCATCGTGGTCGCCTGTGGCGGCGGCGGCGGCGGCGGCGGTGGCGCAAGCATTAGTGCGGCAAGTGCAGATGCCGCTACAGGCCCACCCACCACGCCGTCTGGCCCACCTCAAAGTACCGCACCGCAAGCTTCTGGTCCATTAACCGTGACAGAGGTGTCCACCGGGCTGAACTACCCCTGGGGCATGGCGTTTTTGCCAGATGGCCGCATGCTGGTGACCGAACGTGCGGGCACGCTGCGCATCGTGTCGGCGTCGGGCACGGTGTCTGCCGCCATCAGCGGCGTTCCAGCGGTAGATTTTCGGGGGCAGGGCGGCTTGCTGGATGTAGCATTGGACCCTGCGTTTGCCAGCAACCAGCGCATTTACCTTAGTTACTCGCAGCCCGGTGCTACCGCCTCTGGCGCCAACAACACAGCCGTAGCGCGTGGCGTGCTCGACACCAGCAAGTTAGCGCTGGGCAGCGTGACGGTGATTTTTGAACAACTGCCCAAAGTCGTTAGCCAAGCGCACTTCGGCTCGCGCCTGGTATTCGACAAAAGCGGCTACTTGTTTGTAACCTTGGGTGAGCGGTTCAGCGAGCGGGACTACGCGCAAGACCTCAGCCGTGGCCATGGCAAAGTCATGCGTATTACCACAAGCGGTACCCCTGCACCGGGTAACCCCAGCTTTGCAGGTGCCGCTGGCGCGCAGCCCAGCATTTGGAGCTACGGCCACCGCAACCCCCAAGGCGCCGCGCTGCACCCTGGCACGGGTGAGCTATGGGTTAACGAGCATGGCGCACAAGGCGGCGATGAGCTGAATGTGAGTTTGGCGGGCAACAACTACGGCTGGCCCAAGGCCAGCTATTCGCAAGAATACGGCACCACCACGCCGGTGGCGCCCACTGCATTGGCAGGCACCGTGCAACCTGTTGGCTACTGGGTCACCCGTGATGGACGTGCATTTACTGGGGGTGCGCAGTCGTCCATCGCGCCCAGCGGCATGGCTTTCTACACCGGCGACAAGTTTCCCGAGTACCAAGGCAACGTATTCTTGGGTGCGCTGGCCGGCGCGGCATTGTGGCGCGTCGTCCTGGGCGGCGCAGACGGCAGAACCGAGATTTTTCGCGAACGCTTATTGGCGGCCCGCAACGAGCGCATACGCGATGTGCGCGTGGGGCCAGATGGCTGGATTTATTTGCTCACAGACGGCACTGGCGCAGCAGGTAAGCTGCTGCGGGTTTCTAAGTGAGATACGCGCGCCGCTTTGGCGCGCTTTGACCGGGCTGGGGGCGTCGGTTAGGGCTTAGCCGCCACGACGCATCATGTCAAAGAACTCGGAGTTGTTCTTGGTGGCTTTCATGTTCTTGAGCATGAGTTCCATGGACTCGATCTCGTCCATGTTGAACATAAACTGGCGCAGAATGCGGGTTTTTTGCAGCACTTCGGGTGACAACAAAAGCTCTTCGCGGCGGGTGCCAGATTTGTTCAGCTCAATAGCTGGGAACACGCGCTTTTCGTAGAGGCGGCGGCTCAGGTGCACCTCAGAGTTGCCAGTGCCTTTGAATTCTTCAAAAATCACGTCATCCATACGGCTGCCGGTGTCTACCAAGGCGGTGGCGATGATGGTCAGCGAGCCGCCTTCTTCTACATTACGTGCCGCGCCAAAAAAGCGCTTGGGCCGTTGCATGGCATTGGTGTCGATACCGCCGGTGCCGATTTTGCCGCTGCTGGGCATCACGTTGTTGTAGGCGCGGGCCAGGCGGGTAATGCTGTCCAGCAAAATCACTACATCTTTTTTCAGTTCCACCAAGCGCTTGGCGCGCTCGATCACCATCTCGGCCACATGCACGTGGCGCGCGGCGGGTTCGTCAAAGGTGGAGCTGATGACCTCGGCCTTCACGCTGCGCTGCATCTCGGTCACTTCTTCGGGGCGCTCGTCTACCAGCAGCACCATCATGTGCACGTCGGGGTGGTTGGCGGTGATGGCATGGGCAATGTGCTGCATCATCACGGTTTTGCCGCTCTTGGGCGGGGCCACGATCAAGGCGCGCTGGCCGCGGCCAATCGGGGCGATCAAATCGATCACGCGCCCGGTGATGTTTTCTTCAGTCTTGACGTCGCGTTCGAGCTTCATTTGCTCTTTGGGGAACAGCGGCGTCAGGTTTTCAAACATCACTTTGTGTTTGTTACTGTCGGGGGAGTCGCCGTTCACTTTGTCCAGCTTGTTCAGGGCAAAGTAACGCTCGCCGTCTTTGGGGGTGCGTACCTCGCCTTCGATCATGTCGCCGGTGTGCAGGTTAAAGCGGCGCACTTGGCTGGGGCTGATGTAGATGTCGTCGGTGCTGGCGGTAAAGCTGGTGTCCAGGCTGCGCAAAAAGCCAAAGCCGTCGGGCAAGATTTCCAGCACACCGTCAGCCACAATCAGCTCACCCGCGCGGGCACGTTTTTTGATAATGGCAAACATCAGCTCCTGCTTGCGCATGCGGCCCGTGTTTTCAATTTCCAGCTCTTCAGCTTGTTTGAGAACTTCGGATACGTGTAGGGCTTTGAGTTCGTTCAGATGCATAGCGCGTCAGTCAGAGTAAAAGTAGTGGGGAAGGGGCAACACAGGGTGTGTTTGCCAAGAGCTGCCTTATGGGGCAGTCTGTGGAGTATTTACGATTTTTGGCAATTCACCCATTTGTGTGATTGCAAGTTAATTATAGCGCTCGTATGATGCGCTGAAGCAACTATATACTAGCATCAGGCAGGGCGCCACATAAGGGCAATTATTAGTGCAAAATTTCGTTCAGTCATTGGCGAGCGCGGTAACGCGCCTTGACACCTCTCGTCGCAGTGGCGTGGCAGACAAGCCGCCCGCTGTGGCCACTGGGCCTGCGCCATTGGAAGGCGCAGTGGTGCCGGGCTTGCACCCCGAGATTGTGGGCACCATTGGCGAAGAGTTTGCGCACTCCCTTACGCTGGCGATGGAGCTGGTTTTGCAAACGGCTGCCAACCCGCGCCTGGCTGGGGCCGCTTTAGGCCGCAGCCACCATCTGATGGATGTGCTGCGCCGTAAAGCCATGTCTTTGCAGCAGATATCGCGCCTGGCACAAAACAGCGTGCGCCAGTCGCACGAAAAGCTCGGCTTGCATACGGTGGCGCAAATGGTGCTGGACGAGCGGCGCGCCGAGCATTCAGCGGCTGGGTTGATCGTGAACACACGGTTCAAACCCGTAGAAATCGTCGTTGACCCTGGGCTGCTGATGAGCCTGATTGGCGCCGCGCTAGACTGGGTAACCGAGTTTGGCACCGTCGTGCGCATGAACAGCAGCATGAAAAACTGGCCGCAGCATGGCCTGTTGAGCTTTACGGCGGCGCAAGGCGTTCGCACCCAAGAGGACATTGACCACAAAACCACCGTCAACCAGTCGATTGCCTGGCATTTGCTGCAACAAACTGCCTTGTCTATGGGCGTGGGGCTGCAAATGGACGAGACCGTGCATGAGCGCAGCCTGACGATTGAGTTTCCGCGCACCGTGGTGGCCCTGGAGGGCATGACCATCATGGAGATGGACGCCAGCCCAGCCAGTGAAAGTTTTGGATCTGTTAATTCCAACTTCATTGCGGGCCATCAAATTTTGGTTCTTTCTGCCGATGTGGGCCTTTACCGGCAAGTGCTGGACATTTGCAAAGGCCTTAGCCTGCACTGCGAGCAAGCGCCCAATGTGCGAGAGGCCGAGCGCATGTGCGAGAAGCGGGTGCCGCATTTGATCATCTGCGAAGAGCTGCTGGCAGACAACCGCTATGACACCTTGTTAGCTGAACTGGAGCGCCACTCGCCAGGTTTCCCCACCATCATTGTGGGCGAGGCGGGGCATGGGTTTGAGTTGTCCGGCTGGTCAGGCAACAACAAGTCGCGCATCTCTCGCAAGGAGATGGCAGCGCAGCTGCCAAGTGCCTTGACGGTAGAGCTTACGCGCACCTTTTAACCCGGTGCCGCGCCAAGCAGTGGCTTTGGCGCCACGTGGTAGCTTTAAACCAGTTGCTGGTCAATAAACGCTGCAAGCTGTGACTTGCTCATGGCGCCCACTTTGGTGGCAGCCAACTGGCCACCTTTAAAAATCATCAGGGTAGGAATGCCGCGAATGCCGAATTTGCCGGGAATGTTGCGGTTTTCGTCAACGTTCATTTTGGCGATTTGCAGCTTGTCGCCATAGGTGGTGGCCATTTCGTCCAGGATAGGCGCAATCATTTTGCAGGGGCCGCACCATTCGGCCCAGTAGTCCACCAGCACGGGCTTGGTGGACTGCAAAACGTCCACTTCAAATGACGCGTCAGATACATGTTTGATTAATTCGCTGGCCATGGTAAATACTCCGTGCTTGCCTTGATTGAAAGTTGCGTGTGCGCTTACCCAGAATTGATCCTGGATACGACTACAGTATAGGCATTGTGACAGAAAGCAAGGTTTCAAGCGGCAAGAAAGCTGCTTGAAAACGCTATGACAGAGATAGTTAATACCAAATCAAACCTGCCTTTACACGCCGCCTCCTGGCAGATGCTTTGGGCGCAGGTGCACGGCCACATGCAGCGCCTGCAGGCCCACCCGGCGCGCACGGTGGTGTTGCTGCCGTTTTTTCAGCTACAGGCGGTGGCGCGTGCGTCGGCCCGCCTGCACTGGCCCAGCGGGTTTGCCCCGAGGCTGGAAACCACCAAAAGCTGGAGCCAGCGCATCAGCCACTTTGTGCCGGACGAGCTGGACATCAGCTTTGACGCGGGGCTAGACAGCCTGCGCGCCAGTACCTGGCTGCAACGCGCCGGCCTGGGCACCAAGCAGGGCATGCTGGCCAGTGTGCTGGTAGACACCGCGCACCAGCTAGGCGCCGTGGTGGCCGCCGTGCCGCCCGCGCAGCGCCCTGCATGGGCCGAGCAGGCCCGCGTGCAGGTAATGCAAGGCCTGGAGGCCAACCCGCTGGTATACGAGGCCGCCGTGGCCCGCATAGCGCTGGAATGGGCGGTTGCCTCAGGCTACGCCAGCGACGCGCTGTTTGAGCCCACGTTGCGCGCTGACCTCGACGCGCTGGTGGTGGTGCAGGGCTTGCAGGCCAACCCGCTGGCGCAGGCCCTGACAGCCCATTGGCAAGCCATCAGCAGTACCGCGCAGTGGCAGCCACAGCCTGCTGGCTCCGTAGACGGCGCTGCTATTGATGCCAGCCACATAGCGGTGCACGCCGCAGATAACGCCCACGACGAAGCCGACCGCGCCGCCGCCTGCGTGCTGCGCCACTTAGGCCTTGGCCATAGCCCGGTAGCGCTGGCAGCGGTGGACAGGGTAAGCGCCCGGCGCATCAGCGCCACCCTGCATTTGCATGGCGTGGCCCTGGCCGACGAGACCGGCTGGAAGCTGTCCACCACCCGCTCTGCCGCCGGCGTGATGGCGCTGCTGCGCGCCGCCCGCTGGCAAGCCAACGGCGAGGGCGCGGACGACGCGCTGCTGGACTGGCTAAAACACACCAACGCCCCCAGCGCCCAGGTCGACACGCTGGAACGCAGCTTTAGGAAGCAAAATGCCACGCTAGCCCAACAGAACATGGCACAAGCAGCTATTGAATTTATAGTGCATGCGCAGCCGGGCGCTGTAGGTCAACCGGCCGCAACGCCCGCTGAACGCAGCTCGGTCGACGCCGTGTTAGCCAGCCTGCGCCGCAGCCGCCCCATCGCCCAGTGGTTGGCCAGCCTGCAGCAGGCCCTGCGCACCACCGGCCAGTGGGGCGCACTGGTGGCCGACGCTGCCGGGCGCGACTGCGTGCAGGCGCTGCACCTGCTGCAGCCCGAGGCGCTGGAGGGCTATGCACAAAACCTGTCCTTGGCCGAGTTTTCAGCCTGGGCCAACGACTGTCTGGAAAGCGCCAGCTTTAAGCCCGGTGCCGACGACGCTGCGAGCGCCGCACAGGTAGTTATTCTGCCGCTAGCCCAAGTAATGGCAAGACCCTTTGCTGCTATTGTGATAGCTGGGGCCGACGAGCAGCGCCTGCCCGCCGCGCCCGAGCCGCAAGGCGCGTGGACCAGCGCGCAGCGCGCCGCCCTGGGCCTGCCCAGCCGCGAGGCCTTAGGCGCAGAGCAGCTGGCCGTGTGGCAGTGCGCCATGCAGGTACCGCAGGTAGACGTGCTGTGGCGCGCCGCCGAGGGCGAGCAAGCCCTGCAGCCCAGCCCGCTGCTCCAGCGCTGGCAGCTAGGCCAAACCGCGCAGGGCCACAGCGCCGCCAAAGCCCTTGACCCGCGCGAGCAGGTGCAGCTGGCGGCCCAGCCCACCCAGCGGTCGCAGCCCACGGCGCAGGGCTTGACGGTCACCAGGCTGTCGGCCAGCAGCTACAGCGACCTGCGCACCTGCCCGTACCGGTTTTTTGCCCTGCGCTTGCTCGGCCTGCAAGAGGCGCCCGAGCTGGACGCCGAGGTAGACAAACGCGACTTTGGCAGCTGGCTGCACGCCGTGCTGAGCGACTTTCACACGCGCCGAAAAAGCATGGCAGAGGGTGCGCCATCCAACGCTGCAGACATAGCGCTGATCGACCAATGCGCCGCCGACCAGCAGATGCTTGATAGCGGCTTTGTGCCCTTTGCCGCCGCTTGGCCGCAGGTGCGCAGCAGCTACCTGGCCTGGCTGGCGCAGCACGAGGCCGAGGGCTGGCAGTTTGACCAAGCCGAGCTGGAGCGCACGCTAGAGCATGCAGGCGTTACCCTGAACGGCCGCCTGGACCGCGTAGACCGCCTCAGCCGTGGCCCCGAGATGGGCACCGCCTACGTGCTGGACTACAAAACCGAGAGCGCAACAGTCAGCAAAGACCGGGTAAAAAACCCGATGGAAGACACGCAACTGGCTTTCTACGCCGCGCTCTTGGGCGAAGACGACATCCACGCTGCCTACGTGAACGTGGCCGAGCGCGACTGCAAAATCACCCCGCAACCCGAGATCATGGCCGCGCGCGATGCCGTGCTGGCTGGCGTTGCGCAAGACGTGCAGCGCATCCACGCGGGCCATGCCATGCCCGCTTTGGGCGAAGGTAAAGCCTGCGACTTTTGCGTCGCGCGCGGGCTGTGCCGCAAAGACTTTTGGACTGTGTAAAACGATGCCCACAGCCCACACTAACTCAATAAATACCGTGCCAACAGACGACCAAGCCGCCTACGCCCTGGGCGGCCAGCCCTGCACGCGCGAGGCCTTCTACGCCGTGGCCTGCGACCCCCAGCGCAACGTGGTGGTGCAAGCCTGCGCGGGCGCGGGCAAAACCTGGATGCTGGTGTCGCGCATTTTGCGTGCCCTGCTGAATGCCCAAACGGCGGCATCGCACAGCGCAGAGGCCGCCGCGCTGGCGCCCCAGCAAATCCTGGCCATCACCTTCACCAAAAAAGCCGCAGGCGAGATGCGCCAGCGCCTGCAAGAGTGGCTGGAAGCCTTTGCCACCGCCGACGAGGCCACCCTGGCCAACGAGCTGCTGGCACGCGGTGTAGCGAAGGAAATAGCCCTACAGCCCAATGGAATACTGCACAAGCAGCTATCAAATCTATACCAAAGCGTGCTGGAGTCTGGCCGGACGGTGCAGATACGCACCTTCCACAGCTGGTTTGCCGCGCTCTTGCGCAGCGCGCCCCTGGCCGCACTGGAGCAGCTGGGCCTGCCCACCCAATACGAGCTGCTGGAGGACGACAGCGAGGCTACCCGGCTGGTGTGGCGGCGCTTTTACGCCGCGCTGGCGGCAGATGACGCGCTGCGCAGTGTCTACAACCAGGCAGTGGCCGCGCATGGCCGCTTTAACGTAGACAAAGCCCTGGCCAGCGCGCTGGACAAGCGGGTAGAGTTTGCACTGGCCGACGCAGCTGGCACGGTGGCCAGCAGCATTCGCCCGTTTGCACAGGTGTACGCGGAGTTTGACGGCTTGGACAGCCCGTTTGACCTGTTCAGCCAGCAGCCCTTGCAGCTGCAAAAATTGAGTGACGCGGCCGTAGTGCTGGGGCGCGCGCCGCAAAAATCATTTGCCGAAAAAGGCGTTGAGTTAGAAAAAGCCATTACCGGCCAAGACTACGCTGCTGCCATGGCCGCGCTCTTGACGCAGAAAAATGAACCGCGTAAATTCAGCGAAAAAATCATTGGCATAGACCAAGTGCGCATCGCCCAAGAGCTGTGCGTGCGCACCAATGCGGCGCAGGCGCAGCATGACGCCTGGCTGCACCAAACCCGCATGGCCCAGCTCACCCGCGCGCTCATCGCCTGCTACAGCGCCCTCAAGCGCGAGCGCGCCTGGGTAGACATGGGCGACGTCGAGCGCTCGGCCCTGCATTTGCTGAGCGACCCTGTGCTGAGCGGCTGGGTGCAGCAACGCCTGGACGCACAAACCCGCCACTTGCTGATAGACGAGTTTCAAGACACCAACCCGCTGCAATGGCAGGCTATACAGGCTTGGCTTGCAAGCTATGCCGGAGCGGGCCCCAGCGCGCCCAGCGTGTTTATTGTGGGCGACCCCAAGCAAAGCATTTACCGCTTTCGCCGCGCCGAGCCGCAGGTGTTTGTAGCGGCCAGCGCCTTTGTGTGCGATGCGTTGAACGGCGTGGTGCTCAGCTGCGACCACACACGGCGCAACGCGCGCGGCGTGCTGGCTGCCGTGAATGGCGTCATGCAAGGCGCGGCCGAAGATGGCTACGACGGCTACCGCCACCACACCACCGAGTCAGCCGAGCAAGGCCAAGTGCTGCGCCTGCCGCTGGTAGAGCGCGACGCTACCGACGTTGACGAGCCCAGCGCCGAATGGCGCGACACGCTTACCACCGCCCGCGACGAAGCCGAAGAACACATCCGCAGCCGCGAATGCCAGCAGGCCGCCCACTGGGTGGCGCAGCACATCGCCAGCGGCACCCCCGCAGGTGAGGTGATGGTGCTGGCCCGCAAACGCGACCGCCTGCAGCGCATGCGGGACGCCCTGCGCACGCTGGGCATCGCATCGCAAATCAGCGAGAAAACGCAGCTGATGGCGCACTGCGAAGTGCAAGACGTGGTGGCCTTGGTAGACGCCATCGTCTCGCCCACCAACGACTTGGCACTGGCCCGGGCGCTCAGGTCGCCATTGTTTGGTTTGCGTGACGACCAGCTGGTAGCCATCGCCCAGGTAGCCAAAGCGCAGCGCTGCACCTGGTGGCAAACACTATCAAAAACAGAGCTGCTTATGTCCTACTCTATTGGGCTTGATGGAGATTTGATAGATAAAATGCACGCTTGCCTGGTGCAATGCCAGCTGTGGTTTGCCACCCTGCCACCGCACGATGCCTTGGCTGCCGTGTACCAGCATGCCAATGTTGCCGAGCGCTTTATGGCCGCAGCGCCCGCCCCCCTGCGCAGCGCGGTGGCCGCCAACCTGCAAGCCCTCTTAGCCGCCGCGCTGGATGTAGACGGCGGGCGCTTTTTAACCCCCTATGCCTGGGTACGCGCCCTCAAATCTGGCGCCGTGCGCGCGCCTGCGGCCAGCCCCACTGCGGCGCACGAAGGCGACGCACAGCCCAGCGCCGTGCAGCTGCTCACCGTGCACGGTGCCAAGGGCCTGGAGGCGCACACCGTGCTCATGCTTGACGCCAACGCGCAGGCCGAAAAAGCCCGCAGCATGGACGTGCTGATCGACTGGCCCGCCGAGCAAACCGCGCCCACCACCTTCGCGTTTTTAGCCAGCGAATCCGCACCGCCCGCCTGCGTGCAGAGCGCGCTAGCGCATGAGCAAGCGGCCAGAGCACGCGAAGAAACCAACGCCCTGTACGTGGCCATGACCCGCGCCCAGCACACGCTGGCCCTGTCGGCCCACGAGGTGCGCACACCCGACCCTACCAGCCCCTGGCAGCGCTTTGCGGCGCTGGACGCCGCGGTGGTGCACGACAGGCAGACCATCAGCTTGGACGCAAGCAGCGCCAGTGCGCAAGCGTCTGCACAGGCTGGCGAACCGACGTTTTACCTAAAGAAAATGCCACTAGCCCAATGGTATATAGCACAAGCTGCTATTGAAAAAATAGTGATTGACAGGCCCGCTGTGCTGGAGGACACCGCCGCTTCCCGCATCGGCCAGGCCATGCACCGCCTGCTGGAGCTGTACACACCCGGCTACGATTTAACGCACGCAGCGCGCAGCGTAGGCGCGCAGTTTCAGCTGGATGCCGCGCAGTCAGCACAGGCCTTGGCACTGGCCCACCGCATCACCCAAGGCGAGGCCGCTTGGGTGTGGGACGCCGCCGTCATCGACTGGCAAGCCAACGAGGTAGAGCTGGTGCACGGCGGCGAGCTGCTGCGCCTGGACCGCGTGGTGCGCCACCAAGCCAGTCAAACCTGGTGGGTGCTGGACTACAAATCCGCCAGCGCACCCCAGCTGCAGGCCGATCTGCGGGCGCAACTGGCACGCTACGCGCAGGCCGTGCTAGAGTCCACCCACCTTGCCCCTGGGCAAGCCGCCACACCCGCCAGCGTTCGCGCGGCTTTTATCACCGGCGAAGGCAAAGTCGTCGCGCTGTAGGCCCCGCATCCACTCCCCCCAGAAAGACAGTATGAAAGTTAATGTAGCCATCATCGGCGCAGGCCCCGCGGGCCTGATGGCCGCTGAAGTGCTGAGCAACGCGGGTGTAGCCGTGCACGTGTTTGACGCCATGCCCAGCGCAGGCCGCAAGTTTTTGCTGGCAGGCATCGGCGGGCTCAACCTCACGCATAGCGAACCGCTAGACACCTTCGTCACCCGTTATTACGAACGAAAAGAGCCGCTAGCCCAACAAATAATAGCACAACCAGCTATTGAAATAGGAGCATGGTGCAAGGGCTTGGGTATCGACACCTTCGTCGGCACTTCAGGCCGCATCTTCCCCACCGACATGAAAGCCGCCCCGCTGCTGCGCGCCTGGCTGCAGCGCCTGCGTAGCAAGGGCGTGCAGTTTCATATGCGGCACCGGTGGACGGGCTGGGCAGACGACGGCGACCTGGCGTTTGAAAAACGCACGTCAGCAGACGCAGCGCCCGAGCACATCACCGTGCAAGCCAAAGCCACCGTGCTGGCGCTAGGCGGTGCAAGCTGGCAACGCCTGGGCTCCGACGGCGCGTGGGTGCCCTGGCTGCGCGCCAAAGGCGTAGACATAGCCGACCTGCAACCCGCCAACTGCGGCTTCGACGTAGCCGCCAACGGCAAACCCGGTTGGTCAACCCATTTCAGTAGCAAATACGCAGGCCAGCCCTTCAAAACTGTGGCTATCGCCGTACCCGGCACAGATTTCCACCGCCAAGGCGAATTCGTCGCCACCCAAACCGGCGTAGAAGGCAGCCTCATCTACGCCGCCAGCAAGCTCCTGCGCGAGCGCATAGCAGCCACCGGCAGCGCCACCGTCCACCTAGATTTATTGCCCCAATGGGACGCCGCCAAAGTCCTGCGCGAAGTCAGCCACCCCCGCGGCTCCCGCTCCCTGTCCAGCCACCTCAGTAGCCGCTTAAACCTGGAAGGCATCAAGCTCAACATCTTGTACGAGCGGCTAAGCAAAGATGCGATGAACGACCCAAAGCAACTAGCCACCGCCATCAAGTCATTACCCATCACCGTCACCGCAACACGCCCGATAGACGAAGCCATCAGCACAGCAGGCGGCGTCCGCTTCGAAGCCATGACCGCGCAGTACATGCTGAACAAACTACCCGGCGTGTTTTGCGCAGGCGAAATGCTGGATTGGGAGGCACCTACAGGTGGGTATCTGTTGACTGCGGCGATGGCTACGGGAAGAGCGGCGGGGCAGGGGGCATTGGCATTTCTAGCGAAGTGATGAAGCTCTTGTTATTGGTAGAAATAACGTAGTAATTTTATGAACTAAATGTGCAAATTGTCTTGTGCAGTAAACTGATTCAAAGTTATACAACACCAACAATTTCAGTCTTTAAGGGGAGTAGTAGTGGCCTTGCAAAGTTACCAACAGATGATTAGTGATTTGCATGAAAAGAAGAGAAAGCACCATCTCCTTCTCGGTAATGGATTCAGCATGGCTTACGACCCCGCCATTTTTTCCTACACGGCATTACACAAGTTTATTCAGGAATCTGACGATGTAGTGCTAACAAAGTTGTTTAGTTCGATCAAAACGAAAAATTTCGAGTTGATCATGCAGCAACTTGCGACGTTTGTAGAACTACTTAAGGCTTTTGAACCTGACAGCAAGCTAATTAATTTGTTCAACGGAACCAGCGATAAATTGAAGTTAAGTCTAATTGACGCAATCAAATCTCTCCATCCTGACCATGTCTTCAAGATCGAAGAAGATAGAAGTACGTGTTGCGCAAAATTTTTGTCTGAGTTTCTCGATAACGGGGGGCAGATATTCACGACCAATTACGATGTTCTTCTTTACTGGGTCTTGTTGCGAAACAACATAGCAAATCACTGTGACGGGTTTGGTCGCGACGTAATTGCGCCTAGTAACAAAAAAAATGGTATCGAACCTGAGCTCTCCGAGCTGCGTTGGGGTAGAAACTCAACCGATCAGAACACGTTTTACCTCCACGGTGCCCTTCCTTTGTTCGATACAGGCGCTGAAATAATTAAAGAAGAATACAAAGATGGCATTTTTATCGTTGACCATATAAGGGCCAGAATCAATCGAAGCGAGTATCCAGTTTTCGTCACGGCAGGAAATGGAGCGGAGAAGCTGGAGCACATTACACATAACAAGTATTTGGCGCACTGCTATGACAGACTTGCACAAACAACAGGTTCACTAATTACCTTTGGTTTTAGCTTTGGGCAGTACGATGACCATATCATTGATGCCATAAACAGAGATTCAAACTTTGGCGAAAAGTCTAACGATTGCCTAAGAAGTGTATACATCGGCGTTTACTCGGAAGCTGATGAAAAGTGGATTGAGAGCATTCAGCACAAATTCAAATGCAAAGTAAACACCTTTGACGCAAAAACAGCACCAGTTTGGTCATAGCCTGAGCTAGGTATAACTGGCGGTTAGCTCGGACTTTCATGCTGCTATGACTACTGGTTAGTTGAGGTGTTATCGCGCAACAATTACGTATCGGCAAGATGTTGCTATTTGCTCTATGGTTATTTTCTGCTGAATCTATGGCTATGCTGCATGCCAAAAATATAGTTTTCACCTATAAAATTTTAGTTTTTATTGCCTATATTAAAGAATTTTTCTAATAATTTAGAATTAATTTTATTTTGCGCTAATGCAGATGTTGACGAAAATGTGAAAAAAAATGTCGTCGCCATTGCTTTTTTTATTTTGCCATGCCATAATAAGGCATGGAAGCAGCAAAAAACATCTATATTGAAGCCGAGTCAGAATTGGCAAGCATTGGCGATCAAATTTCGGCATTGCAGAAACGACAAAATGAGTTGCGTCAATTCATAGATCTTGGTAGGAGGCTATTTAAGCAAAATCAATCTGCCTCATCTACATTGACTTACGTACAGCCTACGGAGAAGACGCTTGTCGATAATGTTTTTCGCACACCTCGAGAGAATTCAAAGAAGGCTCGAATTTTGAATACTTGTATGAGTATTATCAAAATGAGTGGAGCAACTCCAACGAGCAGCTTGGTTACGCAGCTAGAAGCAGCTGGAATTGAATTAACGGCTGTGGATAAGCTAACTGCTGTTAGCACCATACTAAGTCGATCTGATAAATTTAAAAGCGATCGGGTTAATGGTTGGTCGCTGGCAGAAAAAAGCCCACATGACGTTGACGCGTCAGCGGGCCTCTTTACGGCAAATGCCGTTAGCAAATGAATCCCCCCAGCAAGGGATGCTACGCGCAGGCAATGATGCGCATAAAGGAGTTCAAATTGCTTAGCAAGTATCTGAGTTTAAGATGAGTTAAACGACACATACATGCATGGTTAGCTTTACAGCGCCATGCTTGTATTGTCGTTTGTTCCCTCTTGATTGTCAACGAAGTTATATGCGTTGCATTCGGTTGCTGAATTTTTGAGAAATAGTACGTCGCATTCAAATATCCTTCGCTTTCTCGACGCATTGAATGAATGCAATTGCCAAATTATCAAATCTGCATACTGCAGATTTGATGGCTTTTTGTGCTTTACTTTATATAAACAGAAGCTAGTCGCCGAAAGAGCATTGCGCAAAGAGCTGCGCCCTTATATTGAGCGGGATGCCGTTAACGTCTAGCATAGTCTTACCGGTGGCATAACGGCATTTTTACTCGGCGATCTTTGCGTACAGTTCGAGCCCACTCTTTCAGTTCGTCTAGGGTGGTGTGCAGACCTGTTTTTTGATAATGATCTAGCGATGCGGCGGACGCTGCTACGACGGCATGCTCGTTTTCTTCCTGCTTGACTGGCACATTGACTGCGAGCTGCTTTTCAAGTGTTAAAGGCATAGCGATTACTTCCAAAGCACGGTAAAGGCATATTTTATTCAGTGCTTTCTCATGCAAAGACGGCATCGGGCAGTAAATCCGTACCGCATTAGCTTGTTTTATGGCTATTTATGGCTATATTTACGGCTATGCTGCGCACCGACAATATCGTCATCACCCCCGAAATACTAGCCCTCATTGCCCAAATTGACGAGTTCAAGGGGGCTTGGCGGGCGTTGGGGTCGCTGGCGCCTGAGCGGCTGCTGGCGCTGCGCCATGTGGCTACGGTGGAGAGCGTGGCCTCGTCTACGCGCATAGAGGGCAGCAAGCTGACCAATGCCGAGGTGGATGCGCTGCTGGGCAAGCTCAAAATCAAGCAGTTCAATACCCGTGATGAACAGGAGGTGGCGGGCTATGCCCAGGTGATGGAGCTGTTGTTTGCCTCGTGGGACAACATTGCGTTTAACGAAAACCATATCCAGCAGCTGCACCGCGACCTGTTGGCCCACAGCACCAAAGACACGCACCATAGAGGCAAATACAAAACCGTCTCTAACAGCGTGGCCGCGTTCGATGCCCAAGGCCAGCAAGTGGCGGTGATCTTTGACACCGCTTCGCCGTTTGACACGCCGCGCTTGATGCAAGAGCTGATTGACTGGGTGCGCTACGCCCGCGATAACAAAACGCAGCACCCACTGTTGATCGTGGCGATATTTACCGTGGTGTTTTTAGAAATTCACCCCTTCCAGGACGGCAACGGCAGGCTGTCCAGAATTCTCACCACGCAGCTGATGCTGCAACTGGGCTACGCCTACGTGCCCTACAGCTCATTAGAAAGCATCATTGAGCAAAACAAGCAAGGCTATTACATGGCCTTGCGCCAAACGCAGGGCACCATCAGAACGGAATCGCCTAATTGGCAACCATGGGTGGTGTTTTTTCTAAACTCCCTCTGCTCACAGGTCAAGCGCTTGGGCGAAAAGATAGAGCGCGAAGAGGTGATGATTTCCCTGCTGCCCAAACTGTCTGCAGAACTCATCACGCTGGCAAGACAGCACGGAAGGCTCACTACGGTGCAAGCACAGGCGCAGACCCAAGCCAAGCGTGCCACCATCAAATTGCATTTGGCTAAATTGGTGAAAGACGGCCACTTGCTACAGCACGGCACAGGCCGTGGTACTTGGTACACAGCGGCTAATCAAGGCTGAAATGGTTTGGGTTAAAGGCACCGCCACGACCGGGCGATGCAAAAGAAGAGGCTGACGTGCCTTGAACCCGGCACCGGATCTACAGTTCGCGCTACTTGATCCGCGCCGTCAGCCGAAAAGCCGTTGCCAAAGCCAGGCTGCCAAACAGCGCGGCGCCTGCAGCTTGCCCGGCCAGCACCTGTACGGGGCCGTAGTGGGCACCCCACCAGGCAAACGGTATGGTGCCCAGGGTGGCGCGCGCCCAGTTAAAACCGGTGGACCACAGGGGGTGGCCTAAATTGTTGAAGGCGGTGTTGGCTACAAACAAGGCGCCCACGAAGAAAAAGCTGGCGGCAATCCAGCTGCAAAACGCATGCAGCATGTCGGCCCACTGGCCTTGCAGCCAGAACAGTTGAATCAACGGCTCTTGCAGCCATGCAATAGCTCCGCATACACGCGTTCCAGTCTCGGTATGTGTCGTCTTACCGCAAAGCTGTTTCGTAATCCTGTCCACCGTAATACACGCCTAGTACGGTGACCTGTAGCCCTATGACGGTAAAGGCAACGATGGCGCTTTTTTTGTAGTGCGTGATGCGCAGGCTTGGCCGGATGTCGTCGCGCTGCGTACCACGGTGCGGTGAGATAGCCAGGCTCTCGCAATAAGTGATGATGGCGTCCACGTAGCGCTCGGCTACTACAGGCGCGTTGGCGTGGGCGATAAACTGGTAAAGTTCAGCGAGCTGGTCTTGCGCCTCTGGTGCAAAGGCGACGCGATACTCCATCAGGCCGTTACTTTAGTGCTTGTTTTTAGCGCCTGTGTATGCACTGTTTTCATTTTCGCGCGCACCTGGGCCGCGCTGAGCGCGCGTGCGGGTGCAAGCTGCATCGCGTCATACGCGTTAGCGACGCTACCCTGCAACCAGTGCTCAACCGCCCGGTCACGGGCTAGCAAGGTGCGCAGACCATCGCGCACCACCTCGCTCTCACTGGCGTACTCCCCAAGGCTAACCTTTTCTTTGACCAATGCAGCCATCTCGTTAGGTAGGGTAATGCTCATTTGCTGGGTGCTGCGCATTTTGATCTCCGTGGAATAGGATTTAATCCTATCACAATCAGACATTCTCTGCTAGGTCATCCGCTGCGGCAGTGTGGGCGCAGGCAGTCCAGTCGGGTGGCGGAAGGCTTTACCGCTGCGAACAACCGATGCAAAAGAAGAGGCTGACGAACCTTGTCCCGCCGCTGGCTTTGCTAGCGCTACTTGATTCGCGCCGTCAGCCGAAAAGCCGTTAGCAAAGCCAAGCTACCAAACAGCGCCGCCCCGGCTGCTTGGCCCGCCAGTACCTGTACCGGGCCGTAGTGTGCGCCCCACCAGGCAAAAGGTATGGTGCCCAGGGTTGCGCGGGCCCAGTTAAAGCCGGTGGACCACAGGGGATGGCCTAAATTGTTGAAGGCCGTGTTGGCTACAAACAAGGCGCCCATAAAGAAAAAGCTGGCCGCAATCCAAGTGCAAAACGCATGCAGCATGTCGGCTCCCTGGCCTTGTAGTGAGAACAGTTGAATCAACGGCCCTTGCAGCACAGCCAGCAGCAGCCAGGCGAGGGCCACCGAGGCCACCATAAACCACACGCTGGCCCGCAGACCGGCACGTACCCGGTCAAACTGCTGCGCCCCCAGGTTTTGCGACAGTACGGGGCCAATGGCACCACTGAGTGAGTAAATGAGGCCAAAGGCGACTGGCGTTAAACGGTCGATAGTGGCCTGCCCCGCCACTGCCGACGCGCCAAACTGCGCCACACTGTGGGTAACAAAAGCTGCGCCCACTGGGGTGGCCAGGTTGGTCAACACGGCAGGCCCCGCCACGGCCACCAAGGTGCGTGCATCTGCCTGCAGGCGGCCCCACTGCATGGGGGCCAGCAGTTTGCGCACGCGCGCGGCACCGTACAAGCCTACGCCCAGCAGCACCACGCGCGCGATCACCAGCACGATGGCGGCGCCGTCCAAGCCCAAGCCCAGGCCAAAAATAAACAAGGGGTCTAGCGCGGCGGTGACCACCGCCGGAAACAGCGTTACCCACATCGCGCGGCGCGCGTCCCCCACCGACCGCAGCAGCGCCGCACAGGCCATGCCCGCGCACAGCATAAACATGGACGGCAAAGTGATCATTAAAAACCGCTGCGCCAATACCAGCACCTTGTCGCGCGCGCCCAGTAGGTGCAGGATAGGTTCCAGGAAAACCATGCTCGTGGCTGACATCAACAAGCCCACAGCCGCTGCAATCACCAGGCTGGACGTGGCCAGAGCACGCGCCTCGTCCATGCGCCGGGCCCCAATGGTGCGCGACACTACCGCCGACACGCCAATCACCACGCCGATGAACACCGACAGGTGAAAAAACCCTACCACCCCAGCAAAGCCCACAGCCGCAGCCACGGCCTGTTCGCCCAGCATGGAGATATACAGCAGGCTGATCAAATCAACCGCAAAAATGGCCACCAAGCCTATGGCGCCCGTGCCCGCCATGACGACGATGTGGCGCATCAACGAGCCGGTGACGAAGCGTGGTGCAGGGGGCGGTGAGGCGGGAGACGCAGAGGGGCTGGCAGTGGTCATTTTGACAAGCACCGCCACGAACGAGCAATGCAAAAGAAGAGGTTGACGAGCCTTGACCCCGGCACTGGCTCTACAGTTAGAGCTGCTTGGTTCCCCACCTGACTCGGTTGGCCGCTTTACCATGC
>JAYUHM010000104.1:0-14060 GCA_043766985.1 Polaromonas sp.
GGTGGTAGGCGATGTAGCTTGCAGTCATCTATCTATAACGCTCTACCCTCACCGCTGGTGGACTCGGTTGTGCTGGCTTCTGCCGCCCAGACTCCTAGAACGCTAGAGCGCAAGCTAGTTTAAAAGTTCCGGCCCAATGAGACATTCGTATTAGGGTTTGTTTGGAGCACAGTGCATTGAGGCGGCGGCTGGCAACTCATTTCCGTGACAGTTTTCCAGGCATAGCGTTGTGCTCTTTTCTCGCGCACAATGAATGCCAGCCTGATACCGATAGCCATTCACCCCATCCTTTCCCCAAGCGGAGCCGCCATGCCACCTACCCCAGCTACTCCCGGCTTTCACGCCACCCGCGTGTGGGACTTGCCTACCCGCATTTTCCATTGGAGCTTGTTGCTGTGCGTCGTAGGGCTGCTTATCACCGTTAATCTGGGTGGCAACTGGATGCCGTGGCATTTTCGCTTTGGCTACGCTGTACTTACCTTGCTGCTGTTTCGCATTGTTTGGGGTTTTGTCGGTGGGCGCTGGTCACGCTTTGCCAGTTTTATCTATGCGCCTTCTACGGTGATGGCCTACCTTAAAGGCCGGGGCGTGCCCGAGCATTCGGTGGGGCACAACCCACTGGGCGCGGGTTCGGTGTTTGCGCTGTTGGGCTTTTTGCTGATGCAGGTAGCCAGTGGTTTGTTCAGCGACGACGATATTGCGTTTCAGGGGCCGTTGGCCAAATTGGTGTCTAACGCCCGGGTAGGGCAGGCCACGTGGTACCACAAAGAGGTGGGCAGCAAGGTGCTAATTGCCCTTATCGTGCTGCATATTGCTGCCATCCTGTTTTATCTGTACAAGAAAAAGGACAATCTGATTCGCCCCATGTTGGATGGCGACAAGCAGTTGCTGTTGCCAGTGCAGCCTTCCCGCGACGATGCGGCCTCGCGCGGGGTAGCGGCTGGCGTACTGGCCGTGTGTGCGGCCTGCGTTTGGTGGATTGTCCGTCTGGGCGGCTGACAGAAAAACCGGTACCATGCGGGTGTCGCGCAGCGCACGTACCAAGATCAACGCCCAAGGACTAAGGCTTTTCCACCATGAACGCTCGTATCCCCGCCCACGCTCTCAATACCGCCGATGCGCTGGCGTTTGTCACCCAGGCGTGGGACGGCGACATTACCCAGCGGCTGGCCGACTACATTGCCATTCCGGCCAAGTCCCCCGGCTTTGACGCCAACTGGGCGGCCAATGGCCATATTGACACGGTCATGCGCCAGGCGGCTGACTGGGTGGCCGCGCAAAAGGTGCCCGGCTTACGGCTGGAGGTGCTGCGCCTGAACAAACCCGATGGCACACCGCGTACGCCGGTGCTGTTTTTTGAAATTGCGGCGCACCAAAGTACGTCTGTACAAACCGTTTTGATGTACGGCCACCTGGACAAACAACCTGAATTCAGCGGCTGGCGCAGTGACCTTGGCCCGTGGACGGCCAAACTAGAGACAGGCAAAGACGGCGCCGCGCGCCTGTATGGCCGTGGCGGCGCCGACGACGGCTACGCGGTGTACGCGGCCATCGCCGCTGTGCAGGCGCTGAAGGCGCAAAACGCGCCGCACCCACGCATCGTCGGCTTGATCGAGACCTGCGAAGAATCTGGCTCGTACGACCTGCTGCCGTATGTGGATGCACTCAAGGCGCGCATGGGCGACGTATCTTTGGTCGTGTGCCTGGACTCTGGCGCTGGTAACTACGACCAGCTGTGGATGACCACCAGCCTGCGCGGTATGGCCAGCGGCGTGCTGAAGGTGGAAATTTTGACCGAAGGCGTGCACTCGGGCGACGCCAGCGGCTTGGTGCCGTCGAGCTTTCGCATCATGCGCCAGGTGCTGGACCGGCTGGAAGACAGCGCCACCGGCCGCTTGCTGCCCGCCAGCTTCCATTGCGAGGTGCCTGCCGACCGTTTGCTGCAGGCCAAAGCCACAGCGCAGATTCTGGGTGACGAGATCTACAAACGCTTTCCCTGGGCGCACTACGACTGCGGTGGCTCTACGGCATTCGCCTTGCCCACCACCACCGACCCGCTGCAGGCCTTGCTCAACCGCACGTGGGCACCCACGCTGAGCGTGACGGGAGCGGAGGGCTTCCCGGCTCTGAAAGACGCCGGCAATGTGCTGCGGCCCTACACTGCCTTCAAACTCTCGCTGCGCCTGCCGCCTTTGGTAGAGGCAGCCCAAGCCGTGCAACAGATGAAAGCACTGTTGGAAGACAATGCGCCATACCAAGCCAAGGTTACTTTTGAATCGGCAGGCGGCGCTACTGGCTGGAACGCGCCCAGCACCGCGCCGTGGTTTGACGCGGCGCTGAACGCTGCTAGCCAGGCCCAGTACGGTGCGCCCTGTGGCTATATTGGCCAGGGCGGCACCATTCCGCTGATGAACATGCTGTCCAAAGGCTTTCCCAAGGCGCAAATGATGGTCTGCGGGGTGCTGGGCCCCAAGAGCAACGCGCACGGGCCGAACGAGTTTTTGCACATCGACTACGCCAAAAAACTCACCGCCGCCGTGGCCAGCGTAATTGCCGCGCATCCGTGACACGCCCCACCCAATTCATCGCATATAAATAACGCATGAGCGACTCCTACCTTTCGCCCCTTACTGCCAGCGACGGCGAAAACATTGCCGTACAAGACTGGCCATTTACCGATAACGGTTTAGACGACGACAGCCCCCGCGGCACGGTGCTGATCGTGCATGGCCTGGGTGAACATGCTGCCCGCTACGAACAGGTAGCCGACGACATGAACCAATGGGGATACACCGTGCGCAGCTACGACCAAGTGGGCCACGGCCAGTCAAGTGGCCCGCGCGGCGGCCTGCCGCACGACATGCGTTTGCTGGACGACTTGGCCGACGTGGTGGACAGCACGCGCCGCCTGATGGGCCCCGAAGAACCCCTGATTTTGCTGGGCCACAGCATGGGTGGCGTCGTGGCGGCGCAGTTTGTGCTGCGCAAAGTTCGCCGCGTCGAGGGGCTGATACTAAGTTCCCCCGCGTTTGATGCGGGGATGAGCGCCGCACAGAAATGGATGTTGACCATTTTGCCGCGCATTGCCCCCAACCTGCGCGTGGGCAACGGCTTGGACCAGCAGTACCTGTGCCGGGACGCTGCGGTAGTAAAAGCCTACCAAGACGACCCTCTGGTGCATAACCGCATCAGCACCCGCTTGGCCCAATGGATTGCCACGCAAGGCGCTGCCTGCGTGGCATCAGCGCCGCAGCTGGCTACCCCCACCTTGTTGATCTTTGCCGGCCAAGACCGCCTGGTCAACCCGGCAGGCAGCCTGGCCTTTGCACAAAACGCGCCCAGAAAATGGGGCCACGTGCAATGCTTCGAAGCGATGTACCACGAGATTTTGAACGACCCCGAGCGCGACGAGGTGTTAACGCTCATCCGCAGCTGGCTGGCAACGCTGCGAAACTGATGCTTTGCGCTATTTATATGCCAAATGGGCCATTAGCCCAATAGAGCATAGCACAAGCTGCTATCTTTTTTGAAGTAAACCGCCGAGCATACCCATCAGGTCACCGGAGCTGCCCAAGCCACCGTCAGGGGCTTGGCCTGCGGGGGTAAGGTGGTTGATCAGGCCGGGCAAAATCTGGCTGAGCTGACCGGCGGCGTCGCCGTTGCTCATGCCCAGCTTGGAGGCGATGTCGCTGATGGCGTCGCTACCCAGGGCGTTGGACAATTGGTCCCCGCTGACGGGTTGGTTCTCTCCGGTGCCAATCCATGAGCCCATGGCGTCGCCCAAACCAGCTTGCTGGAACTTGGCAGCCAAGCCGCCCAAGCCACCTTGTCCACCGTCGTTGGACAGCATGCCGATAGCGGCATTGATGAGCTGGGCATTGAGCCCGCCGCCCTGCTGGCCTTGCTGGCCACCGCCACCGAGCAGGGAGCCCAACATGCCACCCAAACCGCCGCCCTGCTGCTGCCCGCCGCCCAGTGCCGCGCCCAAAACTGAATCTAATAAGCCCATGATGTGCTCCAAAAAAAGAAATAAAAAACTACTTGCCAATCGATGGTAAGTAGTTTCGGTGCGCCAATGCGCGAACTAATGCCTTAAACATTGTGAACCGCTTTGGGGCGCAGCGCAAGCCACAACAATGCCACACCGGTGACGGCTACAGGCAACAGTGAGCCGTAGTTCAGTAGCGTCCAGCCCTTGGTGGTCACCAGCGCACCCGACGAAAACGAGGACAAGGCCAGCGTTGCGAAGACAAAAAAGTTCAACGCGCCCTGGGCCTTGTCTTTTTCTACAGGGGAGTAGGCTTGCAGCGCTAAAGTGGTAGCGCCGGTGAACAAAAAGTTCCAGCCAATACCGAGCAAAAACAGCGCCAGCAAAAACTGGTGCAGCGCAACGCCGGACAGGGCGATGATGATGCAGATAAAGTTTAGCAATACCCCCACGCCCATGATGGGCAGGGGGCCAAAGCGCTTGATGAGGTGCCCTGTGAAAAAGCCCGGCGCAAACATGCCGATCACATGCCATTGCAGCACAAAAGCCGCGTCGCTAAAGGGCAGGGCGCATTGCTGCATGGCAATCGGGGTGGCGGCCATCAGCAGGTTCATCACGCCGTAGCCCAAAGCACCCGCCGCCGCCGCGACAACAAACACCGGCTGGCGCATGATTTCTGCCAACGGCCTGCCGGTGCCCGCTGCGGTTTTGGCCGGTATGGGCGGAAACTCTACAAAGGCCATCACCGCCAAGCCCAGCAGCGCCACCACGGCCAGCGCCAGGTAGGCGGCGGCAAAGGGCACGCCCATCAGGCTGCGCGTGGCAGCGGCCAGGTTGGGGCCAATGATCGCGCCGATCAACCCGCCCGCCAACACCCAAGAGACGGCCTTTTCTTTGCCCAGCGGGTTGGCCAGCTCGGCTGCGCCAAAGCGGTACAGCGAGGCGTTGGCGTTGTAATAACCCGCCACCACCGTGGCGGTGCACAGCAGGGCAAAGTTACGCGTGATGGCCGCATAAAAGCACAGCAGCGCCGAGCCCAAGCCCACCAGCAGGCCGATTTGAAACGAGCGCTTGCGCCCCAGCCGGGCTTGCGTGCGCGCCACCAGGCCGGTGGACAGCGCGGCGCCCACCACATAGCCCATGACAGGCAGAGTGGCCATCCAGCCCAAGGGTGCCAAAGCCAAACCCACCAAGCCGTTGATGGCGATAAAGACCACGTTATTGGTCATAAACAGGCCTTGGGCGAGCACCATCAACCAGAGGTTTTTATTCATGAATTGGCCATCGTGTGGAGGGTTGAAAAATAACCAGCGTAGACATGGCCAGCGTATTTATGGGCATTTGCTGTTATGCCAATGCCAGCGCCCACAAACTGAGTGCCGCCAGGGGCGCCGTTTCTGAGCGTAACACGCGCGCGCCCAAGCCGACCGGCAGATAGCCACTGGCTATGGCGGCGGCTTCTTCGGTGGGGCTTAGGCCGCCTTCTGGGCCGCCCATGCATTCAATATCGCCACCCGGTAGGGCAAACGCCCGCGCCGACACGCTGGCGCTGTGCACTGACAGGACGCAGCGCAGCGCCGGTTGCGCTGGGCGTTTGGCGGCAGCAGCCAACCAGGCCGACAAACTTTGTATCGGGTGCACCAGGGGTACGCGGTTGCGCCCCGACTGCTCGCACGCCGCTACGGCAATGGCCTGCCAATGGGCTGTTTTTTTCTCGGCCCGCTCGCCCGACAGGCGCAGCACGGTGCGCTCGGTCATCAGGGGCTGGATACTGGCCGCGCCCAGTTCAGTGGCTTTTTCCACCAGCCACTCCATACGCTCGTTGGCGGGCATGCCGATGACGATGTGCACTTGGCGGTCCGCTTCGCGCTCTAGCGCATCGTGCGGGCCCACTTTTACCCGCACCTCGCTGCGGCCCATGTGCGTTACTTGGGCCGCATATTCACCACCCTGGCCGTTGAACAAGGTCAGGCCGTCGCCGGGTTGCATGCGCAGCACCTGCACGTGGCGTGCGGCGGCGGCGTCCAGCGCCAGCTCCAGGTCGGTGGCGAGGGGTTGCGGCGTGTAAAAACGGGGCATGGGGAGCTGGTTCTGACTTAAGCCTAGATGCGGCCAAAAGACCACGCGGTGGTATTTTCGGTGCCTTCGATCTCGTCAATTACTTTCAGCATCGGCCCCAGCTCGCGGTAGCGGTTGGCGGTGGTGCGAATGTAGTGGATAAAGCGCGGTGCGTCAGCCAGGTACTGGGGCTTGCCGTCGCGCAAAGTCAGCCGCGCAAAGATGCCGGCTACTTTCAGGTGGCGCTGCAGGCCCATCCATTCCACCGCGCGGTAAAAAGCGCCAAAGTCTTCGGCCCAGCCATCAAAGTCCATCAGGCCGAGCTTTCTGGCTTTTTCCCAGTAGCGGATGGTCACATCTAATACAAAACTTTCGTCCCAGGTTAAAAAGGCGTCGCGCATCAGCGAGGCGATGTCGTAGGTGATGGGGCCGTACACCGCGTCTTGAAAGTCCAGTATGCCCAGCCGGGCGGGTTCGCTGGCCATCAGGTTGCGCGGCATAAAGTCGCGGTGCACGTACACGCTGGGGGCAGCCAGGTTGCGCTGCACGATCAGTTGGAAGGCGTTTTGCAAGGTCTCGCTTTGCTTGGCGCTCAGCTGCACGCCGCGGTGCTTTGCAACGTACCAGTCGGGAAACAGCGCCAGTTCGCGTTGCAGCAGGGCCGCGTCATACGGCGGCAGCACACCGGGTTTGGAGGCGGTTTGTAACTGCAGCAGGGCATCTACGGCCTGCATATAGCGCGGCAGGTTGGCCTGCGGCGCATCGGGCTGGATTTGCGCCATCATGGTGTCTGGGCCCAGATCGGTCAGCAGCATAAAGCCCTGCGCCTCGTCCCAGGCCAGTACCTGCGGGGCCAGCAGCCCGGCGTCAGCCAGCACCCGGGCCATCTTGACGAAGGGCTTGCAGTCTTCTTTGTCGGGCGGCGCGTCCATGATGATGCGCGGCTGCCCTTGTAGGGTGTCAAGCCGTAAGTAACGCCTAAAACTCGCATCGGCCGAGGCAATGCGCAGGCTGGCCGGCTGCAAAGCTTGGCCAGGGGCAATGGCGCCAAGCCAGGCGTTGAACGCCCGCTCCCGCTGGGGGTCAGCCCATGGCACTGCAGTGGCCTGCTGGGTGCTTGCGCTGGATAAAACCGGTGTTGGGGCAGCGGTTTGGGATGCGGCGGCGGCCTGCGGTGGGGTAGGTTCGGTGTGACTCATGGATAATCCATTCTACAAAACTGATCGACTCCACCTAATTGCTGATTTTTTGCCGCTCAATGCGACAACGCCCACCCCACCTTTTTGCTATGCTGCCGGCGCGCAGCCACTTGCCCAGCGCTATTGCTAGCGCGGCGCTGCTGTGCTGCGCGGCGCCGTGGGCTATGGCGCAAACCGCGCCGCCGCAAGGCAGCGCCGACGGCAGTGCGATACGCCTGCGCCCCACCCCCTTGTTGCAAGAAAAGTTTGCCGACGATATCAATCGCCTGCAGCCCACTTTTATCTTTGGCGATACCTTGACCGGGCGCCCGGATTTGGATACCGTGGTGGATGGCCATGCCGAGCTGCGCCGCAGTGGCTCGGTCATTCGCGCCGACCGCATCGAGTATTACCAGCCCGACGATGTGGCCAAAGCGCGGGGCAACGTGCGCATTAACCGGGACGGCAATGTCTATGAAGGCAAAGAAGCGCAGATCAAAATTGAGTCGTTTGAAGGTTTCTTTACTGAGCCCACTTACCAGTTTCTTAAAAATGGTGCCCACGGCGAGGCCTCGCGCATCGACTTTATAGACGACAAACGCTCGGTGGCGCGCGACGCTACCTACACCACCTGCACACGCCGCCCAGGCCCCAGCTGGATACCCGATTGGATTATCAAAGCCAGCAAAGTGAGCTTTGATACCGGCGCCGATGTAGGTGTAGCCGACAACGCGCAATTGCGGTTTATGGACGTTCCCATTTTGGCTTTGCCGTCGATCAGTTTCCCGCTGTCCGATGCGCGCAAGTCGGGCTGGCTGCCGCCCACGCTCAACCTGGACACCGCCAGCGGCGTGGAAGTGACGATGCCCTATTACTGGAACATCGCGCCCAACCGGGATGCCACGCTGTTTCCCAGTGTGATGACCAAGCGCGGCATCAACCTGGGGGCTGAGTTTCGGTACCTCGAGAAAGATTATGGTGGTAACGCACGCCTGGACTGGATGCCGAATGACAGGCTGCGTGGTGGCTCGCGCTGGGGTGTGGCCACGAGCCACAATGGCGCGGTGCAGAGCGGTATCGCTGCGGTGGGCGATCTGAATCTGAGCCTGAGCCTGAACCGCGTCAGCGATGACAATTACTGGAGTGATTTTCCACGCGCCACGCCCACACTAACGCAGCGTTTGTTGCCCAGCGACGGCACCTTGTCCTGGGCGCAAGGCCCTTATTCGCTGAGCGCCCGCACGCTAAAGTGGCAAACTCTGCAAGTGCCCAGTGCCATCATCGTCCCGCCGTATGACAGGCTGCCGCAAATCACTGGCCGTTATACCCGCAGCAATTGGGGCAGTTTTGACCTGAGCACCGAGCTGGACTACACCAGTTTCAAGTCACAGCAGGCCCTGACCTTGCAGCCCAATGGTGAGCGCACTTACGCGCAAGTGCAGCTGAGCAGGCCGTGGATCGCACCGGGTTATTTCGTTACTCCCAAAGCGCAGTTGCATGCTACGCGTTACCAGTTTGATAGCGCGCTCACCACCGGTGCCACGCAAGCCCAGCGCACGGTGCCTACCTTTAGCCTGGACAGCGGCTTGGTGTTCGAGCGCAACGCCCGCTTTTTTGGCAGAAACTTCACCCAAACGCTAGAGCCCCGGGCGCTGTACACGTACACGCCGTTTCGTAATCAAGCGGCGCTGCCCAACTATGACAGCGGCGTGAGCGACTTTAACTTCGCCACGATCTACTCAGAAAATTCCTTTGTTGGTAACGACCGATTCGCCGACAACAACTTACTCACGGTAGGCGCTACCTCGCGCTTGCTGGACCCGGGTACGGGCGCAGAAGCGGTGCGCTTGGCTTACGCCCAGCGTTTGCGGTTCTCTAACCAGAACGTCACTTTGCCCGGCGGCACGCCAGACACCGCAAGGCTGTCGGACATGCTGTTTGGCGCAACGGTAAACTGGACGCCCCAATGGTCTACCGACGCGATCGCCCAGTACAACCCCAAAACGCGCATTTCTGAGCGCTCTACCGTGGGTGCGCGTTACAGCCCGAGCGACTACCGCGTGCTCAGTGCCAATTACCGTTACACCCGGGGCGCCAGCGAGCAGCTTGATTTAGGCTGGCAGTGGCCGCTGAATGATTTGTGGGGCAGTAAGGGGCAAAACTTGGGCCCTGGCGCTGGCCAAGGCGAAAATCGCTGGTACAGCGTAGGCCGTTTAAACTATAGCCTGCAAGATCGTAAAATCGTAGACGCCGTACTGGGCTTTGAGTACGATGCAGGTTGCTGGCTCGGGCGAATCGTACTTGACCGGTTGCAAACCACCACATCGACAGCCAACACGCGAATTTCGCTACAGTTGGAGTTTGTTGGTTTTACCCGCGTTGGCGTGGGATCTAACCCGTTGAAAACACTCAAAGACAATGTACCCCGCTACCAATATTTACGTGAAAAAATTACCACTTCTCCCAGCCGGTTCAGCAATTATGACTAAGTTAGCTTTGTCCTCCAAGGGCGCGTTTCTAGGCATGGCCTTGCTGTGCACTGCATTAGTGCAGGCACAGGGTCTGCGGGCAACGCCCAACTTATCTCCCCGGGCAGGCACCCTGTCCGACAGCGTGCAGCGCAGTGCCGACTTTATCGTTGCGGTGGTCAATTCAGAGCCCATCACCAACAACGAACTGCGCAACCGCGTGCTGCGCTTTGAGCAGCAACTCAGCCAGCGCGGAGGAGCGCTTCCGCCCAGGCAAGAAGTTTCGGCCCAGATGCTGGAGCGTTTGATTGGTGAGCGTGCGCAGGTGCAGCTGGCGCGTGAGAATGGCATCAAAATTGAAGAGCCAGCCCTCAATGCAGCCGTACAAAACGTAGCGCGGCAAAACCAGATCAGCCTGGATGAACTGCGTGCCCGACTGGACGCTGAAGGGATAGCCTTCAGCCAGTTTCGTGAGGGGCTGCGCGACGAGATGCTGCTGGCGCGTGTGCGCGAGCGCGAGGTGGAAGGCCGCGTCAGTATTTCCGAGAGTGAGCTAGACCGCTTTGTGCGCGAGCAGCAAGACAGCCCGGACGGCGGTGCGCTGGAAATTGCCTTGGCGCAGATTTTGATTGCGGTGCCAGAAAGTGCCACGCCAGCGCAGTTGGAGGCTTTGCAAGCGCGCGCGCAGCGCGCAGCGCAGCGCGCCCGCGCGGGCGAAGATTTTGCGAAGATTGCGCGCGAAATGTCCGAGGCGCCCGACAGCGCGGCTGGCGGCATGATGGGCTTGCGTGCTGCAGACCGCTACCCCAGCCTGTTTGTGGACGCCACGCGGGCCCTGAGCACTGGCGGTATTGCGGGCCCGCTGCGCTCGGGCGCTGGCTTTCATGTACTCAAACTGGTGGAAAAAAAGCAAGCCAGTGGGTCCAGTGTGACAGTCACGCAAAGCCGTGCGCGGCATATCTTGCTGCGCCCCAACGCCCAAATGAGCGAAAGCGCCGCTACAGCGCGACTAACCCAGCTGCGCCGAAGCATTACGGGGGGGCAAATTGATTTTGCCACCGCCGCGCGTGACAACTCGCAAGACGGCTCTGCCAAAGACGGTGGCGATCTGGGGTGGGCCAACCCTGGCCAGTTTGTCCCCGAGTTTGAAGACGTGATGAACAGCTTGGCGCCAGGCCAAGTCTCGCCACCGTTGGTGTCGCGCTTTGGTGTGCACTTGATCCAGCTGCAAGAGCGCCGCGAAAGTACGCTGAGCGCGCGCGAGCAGCGCGAGGCAGCCCGCAGCACCCTGCGCGAGAAAAAAGCCGAAGAGGCCTACACCACGTGGGCGCAAGACGTGCGCGCCCGGGCCTATGTTGAGCTGCGCGAGCCGCCGCAATAATTTTGAAACACGTCGCCCGCAAACGCTTCGGCCAGCATTTTTTGGCTGATGGCGCCATCATTGACGCTATCGTGCAGGCTATCGCGCCCCAGGCCGGGCAGCATATGGTGGAGATTGGCCCAGGCCTGGCGGCTTTGACGCAGCCCTTGGTGGAGCGTTTGGGCGCCCTCACGGTCATCGAGCTTGACCGCGATTTGGCCGCGCGTTTGCGCAGCCACCCGCAGTTGCAGGTGATCGAGTCTGACGTGCTAAAAGTAGACTTTGCCCATATAGATATAGCACAATCTGCTATTAAAAATATAGTAATTGACGGTCCTTTGGACCAACCCATAGCGCCTGCTGCCGCCCAACGCATGCGTGTGGTGGGTAACTTGCCCTACAACATTTCCACGCCCATCTTGTTTCATTTGCTGGGCTTTGCCCACCTGATACAAGACCAGCACTTTATGCTGCAAAAAGAAGTGATTGAGCGCATGGTGGCCTCACCCAGTACCGCTGCGTACGGCCGTTTAAGTGTGATGCTGCAATGGCGCTACGCCATGGAAGATGTGCTGGATGTCCCGCCCGAATCGTTTGACCCACCGCCGCGCGTGATGAGCGCCGTGGTGCGCATGGTGCCGCGGGCATCACCCGCTGCGGTTCAGTTTGAACTGCTGGAAGAGTTGGTGAAAGTGGCGTTTAGCCAAAGGCGCAAACTGCTGCGTCACAGTCTGGGCCGCTGGTTGGAAGAGCGCGGGTTTCAAGGCAGCTTTAATGTGCAACGCCGGGCAGAAGAAGTGCCGGTGGCAGAGTTTGTAGCACTGGCGCAGCAGGCCTGAAACGGCTAGCTGGCGCGCAGCACACGCCGGTATTGAATGGCCTCGGCAATGTGCGTTACCTGCACATGTTTCGCATCTACCAAATCGGCAATCGTACGCGCCACCTTGAGTGCTCGGTGCGTCGAGCGCCCTGACCAGCCCAGCCGCGTGGCTGCGGTGTTGAGAAACTTGCGCGCCGCGTCGTCCAATGCCACGTGGTCGTCAATCTCCTGGCCTGCCAAGCTGTGGTTGGGCTTGCCTTGACGCGCTACGCTGCGTGCCTGGGCCGCTTGTACCCGCTGCGATACCTGGGCACTTGCTTCACCTTTGCCCGCTTGCAGCAACTCGTCGCTGGCCATGGCCGCCACTTCCACATGGATGTCAATGCGGTCCATCAGCGGCCCGGAGAGTTTGCTTTGGTAGCGCGCTACTTGGTCGGGCGTGCAGCGGCAGGCTTTGAGGCGTGAGCCCAGATAACCGCAGGGGCAGGGGTTCATGGCCGCAATCAGCTGAAACCGCGCCGGAAACTCAGAGCGCCGCGCCGCCCGCGAAATGCTGATAGTGCCCGTCTCCAGTGGCTCGCGCAAAGCCTCTAAAGCCGCTCTGGGAAATTCGGGCAGCTCGTCCAAAAATAACACGCCTTCGTGGGCCAAAGAAATCTCGCCAGGTCTGGGGGGCGAACCACCACCTACCAGCGCCACGGCGCTGGCCGTGTGGTGCGGCGACTGCACCACACGTTGGGCCCAGTGCTCTACTTTAAATTTACCCGCCAGGCTTAGCACGGCGGCAGACTCGAGGGCCTGTTGGGTGAGCATGGGCGGTAGCAAGCTGGCAAAGCGCTGCGCCAACATCGACTTGCCCGAGCCCGGCGGCCCCACCATCAGTACGCTGTGGCCGCCAGCTGCAGCAATTTCCAATGCACGCTTGGTGGCGCTTTGGCCCTTCACGTCGGCCATGTCGCGCAGGCTGGCTTGCACCACCGGGGCCACAAACGCCAGCCGGGTCCACGGCTCTGCAGGCGTTGCCGCTTGCGATTCATCGCCGGTTTTACCTAGCGGCAAAAATTGCGCAACCACGTCCAGCAAATGCCGTGCGGCGTAGACTTGCGCGTCGGGTACCAGCGCGGCCTCGTGCGCGCTGGCCTCGGGCAGTACCAGCCGGGTAGCATGCTGCGCGCGTTGCGACGTGTCTGCTACGCTGCCAGTGCCGGGTCGCGTCACTACGGCTTGCGCAGTGGCTTGCGACGCCGCCAAGGCCATCGCCAATGCCCCCCGCACGGGCCGCAGGTCACCCGCCAGCGACAACTCCCCGGCGAACTCGTAGCCGTGCAAGCGCGCACCGTCTATTTGCCCACTGGCCGCCAAAATACCCAGCGCCATTGGCAAGTCAAACCGCCCTGAGTCTTTGGGCAAGTCGGCGGGGGCCAAATTCACGGTAATGCGTTTGTTGCTGGGAAACTCCAGCCCTGCATTGGCAATGGCTGACCGCACCCTTTCGCGGGCCTCTTTCACCTCGGTATCGGCCAAGCCCACCAGTGTGAAACTGGGCAACCCGTTGGCTAAATGCACCTCAACCTGAACCGAAGGGGCCTGTAAGCCCAATAATGCACGCGAATGCACCAAAGCGAAGCCTGTCACAACTTTATTCCCTATATTGGTGCGTTTGCACCGTATTGTTACCTGTAGCTACTTAACTAACTTTTAACGACATCTTATTGACCACAATTTACTGTAATTTAATACAGTAAATTGCGTTTGTCCAGTGATTTAAATGCGTGCGAGGCTGGCGCGCAACAGCCTTTTGGGCGTGGCACAGTCTGTGCTACAGGTATAGGCCCTTTTATCAAACACTTAGAAAACACCATGCAAGCAAAATCCATATCTTCCGCCATCGCCCTGCTGTGTATCGCTACTAGCGCAGCATTTGCCCAAACCAAAGCGCCTGAGCCAGAGTACACGCTGTCCTACAACCTTGGCGCCACCACCGACTACCGTTACCGCGGCATTTCGCAAAGTCGCCTAAAGCCTGCCCTGCAAGGCGGCGCTGATTTCGCAATGAAAAACGGTTTTTACCTGGGCGCTTGGGGCTCTACCATCAGCTGGATCAAGGATGCTGGCGCCGCAACGTTGGCAAACGTCGATACCGGCAAGGCGCCTGTTGAAATTGACCTGTACGGCGGCTACAAAGGTA
>JAYUHM010000105.1:0-1953 GCA_043766985.1 Polaromonas sp.
CGCACGCGGCGGCAACTTCGCCAAAACCATGCTGCGGCTGGCGCAAGAGCGCGAACGGCTGACGGTAATCGACGACCAGTTCGGCGCGCCCACCGGCGCTGATTTGCTGGCTGATGTCACTGCGCACGCCATACGTCAGGTGCTGAAACGCCCCAACGACGCTGGCCTGTACCACCTGACCGCCAGCGGCGAAACCAGCTGGCATGGGTATGCAAAACACGTTCTAGCCCAGGCAGGACGTGCGCAAGAAGATATCAAAATCATAGCAAAAGAAGTTGTTGCTGTTCCGACCAGCGCCTTTCCTACGCCGGCTATGCGGCCCCTTAACTCTCGCCTTGACACTGGAAAACTGCAAACTACTTTTGGTCTGAGCCTGCCGCACTGGCAGCTCGGAGTGGATCGCATGCTGGCAGAGACACTTCCCTGCGACCCGCTTTTGATGAACGCTATGTGCAACTCGCCCAGGCATGGCGTAAACGGATGAATCGTGATTGCAACTCCAGCCATGCTTGCGGTAGCGCTTCGAGCTCTCTAACTGTTTGCGCTCCCAAATTACAATTGGGTTATGCGCCTCACCCTTGAACAAATACAAGCCATACGCGTGAGTGTCGCCGACGTGGCGGGACGGGACGCACGGGTATGGCTGTTTGGGTCGCGCGTTCACGACCAGTCGCGTGGCGGAGATGTGGACTTGCTGCTCGAGCTTGATGAGCCTGTTAGCGAACCGGCGCAGCTGGCTGCCCGCCTTTCGGCACATGTCTCGCGCGCCATGTATGGCCGAAAGGTTGACGTTGTGGTGAAGGCGCCCAACCTGATGCATTTGCCCATCCACTCGATTGCGCTGCAGGAGGGCGTACGACTTTGAAGTTGCCCCCAGCACTGACAGCACGGCTTGAATTCCTGTCTCGCGTGACGCAAAAGGAATGTGTGTATTTGCTTGACACAGACCGTCGTCTTTTTGGAAACCTGTTTACGATTGAAGAAGCCCAAAAAATCGAAGCTGATCCGCTACTGGCTGAGCGACTGGACGCTTTTGTAAGCCGCTTTGGGCGTCTGCAGGACACCGTGGGGGATAAATTACTTCCAGCTTTGCTCACCGCGCTGGCTGAAAAGACAGGGCCAGCCATTGACAACCTGGACCGGGCAGAAAAATTCGGCCTCATCGAATCTACGGACGCCTGGATGGAAATGCGAAAACTTAGAAACCAGATGGTGCATGAGTACATTGAAGACCTGGCTGTACTTTCCAGCGCCCTGCGAAGCGGCCACTTATTTGTGCCAACGCTGGTGGCCACTGCCAACCGCTTGGTGGCCGAGGTCAAACGCATCCTGCAACTCCCGGCAAGCACATAGGTAAAGCAAAGTCAGGTGTGCACCACCCATGGGATGGCCGCTTTAACCCAGCCGACACGGCAGAACAACAAAACACAACACTGAGACCGGGATATTCATCACACCATGACCCCACGCAAAGGCATCATCCTCGCCGGCGGCTCAGGCACTCGGCTGCACCCCGCCACGCTGGCGATCAGCAAGCAGCTGCTGCCGGTTTACGACAAGCCGATGATTTACTATCCTTTAAGCACGTTGATGCTGGCGGGCATTCGCGAAGTGTTAATCATCAGCACCCCGCAAGATACGCCGCGCTTCCAGCAACTGCTGGGCGATGGCAGCCAGTGGGGCATGAAGCTGCAATACGCCGTGCAGCCCAGCCCGGACGGCCTGGCGCAGGCCTTCATTATTGGCGAAACCTTTTTGGCCGGCGCGCCGAGCGCGCTGGTGCTGGGTGACAACATTTTTCACGGACATGATTTTTCGCAGCTATTGGGCGGCGCAGATGCACAAACCAGCGGCGCAACTGTTTTTGCCTACCATGTGCGCGACCCGGAGCGCTACGGCGTGGTCGCCTTTGACGCGCAAGGCAAGGCCAGCAGCATCGAAGAAAAGCCCGCC
>JAYUHM010000106.1:0-13882 GCA_043766985.1 Polaromonas sp.
GTTGGCAATGCCGGTGTGGCCCAAGGCGTCGATCAGGTCGTTACCGCCCGCCGACAGCAAAATGCCATCCCAAGGCCGCCACTGCGCGCCGCACAGCAGGGCGTAAAAGGCGGGCTCGCGAACTTGGTCAACCATTCTGCGCAGGGTAGAGCCTGCGCGGGCGCAGTTGACGGCGCAGCGGCTGTTGGCAAATTCCATCTCAAACAAGAGGTTGGAGTTTTTGGCCAGGTTCAGGTCGCCGATGGAAAACCAGGAGTCACCCTGCGCTAAAAACCGGTACCGGGGGCTGCTGAGGTCTGCCGGGTTGTCGCCCTGGTTAAGCACATCGTCGGGCCTGAAAACGGTAAGCGGAATCATGGCGGCGTCCTGCAGAGTGGCTGGAACAGGCAGTGTAGACCCGGCGACGACAACTGGCCTCCACACAGTTGATGAGCAAGAGCCTGGCCCCCGCGTGTCTGGCGGGCCAAAGCGGCCGGCCCGTGCTAAATGCCGGCTGGGGCTGCTTACGGCTGTGGTCCCCAGGGTGCGGACTGCAGCAATTGCACTTCTTGGGTTTTCACCAAGGGGCGGCTTTGTTTGGCAAAGGCCATAAAGGCTTGGCTTTCAAACAGTCGCTTCCAGTGGTCGCGGCGGTCGGCGTCGTTGTCAAACTTCCATAGGTGAATGAGCTGGTGCAACTCACCGGTATCGCTGATGAAGTAGCCCACGAGCTTTTTGTCAAACCCACCGGCCTGCATGGCAGGAAAGCCCTCCGTGCTGTAGAGGCGAACCATCTCGGCCATCTGGCCTACGATGAGGGAGTAGGTGCGTTTTTCATAAATTGGCATGGCTAGTGTCTCCTGTGGTTATCACAGTTTAAAGCCGAAAAAGATGGTGAGGGGTGCGTGCTGTCATTCGTATGACTTGCAAGCCAACACCAAAAGCGTAAGCTTGCCATGCTATGGCCTATCGCACCACCCCTGGCGTTGCCCATTCCCGCCACTTTACCGAGACGGTGAGGGCGCCGGGGCTTACGGCCTGCACCGTGCGGCGGCTGGGGTGTGTGGGCTGCACCACAGCTTGCCAGCAATCTTGTCCAGGCTCACTTGCGCGCAGGCCGTGTCTTTGTCACCGCCGGGAGCGCCCGATAAGCCGATAGCGCCCACCAGCTCTTTGTTGGCTGCAAAAATGGGCAGGCCGCCTTCCAGCGGGGTGATGTGATCCAGCAGCATAAAGCCAGACAAGCCGGGCTGTGGGCGATTGGCCATTTCAGCGGTGGAGCTGCCGCTGGGTTTGTATTTCATCAGGCGTCTCCAGTGGTTTCTAGGTGTAGAAAATTGCAATCTACGCCAAGTCTGCACACGAACATGTGTGTTTGGCATAGACTGGCTGTCGGTTCACCCATTGCCCGAAAGGTTCCCCATGCCACACGACACCGCAACTTTGATTTCATCGCCGTTTGGCGCGCGCACCACCGCGCTGGAGGCAGTTAAAGGCATCTCGTTGACGGGGCGCAACGCCATCGTGACCGGCGGCGCGTCGGGGCTGGGGCTGGAGACATCGCGTGCGCTGGCGGCTGGCGGCGCGGCGCTGACATTGGCTGTGCGCAATATGGCGCAAGGCCAGGCCGCGGCCGATATGCTGCGGGCGGAATACCCGGGCGCGCAGGTGTCGGCAGGCCTGCTGGATTTAGCCGATTTACCGACGGTGCGCCAGTTTGCGGCTGACTGGATAAAGTCGGGCAAAGCGCTGGATATTTTGATCAACAATGCCGCCATCATGGCATGCCCGCTAACGCGCGATGCCCATGGCTGGGAGGCGCAGTTTGCTACCAACCATTTAGGGCACTTTGCCTTAACCACCGCGCTGCTGCCTGCATTGCTGCAAGCAGCGGCCAGCACGGGTGACGCGCGCGTGGTGTGCCTTAGCTCGTCGGGCCACAAGATTGCTGGTATCGACTTTGACGACATCCACTTTGAGCGGCGCGAGTACGACAAGTGGAAAGCCTACGGCCAAGCCAAAAGCGCCAATGCCTTGTTTGCTTTGGGCCTGCACCTGCGCTATGGCGCGCAGGGCATTACGGCCAACGCCGTGCACCCCGGCGGCATTATGACGGGGCTACAGAAGTTTTTACCCCTTGAGGAAATGCGCGCGATGGGTTGGCTGAAAGCCGACGACACGCCGCTGGACATCTTTAAAACGCCCGCGCAGGGCGCGTCAACCAGCGTGTGGGCCGCTACCGCGCCCGCATTGAAAGGCCATGGCGGGTTGTATCTGGAAGACTGCCAACAGGGCGTGCCCGCCGAGCCGGGCAACCGTGTATCAGGCTACGCGCCGCATATTGCCGATGCGGCTGCGGCGGCGCGCTTATGGACGGTGTCTGAGGCGCTGCTGGCGGGCGCCTAACCCCCTAATGGGTGGGCGCAGTTGTCACGCCCGGGCTTTAATGCAGGTGCACTTTGGCATAAACTTGGGCCGATTCACCCACCTACCTCTACTACCGCTATGCAATACCGCACCCTCGGCAACAGCAACCTCAAAGTCTCCACCCTATGCCTTGGCACCATGATGTTTGGCGACCAGACGGCGCAGGATGAGGCGGCCAGCATCGTCGCCGACGCGCATGCGCAAGGCGTGAACTACATCGACACCGCCGACGTGTACACCAAGGGTGCCTCAGAAACCATGGTGGGCGAGATTTTGCGCACCCAGCGCCACGACTGGGTGCTGGCCACCAAGCTGGGCAACAAGATGACCGAGCGGGTGAACGAAGGGCACTTCTCGCGCAGCTGGATGCTGCGCGAAATTGACGCATCGCTGTCGCGCCTGCAGACTGATTACGTGGATATTTTGTACCTGCACCTGGACCACAACGGTATGAACCTGGAAGAGCCGCTGCGCGCGATAGACGCCATGCTGCGCGCAGGCAAAATTCGCTACTGGGGCGTGTCCAACTTTCGCGGTTGGCGCATTGCCGAGGCGGTGCGGGTAGCGCAGCAGCTGGGCATGCCCACGCCCGTGGTGTGCCAGCCGTATTACAACCTGCTAAACCGCCAGCCTGAGGTAGAAGTACTGCCTGCCTGCGCGCACTATGGCATAGGTGTGACGCCCTACAGCCCCATCGCACGCGGTGTACTGACAGGCAAATACCTGCCAGGGCAGAGCGCGCCCGAGGGCTCGCGCGCAGGCAGGGGCGACAAGCGCATAGCGCAAACCGAGTTTCGCGAAGAATCTTTGGTAATCGCGCAAACGCTTAAAACGCACGCCGAGGCCAAAGGCATCAGCCTGGCGCAGTTTGCCACCGCATGGGTGCTGGCCAACCCAGCCATCAGCTCCGTAATTGCCGGGCCGCGCACGCTAAAGCAATGGCAAGACTACCTGCCCGCATTGGACTATGTAGTAACCGCCGAAGACGAAGCGCTGGTAGACAGCCTGGTGCACCCCGGCCACCCGTCCACACCAGGCTACACCGACCCAGCCTATCCGCTTAACGGCCGCGTGATCGCAAGATAAACATGGCCCCCGAAGATCTGCAAAAACTCGTCACCCTAGAAATGCCTTTTGGCAAATACAAAGGCCGTTTGATAGCCGACTTGCCCGGCAACTACCTGCACTGGTTTGCGCGGGAGGGCTTTCCAAAAAGCGAGCTGGGACGGCTGCTGGCCCTGATGCGCGAGATTGACCACAACGGGCTGAGCGAGTTGCTGACGCCGCTGCGCAAGCGCTAGAAACTGGTGGTTGATTGGGGTTTATGTAGTTATTTTGGCCACCAGCCCAATAGAGAAAAGCATAGGCCGCTATTAACAATGTAGCAACCAAGTGGCATACTAGGCCACCAATTTGAAATGCTTTTTGCTAAAGTCCAGCCCGGTGAGGCTTTCTACCTTTTTGGACAAGCGGTATTTTTTCTCTTTGGGTGTCAGTTGGTAATCTGGGTTAAACACCAAGCTCTGCTCTGCCTCATTGGCTATCCAGTGCGCCATCACGGCGGGGTGGGTGGCCTCAAATTTCTTGACGGCTTGCGGGTCAAAGTTGGCGTAGCTGATCTGCATGGGCGTAGAGCCCTTCCAGTACTTGGCCACCTGGTCTAGCTTGGCCTGCATTTGCTCTTGTTTGCGTACCCAGCCGTAGTGAAAAATACGCGCGTTGGCCAGCGCGCAGTGGGCAAAGCGCGGGCGCTTGTGCTGATGCATTACCAGCCAATATTGGCCATCGGGGGCATAGCTGCGAATGGTGTTGCGAATCAGGCGGCATTCGCGGCGGTACCAGCCAGGGCTGATGGACACATAGCCCGGCGTGCCATAAAAGTGCACGTAGTCAAACACCAGGGCTTCGACGGCGGGGTTGGCATGGTGCTGGTTGACCGAGGCGCGTATTTTGGGCAAGTCGTCTTCGTGCACCACCTCGTCACCTTCCAGATAGAAAGCCCAGTCGCCCGTACAGGCATATTGCGCAATCATTTTTTGCTGCGCGTAGACAAAACCGCGGTCGCCCATGCGGTCGTTCCACACGGTGTCAATGATTTTGATTTTGGGGTCACCGATGGCGACGATTCGCGCGCGGGTATCGTCGTCGCTGGCGCCTACGGCGATGACAAATTCATCCACCAAGGGCAGCAGCGAACGGATGGACTCTACGAACGGAAAGCCCAATGAACTGCCGTTACGGATAAAGGTAAAGCCGCTGATGGAGGGCTGGGAGTGGTTGGGTGTGGTGGGCATCATGTGTCTGACAGCTCTGGCGTAATCGAGTCGGTGCGGGAGCCCATACTGTACAGCCGGGCGTAGGCGCCTTGCTGGGCGATGAGCTGGGCGTGGGTGCCGGTCTCGACGATAGCGCCGTGTCCCATCACGACGATGCGGTCGGCATGCTCAATAGTAGAAAACCGGTGCGCGATGATGATGGTGGTGCGCCCCACGGCCAGGCGCTGCATGGCCGACTTCACCGCTTGTTCTGATTCGGTGTCCAGCGCAGAGGTGGCTTCGTCCAAGATCAGAATGGGCGCATTTTTATAGATGGCGCGCGCAATGGCCAAGCGCTGGCGCTGGCCGCCTGATAACTGGCTGGCGTTATGCCCTACGACGGACTCAATGCCCAAGGGCAGGGCGGCCACGTAGTCAGACAAATTGGCCGCAGCCAGCGCCGCGTGGATGCGCGGTGCGTCTTGCGCCTGCCCCAACGCGACGTTGGCGGCCACCGTGTCGTTCAGCATGATGACGTCTTGGCTGACAAAGGCGAGCTGCTGGCGCAATGCGTCCAGGTTCCATTGGCGTATATCGATGCCATCGACGGTGATGCTGCCTTGCGTGATGTCTACAAAGCGGGCCAACAAATTGACCAAGGTGGTTTTGCCTGAGCCCGAGCTACCCACCAGCGCTACCGTCTCGCCGGAGGCAATGTGCAGGCTAAGGGCCTTGAGCGCATCGGTTTCGCTGTTGGCGTAGCGCACCTGCACGTTGTCAAACACAATCTCACCCCGCACCGGGGCTGCTGTGGGCACAAAGGCGCCGCCTTGCTCGGTGCGGGTGTGTTCTATTAAGTCCAGCCCGCGTTCAACCGCGGCCAGCCCGCGCGTGATGGGCCCCGCCACTTCAGACAGGTGCTTGATGGGCGCAATCAGCATCAGCATGGCGGTGGTAAAGGCCACAAAACCGCCCACGGTGGTGCCGCTGGTAGAGCTTTGCCACAGAGCCACACAAATCACGCCCGACAGCGCAACAGCAGCGAGCATTTGCGTAAGCGGTGTCATAGCCGAGTTGGCGATGGTGGACTTCATGGCCAGGTTGCGCAGGCGCTGGTTCAGCGTGTCAAAGCGCGTGGCCTGCATGGTTTGCGCATGGTGCAGGCGCACAGTGCGGTAGGCCAGCACGTTTTCTTCCACCACATAGGCCAGCTCGTCGGTAGCCGCCTGGCTGGCTTTGGTAATACGGTGCAAGCGCTTTGACAGCAGCTTCATCACCATCGCTACTGCGGGAAACACCGCCAAAACAATGATCGTGAGCTTCCAGTTTAAATACAGCAAATAGCCCATCAAGGCCGTCAGCGTCAAAGAGTCTTTAAGCAAAGACAGCAGGGCGTTGACCAGCAAGGTGGCGCCAATTTGCACTTCGTAAACTACGGTGTTAACCAGCGCGCTGGCGGTGGTACCCGCAAACAAGGAGGGGTGCGCCGTTTGCAGTACTTCAAACAGACTTTTACGCAGGGCCAGCATAGTGCGGTTGCTCATGGCAGCCAACGAGTATTGCGCACAAAACCCGGCTATGCCGCGCACCGCAAACAAGCCCAGCAACGCCACTGGCACCATCCACAGCGCAAGTTTGCCTGTTTGAAAACCGCGGTCTAGCAAAGGCTTCATCAGCGCGGGTATCAGCGGCTCGGTGAGCGCCGCCGTCAACACTGCAATGGCCATGATCCAAAAATACATGCCGTTGCCACTGCAGTACGGCAAGATCCGCCGCAGCCGTACGCCCAAAGGCAAAGACGCGCCGTCCGGGTTTTGGTTAGTAGCGTTCATAGCGTGGGCTCATCAGGCGGTGCATACCTGCCCAGCGTTAACAACACCGCCAACAGTGCACAAAAATAGTCGCCTACCAAGCCGTCGTACAGGGCAGAGTTCAAGGCAGCGGCAACGGCAAATACCACCAGCAGCGACACGGTAGCGCGCATGGCAGATGTCTCAAACCGGCGCGCCTCCCAGTAAATACTGAGCAGCCACGACACCAGCAGCAAGACGCCAACGGCGCCCAGCTGGACGCCCCAAAAAAGATACTCTTGATGCGGGTTGCGCGCGCCTGCGCTAGCGGCAGTGGGCTTGCCAGACTCCATGCGATGGTATTGTTGCTGCCACGTGCCCACGCCATAGCCTAGCCATGGTCGCTCGGCCATGGCTTGAAGCGATTTGCGCCAATAGTTCAGTCGCTCGCCGGAGGATGTTTCTTTGTAGCCAGTAGATTGGGTTTGGTAGGCGTTGATTTCTGAAAACACGGCGGCGTAGCGCTGATTGAATGTGGACGACAGCAACATGGCCAGACCAAAGACGACAAATGGTGCCAGCACCGCAAAAGGCCGCCACTTGCGAGGCATGGCCCACCAAACGCTTATTGCCGCCGCCGCAATGAGGCAAATTTGTCCGGAGCGACCGGTCAGTACGAACAATAAATTCAATGCGGCCAATGCCGTGAGAACCATCGCAATGGCGGGCCCGAAGCGCGTCGGAAAATCGCGGCGCAGGTGCCAGGCGATGGCGGCGAACCCTGCTGTAAAAATGGCTTGGTCTAGATAACTGGAAAACACCACACCGATACCGTTGGTGACGGCCGGTACCCACGGCAGATGCAAGCCCAAAAACAGCAGCCAGGATGAGAGCAGTACAAAAGTTTGCGTTAGCAAATAGATGCCCAGCGCAATAATGGCTTGTTGCCGGCTGCTAACAAGTAACGCAACAGCCGGTATGAGTAACAGCTTGCTGTACTTGGTGAGCACACTTAACGCTTCGCTTATGGGGACCGATGTGTAGCTTAGGCTAGCCGCCAAGGCAGCCAACATGGCCAGCGCCAATAAGCTGGGGCCAGTGCGCAGCGCCGCTATGGGCTTGATTTGCACTAAGGCCACCAATAAAACCGCCAGCCCCGTCAAAAAGGTCAGCAGTTTGAAAATGCCAATGCCTACGATGGACAGTGGCAAAAAAGCGCACAGTCCGTAGGCGGGCCATGCCAGCCAGGGGCGGCTTCTTAGGGGTTCTAAAGTCATGTAGTTATCTGTGGTCAGCTCGACCGATTATCCACGACAGAGGGCTACCGACCGGTAAAGCGCTTGGGCATCTGCTATGCTTTGCCCGCATGGAGAACACCAACATCGTGCCAAAAATTTCAGCCTATGTCATAGCCTTTAACGAAGAGGCCAAAATTGCCGACGCGGTGCGTAGCGTGAGCTGGGCAGACGAAGTGATCGTTGCGGACTCTTACAGCACGGACAATACCGCCAAAATTGCCGAGTCGTTGGGGGCCAGGGTAGTGCAGATCAAGTTTGAGGGGTTTGGTGCGCTGCGCAATATGGCCCTGGAAGCGTGTACCCATGACTGGGTTTTCAGTTTGGACTCGGATGAGCGTTGCACGCCTGAGGCCGCCAGCGAGATACGTGCGGTAGTCGAAGGGGCGCAACATGCGGCGTATTTTATGCCGCGCCGGAACTTCTTCCTGGGCCGCGAGATCAAGCACTCAGGTTGGTATCCCAATTACCGACAACCCCAATTGTTTCGCAAAAGTGCCATGCGCTATGAAGCCAGCCCCGTGCATGAAGGTTACGAGTTGACACCAGGTGCCACGGCAGGGCACCTCAAGCAGGCCATTTGGCAGCTACCATTCAAGAACCTTGAAGAGGTGGTGGCCAAGATGAACCGCTATTCGTCGCTGGGTGCCACCAAGCAGCGGATGGGGGGTGCAAGCTACGGCAAAGCGTTTGTACATGCCTTTTGGGCTTTTTGGAAGCACTGGTTGATCAAGCGTGGGTTTCTGGATGGATGGCCAGGGTTTGCCATAGCGCTGTCGTATTTTGAGGTAACTTTTTACCGTTACGCCAAAGCGGTGGAGCTGAAAAACCAAGCCGCGTGGCAGGACCAATGGAAGAATATTTCTCGTAAATAACAGGACTTGCATGACCCAGATAAGCACTTTTTTATTGGCACAAGCATGAATTTGTCACGTCGCAGAACGGCACTGGCTGCCGTGCCCTTCTTAATGATCAGTGCGTCGGCGTTGGCGCAATTTCGGGTCGAAATATCGGGTGTGGGTGTAACGCAGCTACCCATCGCCATAGCCAGCTTTCGCGGTGATGACGCTGCGCCGCAAAAGATGGCCAGCATCGTGATAGCAGACCTGCAGCGCAGTGGCCAGTTCAAGCAAATAGACGCAGCGGGCAGCGCCCTGGACGAAACCTCGCGCCCCGACATGAGCCCCTGGCGGCAAAAAGGGGCCGATCATCTGGTGGCAGGCAGCATAAGCAGGCTGGCCGATGGGCGCTTTGACGTGCGCTTTCGCTTATGGGACGCGGTGCGAGGGCAAGATTTGGGGGCGCAAAGCTTTGCCGTGGTGACGGGTGACTTGCGGCTAACGGCCCACCGCATTGCCGACTTTGTGTATGAAAAGCTGACGGGTGAAAAAGGTGTTTTCTCTACCCGCATTACCTATGTAACCAAGGCGGGCTCGCGCTACAACCTGTGGGTAGCCGATGCCGACGGCGAGGGCGCGCAGGCGGCCTTGCCCAGCCCCGAGCCGATTATTTCTGCATCCTGGTCGCCGAGCGGCGCGCAGTTGGCCTATGTGTCGTTTGAGTCGCGCAAGCCCGTGGTGTATGTGCAAGACGTTGCCACCGGGCGCAAACGGGCGGTGGCCAACTTCAAGGGCTCCAACAGTGCACCGGCCTGGTCGCCAGACGGCAAAACATTGGCCATCACCTTGAGCCGCGACGGTGCCTCGCAAATCTACGCGATAGACAGTGGCGGTGGCGAGCCGCGCAAACTTAGCCAGTCCAGCAGCATTGATACTGAGCCTTTGTATTCATCTGACGGCAAAACTATTTACTTTGTCAGCGACCGTGGCGGCTCTCCGCAGATTTACCGTATGCCTGCGGGCGGCGAGGGCGCTGGCCGTGCCGAGCGCGTGAGCTTCACGGGCAGTTACAACATATCGCCCAGCCTTAGCCCGGACGGCCGCACCATGGCCTACATTTCCCGGGTTGGCGGCGCCTTCAAGCTGCACGTCATGGACATGGGCGGCGGTAACGCCACCGCCATTACAGATACGAGCGCCGATGAACGGCCCAGCTTTGCGCCCAACGGCAAACTGATCATGTACGCCACCAAGCAGGGCGGGCGCGAGGCGTTGATGACGTCCACGCTTGACGGACGCATCAAAGCGCGTCTCGGCGCGCAAGGCGGCGATATTCGAGAGCCCCATTGGGGGCCTTTTCAAAAGTAAGCTTTCATAAACAGGAGATGGTCATGGCAACAATAAATTTTGGAAAAATATGGCGCGGTGCGGCTCGTCGTGCAGCTATTATTTTGGTAGCCTCTTGTGCTGTTTCTGTATTGGTTGCCTGCAGTTCAGGCACCAAGCTCAACGACGTAGCGGTAGAGGACAGGTCTGGCAAACCGGCTGTACCAAAACCAATAACACCAGCCTCTGGCGCGGCGGGCTCGGGCTCTGAGGTAGGTCAGCGCGCGGTACTGCCGGGCACCCTGGACACCGCCCAAACCACCGCTGCCGGCCCCGCCAACGCCGCCAAGGTCATTTACTTTGACTACGACAGCTATGCCATCAAGCCAGAGTTTCAGGCGGCCATCGACGCGCACGCCAAGTTTTTAAACAGCAACAAAACCCGCAAAATGGCCATCGAAGGCCATACGGATGAGCGCGGTGGGCGTGAGTACAACTTGGCGCTTGGCCAAAAACGCTCTGAGGCGGTGCGCCGTGCTTTAGCGTTGTTGGGCGTGACCGAGGCCCAACTGGAAGCCGTGAGCTTTGGCAAAGAAAAACCCGCCAATCCTGGCTCGGACGAGTCCGCTTGGGCGCTGAACCGCCGGGCTGAGATCAACTACCGTTAGGCATTCATTCTTCATCTGCGGCGCTGCTAAACTGGGCAGGTTGCAAAAACCAAAAAATCTATATATGCTATCTTTTCGGAAGCAGCTTGTGCTATGCTCTATTGGGCTGGTGGGCATTTTTACTACAATATCCAGCCATGCGGGCCTATTTGACGACGAGGAGGCCCGTAAAGCCATTCTTGAGCTGCGGCAAAGGGTAGACACCAATAAGCAAGCCGCGGACGCCGCCGCACAACGCCAGACCGACGAAGCCAAAGCGCTGGGTGAGACCAATGCCACGCTGCGCCGCAGCTTGCTCGACTTGCAAAACCAGATAGAGGCTTTGCGCGCCGAGATAGCCAAAATGCGTGGCCAGGACGAGCAGTTGGCCCGCGACCTGGCAGAGGTGCAGCGCCGCCAAAAAGACATTGCCCAAGGCGTAGAAGACCGCATGCGCAAGTTTGAGCCCGCCAAAGTGAGCGTGGATGGCCGCGAATTTACCGCCGATCCAGCAGAAAAGCGTGACTACGACGCCGCTTTTGCGATCTTTCGCAAGCCTGATTTTGTGGCCTCGCAAACCGCTTTTAGTGAATTTGTTCGGCGCTATCCCCAAAGCGGCTACAACCCGTCAGCCCTGTTTTGGCTGGGCAATTCGCAGTATGCCAACCGCGACTACGTCGGCGCCGTCAATAATTTTCGCAACATGATCGCCCAAGCGCCGGACCACCCCAAGGCCAGTGAAGCAGCATTGTCGATTGCCAATTGCCAGATTGAACTCAAAGACACCAAGGCAGCCCGCAAGACGCTGGAAGACCTGATGAAGGTCTATCCGCAGTCCGAAGCAGCCGTTGCGGCCAAAGATCGGCTAACCCGCTTGAAATAGCCCCGTAAAATCGGGGGATGCAAACCTCTGACATTACCGCCCTGAGTACCCAAGTGCTCTGGGCTTCTTTCATTCTTTCCTTTATTTTTGGCGCCATCGCCCAGCGAACCCACTTTTGCACTATGGGCGCCGTGAGCGACGTGGTGAACATGGGCGATTGGGCGCGCATGCGCCAATGGGCCTTGGCCGCTGGCGTGGCCATGCTGGGCTTTGGCGCGCTGGTGTGGCTGGGCAAGCTGGACGCCACCAAAACCTTGTACGCCTCGGGCCGCGTGATGTGGCTGTCGGCCTTGGTGGGCGGCACGATGTTTGGGTTTGGTATGGTGTTGGCGTCTGGCTGCGGTAGCAAGACGCTGGTGCGTATAGGTGGCGGCAGCCTCAAGTCGTTGATCGTCTTTGTGGTGATGGGCATTGCCGCTTTTGCCACGCTCAAAGGTATTACGGCTGTGGTGCGGGTGTCCACTGTCGATGCAATTGCTATTACTACCGTAGCGCCTGGTGCTATTTCTACTTGGGCTAGTAGCCTTTTTGGCATCAGTTCGAAGCTGGCGCAGCTGCTGGCCGCTGTGGTGATTGGCGGCGCGCTGGTGGCGTGGGCCGTGCTGCGCAGAGATTTTTGGACTACAGATAACCTTTTGGCCGGCCTGGGCCTGGGCTGTGTGGTGGTGCTAATGTGGTGGGTGAGCAGCGTGTTGGGCTATGTGCCCGAGCACCCCGACACCTTGCAGGAAGCCTTTCTCACCACCAATTCCGGCCGCGCCGAAGCGCTGAGTTTTGTCTCGCCAGTGGCTTACACGCTGGACTGGTTTATGTTTTTTAGCGACAAAACCAAGGTGCTGACGCTGGGCATTGCCTCGGTGTTTGGCGTGGTGGCAGGCTCGGCCGTTATAGCGCTGGCCACACGCAACTTCCGCTGGGAGGGTTTTGGCGGTGTGGAAGATGTAGCCAACCACCTTGGCGGCGCAACGCTGATGGGTGTTGGCGGCGTTACGGCAATGGGCTGCACCATCGGGCAGGGTTTGAGCGGCATTTCTACCTTATCCGCTACCAGTTTTATAGCTGTCGCTGCTATTTTGGCAGGGGCAGTAGCGGCTTTTAAGTACCAGATGTGGCGCTTGGAGCGGATGGCGTGAGCGCGCCAGGTACACCCAGTATGGATGCCGATCTTGCCCGCCGCTTTGGTGGCCTGGAGCGCCTGTACGGCGTACCGGGTGCTGCCAGCATCCGCGCTGCGCACGTAGCCGTAGTGGGTATAGGCGGTGTGGGTTCGTGGGCTGTCGAGGCGCTGGCACGCAGTGGGGTAGGGCATATCACGCTGATCGACTTTGACCAAGTTGCTGAATCCAACATCAACCGGCAAATCCACGCTGAGACGCGCACAGTGGGTATGGCCAAGGTCGATGCCATGCGCGAACGCATTGTGCAGATCAACCCGCAATGCACGGTGACCTGTGTGGAAGAGTTCGCCACGCCGGACAATTGGCCGGGCTTGGCAGAGCAGGGCCAGTTTAGTGCAGTGATTGATGCGTGTGACCAAGTCAAAACCAAAACAGCACTGGCCGCGTGGGCGCGCGCGCTGTCGGCCGACAAAGCCAACGCAAAAACTGCGCCGCTGTTTATCACCGTGGGCGCCGCAGGCGGCAAGCGCCGCGCTGACAAAGTAGACATTGCCGACCTGTGCGACACCACGCACGACCCACTGCTGGCGCAGGTACGCTACCGCCTGCGCCGCGAACACGCCGCACCGCAGGGCAAGCGCATGGGCGTGAGCTGTGTATTCAGCCGCGAGAGCGTAGCCCCACCCGATCCGTCCTGCGCCGTAGAGGGCGATGGCAGCCTCAATTGCCATGGCTACGGCTCGGTCGTTGCAGTGACGGCGGGCTTTGGTATGTGCGCGGCGGGATGGGTGCTGGACGAACTTGCGAAAAAATAAGCGCAGTTCTCTAGCGGTAGGTGACAAGCCTGCTATTTTCACGCTATAATTTGAGGCTTCCCGAAAGGGAATTGTGGGACCTTAGCTCAGCTGGTAGAGCAGCGGACTTTTAATCCGTTTGTCGTGGGTTCGACCCCCGCAGGTCCCACCAAAAACAATGAAAAGCTTGCTACCTAATAAGTAGCAGGCTTTTTTCTTTGGTGCTATGTAGCCACCATGTAGCCACGGGTACAGGGTTTTGTACCGTGTAACTACCGCCCCTTAATCAATTCCATAGTGTCAAGTCGCATAGGGCAAACTCTAAGTGCCGGGCAGACTATGAAACCCTTGCAATGCACTCTAGAATTGCTATGCGAATACCCGTAAGCTAAACGCATTCACATCTAGGGGAATATTTTGAAACGACTTCTATTGATCCTATTTCCGGCAGTTGAAAGGCCATAAACCGTCTGCAAGCTAGACTACAAGCCAATTTCAACGGATTTGCGAGGGTCACCAAATGGGTGAA
>JAYUHM010000107.1:0-13880 GCA_043766985.1 Polaromonas sp.
TGCCTTGGTTCTTGCCATGTGGGGACTCCTTGTGGGGAAGTCTGTATTGTGACGGAAATTACTCTAATAGAACAGTATTGGCTACGCGGCTGTCCCCCGTGTTGGCCTATGGCCAACTCCTCCTCCTTGATGCCGCTACGCCGTACACACCAAGCACCAGGGCATCGAGCCGCGTTGACTAACCACGACTGATCGCCGACCATCTCTCGTACAAGACAAAAAAGACAAATTGCGCCCCAGGATTTGTAGAACTCAAAAGAGCTTGCCGCGTTGCTCTACAGTTTTTGCATCCCAATCACGCTCAATCACCGCTTGCTGGGTTTTGCCGCGTGCGGTTTTGTGCAACGGTTTCGCGGTTTCTTTGATGTGCTATTACTATCGAAAAAATAGCTGCTTGTGCTATATTTCATTGGGCCGAAGGCCAATTTGGCCCTCCAAGTGGAATTTCTATCGCAAGCAGCCGACCAATCTGAAAACGTGAACGACAATAACAAACGGGGCCGCTGGCATGGGTCTTGGTTGACCAGTTAAACCCAGGTGCGCTACAGCACTGCCTCATCGATTTTTCCATCTGCTAAAGCTGACACGGCGATACCGAAGTTCCTCAGTTGCTCGTAGTTTGTGCGTAACTCAATAACGGTAGAGTGGGTGGCCACCCCATCGGGTTGATCGTCGCTCGTCAGATGCGCCCGACACCCAACTACCCCGAGTGTTCCGACAGGGTAGAACTGCAAACCCAGTTTGAGCTTGGAGATGGTGCTCGGAGTTTCCATGGTCCAAATACCGCCCCGCAGCTTGTAGCTACCGTCAATAGCCAAGGGATACGTATTGGAAAGCACTTCGCCAAACGCCGCGATCTGACTCAGATTGAACCAGGCGATGCCGACACCAGAAAACCCGCCAGATGAAGCCTCTACGACAAGGCCACCGGCTCCATCTGTGTCGCGGTCAAGAGTGAGGCGCAGTCTATCGGTCATAGCTAGAGTTCAACGTAACGCATACTGCAAAATCTGCACCGTTGTCTTGCGGGTGCAGTTTAAACGGTGCATCACATACTCCTGGAATTGGCTTCTAGTATAGGTTTCAAGCACGTTCACTTAGTCTTTATACAGGTATAAAATTTCTGTGAACCTTCGCAACACGCAACTTCATTCAACTGAGATTTTGATCCAGCGCATGCAGCATGGAGACACGTGTGCTGGCTAATCTCTGACAAACCGCTGAATTGAGAAAGGAATACGCCGTTAGTTCAATGAAATACAGCACGAAACGCTACGTTTTCGATAGTGTTTCCGTGCTTTAAACGAGCCACACCATTGCGCGAAACAGCGCGCTATCAAACCCAGCAAGCGATGATTGAGCGTGATTAGGATGCAAAAACTGTAGAAAGGCGCGGCGGGGTCTGCAAATTTCTACAAAATCTGGGCGCGTGATTTTGGAAGTTTTTGACAGCCCAATTTCCTCAAGCGCCGCCATTTACAAAAGGTAGCAGCGCAATCTTCAAACAAGCTGTCGTAAGGCGACCAAGGTTGGATACGCAGATGTCGCGCGGTTCTCATAAAAACGTTCTGTAGGGACGCTGGGGAACTTGGGCGCTGAAATCTGCCCGTTTCCTTACCGGCTTTACTGGCTTTGCGCGGCGACGCCACAACACCGCCGCGCACCCCGTAATGACCAGCTCCAGCAGGACGGATGGGTGCGTCAGAAAATTAAGCCACCACAGCTCAAACCGGCGCGGCACCTCGATCAGCACATACGGAGTGGTGACCCAGGGCCATAGCCACCAGATATGGCCGGCTACCGTATCCAGTACCAAATGCAGCAACCAGCCTACGCAAAACAGAGCCCAAACGATGCGCCAGCGCGGCGCTGCACGCCATAAACACAGGGCCACGGCGACTGAGACTATCAAGCACACGATGGGCACGTGTGTTGGGTACACGTGGTGGTTGATGCTGCGGTCAGACACCCCATAGAAGTAAAGCAAGTCGATGTCGGGTGCGATGCTGCCCAGCAGCAGGGCCAGCCAGGCAGCCCGACATTGGACGGCGGGCCAGCGCCGTGTGATCGCGGCACCCAGCAAATAGCGTGCAGGCATGTGTGCGATGAACATGCGCGGCCTTAGGCGGTCTTGTCGGCTGCAGGGCCTGCGAGCGCATACCAGTTCACCTTGCGTGTAAGCGCCATGATGGTGGCCAAGACGATAAATAAGGCTACTGCGCCGACCGCGAGTGCGGTTTGCTCCAGCTGCAGCAGCATGTACAGCAAGCCATACAACAACCCAGTCATCAGCCCGAACGGCAAACCCCGCCAGATGCTGCCCAGCATGTAGCTGGCGTAGTACATCAACAGCAACACACAGGCGCTAGCCGCCGCCGCATAAGCCATGTTGAAACCGATCTGCTCACTCAGGCTTACCAGCAATAAAAAGAAGCTGCAAATGGCGCTGCCCACTAAAAAATACTGCACGGGGTGCACGCGCAGACGCTGCATAAACTCAAACAATCCTACGGCAACGAAAGTCAGCACGATAAACAGCAGGCCATACTTGGTGGCGCGGTCGCTCAGCGAGTAAAAATTGATGGGGTCAACGAAAGACACCGACAGCGTTTCAACGCAGCTCTCACGTCCAGTGGTTTTAGCTGCTGCATCAGAGAAAGCGCACAGAGGATAGCCCTTGGATAAACTGTCGCCCACGGTAGTAGCCAGCGACGAAATGCGCCAAATTCCATCAAAGCCTTTCGCACCAAATGTTCGCTCTGACGGCAAGAAGGTGCCTCCAAACGAGGGGTGCGGCCAATTGCCCTTGATAGCTATTTCTGTCGTGCCACCTAGCGGAACAATGGACAGCTTTTCAGTGCCCAGCAGTTCCAGCGCAATGTCTGCAGTGAGGGGTTCTTTTTGACTGCGCAAGGCGTCGGGCAGCATTGCATGTACGCCACGGCTGTAGTGCGGGTGGAATGTGCCGGGTTTTAATGTCTGGGGCACGCCGCTGACGGACAAAGATGCCGAGCGGATGCCGCTGGAGTCAGATACCGACACCATCATGATGGGTGCACCGCAGTTCATGCGCGAATCTTTGACGCTTCTCACCGCTTGCAAACTGTCCAAGTTAGTCCACGTGGCAGCGATTTTTGCCCTCAAGTTAAACGTGTTGACCTGGTGCAAGCTGCGGCCCCGTTGGTCTATGTCTGCGTCAGACTTGAGGGTCAAAGTCTCTGGCAGCGCCGTCAAAATAAACTCGCGCCGCCTTTCTTGTACCGACACGCCTTCAGGGGTTTTGGTGGCTACGTCCCATGTTTCTAAGCAGGCGCTATGGATAAAGGGGCCGGTCAGTATTTGGCTGCTGCCAATGCTGGCGATGGCGGCGTTGCGCAAGGCAAAGCGGTCTTTGACCAGGTTTTGAATCAGGCTTAAGCCAAATATCAAGGCTACCAGCACACACACAATGGCCAAGATTTTGGCTAATACAGAATTCTTCACAACGCGCTCCACAAGTTAAGGTGAAGCCAGTGTCTGCCCCATACGTGAGGAGGCGATGAAGTTTGTGAAGCAGGTGTGAAGTTTCGCTAAATTCAGGCGGGAAAGAGCAGTTCTGCGCGCAGACCACCGCCCGCGTTGGCTATACGCAATTCGCCGCCATGCAGCGCCATAATTTGCCGCACGATGGCCAGGCCCAGGCCGGAGCCGCTGCGTGCGCCGTCTGGACGTGGCGTGGTAAAAAAGCGCTCGCCTAAACGGGGCAGTGCATAGTCGGGCACGCCACCCGCGTGGTCTTGTACCGTAATGCTGCGGGGTGCACATGTGATTTGAATGGCAGCGCCTTGAGGTGAAAAATCAATGGCGTTTTCCAGCAGGTTACTAACGGCCAGAGTAAGTAGATCACGGTCAATGGGGATGTTGGCGTCTGATGCATCGGCATGAACTGCTATGTTTTTCATACTTGTCTGGGCGTGCAGTGCGGATATTGCCGCTTGCACGCAGTCTGATAAACGCACGGGCGCAGACACTATCAAGCGCCCATTGGCGACCGAGCGTTGCTCTAGCTTGGTTAGCTCCAGCAGGCGGTCAATCAAGCGCTGCACGCGCTGGGTTTGGTCGACGACCTGGCCTGCAAACTGCGCACGATCGGCGGCGCTCAGGTGCTCCTGCAGCAGCTCGCCCGAGGCGCGAATGGCGGCCATGGGGCTTTTTAGTTCGTGGGTGAGCGCGCGCACATAGTTTTCAATGTACTCGCGCCCCTCCAGGCGCTGGCGCATGGACTGCATGGCGAGCGCCAAGTCACCCAGCTCGCCAGGCACTTGGGGTACGGCCAGGTTTTGCCCGGCCTGCACGCTTTGCGCATACTGGCGCAGCTTGCGGATGTTCCACACCACCCACAGTGTGACGATAACGCCTATCGCCGCCGAAAGCGCCAGCAAGAGCAGGCCATTGACGACCACTTTGCGTTCAGCGCGGTCAATAAAGTCTTGCACCGTGCTGATGGGTTTGGCCACCGTTAACACCCCAATAATTTTTTGCTGATGCAGCACCGGCGCGGCGACATACATCACCGAGGTGCGGTCATCGGTTTGCACTTCGCGCGTGGCGCGCGCGCCGTACTCGCCACGCAAAGTCAGGGCGACATCGCGCCAACGCGAATAGTCTTGGCCTTGCGCCCGGTTCTCCGAGTCAAACAGCACGACGCCTTTGGCATCGGTCACGTACACCCTGAAGTCAAGCGACTGCTTTTCCATGCCCCAGATTTGCGCGTCGATCGGGCGTGTGGCGTAGTTACGTAGTTGCGCAGCAAAGCGGCCGTCTTGCAGGTGCCCACCAGCCAGGTCGTCACTGGCCAGTTCGGCCAGAATGTTGGCGGTATCTACCAGCATGTCTTCCATCACTTCGCGCACACTGGGCTTGATCTCGGCGGTAAAAACGCGCATCACGAAGAATGCCGCCAACCCGTTGATCAAGAAAAATACAAACAGCAGCCGGATACCGAGTTTCATGAAATGCTGTAGCCCATGCTGCGGTGCGTGCTGATGTAGTCACGGCTGGCGTCTACCGCCCGCAGTTTGGCGCGCAAGGTTTTGATGTGCGTGTCTACCGTGCGGTCGGTGCTGTCGGCGTCTTGGCCCCATACGGCATTGAGCAGGGCCTCGCGTGACTGGATGCGACCGGAAGCTTCCAGCAGCTTGGCCAGCAGCCCATACTCTCGGCGCGTGAGGTCAAGTACGCAGCCCTGCAAACTGATGCGTTGACCGGCGGCATCCAGTTCAAAAGTGCTGGCAGGTTGGCTTGTAGCCATTGGCAGTGCTGCACTGCGCCGCAGCAACGCACGCACACGCGCTACCAGCTCACGCGGGCTAAACGGCTTGGCCATGTAGTCGTCGGCGCCCAGCTCCAAGCCGAGCACGCGGTCAAGCTCCTCGCCGCGTGCGCTGAGCATCAGCACGGGCAGGTGGCCAGACGCGCGCACTTCGCGGCACAGGTCCAGGCCGTTGCCATCAGGCAAGCCCACATCCAAAATCAGGGCATCCCAGTTTTTAGCCTGAATGTGTGCGCGTGCATCGCGCAGTAGCGTGCAATGCTCTACCGCATAGCCCTCGCGCTGTAGCGCAAAGACCACCGTTTTGGCGATGGCAGGGTCGTCCTCTAGCAATAACAGATTTGGCATGTCAGCAGTTTAGCGGGCCAGTATGGGAAACAGCTTATGCAATCCATCAGTCATCACCTCCACGGCCAGCGCAGCCAGAATCAAACCCATCAAACGGGTCATCACGTTGATGCCAGTTTTGCCCAGTACGCGGGCTATCGGCTGCGCCAGGCTAAAACATAGCGCAGTAGCGATTGCGATGACCAGGCCGTAGGCTACCAAGGTGCCAAGCTGTATGAAGTCCTTGGCTTTTTCGGCGTAGATGACCACGGTGGACATGGTGGCGGGGCCGGTGAGCAGCGGGATAGTGAGCGGCACGACGGCGATGCTGGCGCGGACGGAGGCGTCGTGCATTTCGTCAGCATTGGCTTTAGCTTCAGCCGGTTGCGCGTTGAGCATAGACAAGGCAGAGGTGAGCAACAGCATGCCGCCGCCCACTTGAAAGCTGGCCAGCGAGATGCCGAAAAACTCTAGGATTTTCAAGCCCAGCAATGCGCTCAGTGCAATGACTACGAAGGTGCTGAAGCTGGAAATTAGAATGGTTTTGCGCCGCAGCTTGGGTGAAAAGCCCTGCGTGTAGTGGATGAAAAAAGGGATGCAGGCCAGAGGGTTGACGATGGCGAGCAGGGTAACGAGCGCTTTGGTGTCCATGGGCTGTGAGTGTAGGGGCAATGCGCGGGCGGCGCCAGCGGTGGATCGCCCACCATGGTCGCAAGAGCTGGTCGGCGGTGTACTCATCGCAGCGGCATAAAGGGGGAGTTGGCGGCCATAGGCTGCCACGGAGGACAGCCGCGGAGATGAGTACGCCGTCGGCCTGCTCCCGTACAAGACTGAGGCAAGACAGACAAGTCTCAGCGCCCGCCCGTCACATCCACAATCGAGCCAGTGGTGTAGCTGGACGTCTCCGACATCAGCCACACAATCGCCTCGGCCACTTCATGCGCCGTGCCTGCGCGCTGCATGGGCAGCTGCGCGGCCAGTTGGGCTACGCGGTCGGGCAGGCCACCGGAGGCATGGATCTCGGTGTCGATCACCCCTGGGCGCACAGCATTCACGCGGATGCCCTCGGCCGCCACTTCTTTGGCCAGGCCAATGGTGAAGGCGTCGATAGCGGCTTTGCTGGCGGCGTAGTCTACGTACTGGCCCGGCGATCCCAGGCGCGCTGCCGCGCTGGACAGGTTGACGATGGCGCCGCCCTGGCCGCCGTACTTGGTGCTCATGCGCTTGACGGCCTCGCCCGCACAACAGAAGCTGCTGGTGATGTTGGTGGTCCACATGCGCTCCAGGCGCTCTACGCTCATGCCGTCTACGCGGCTGGGCATGTCCACCACGCCCGCGTTGTTAACCAGTGCGTCAAGGCGGCCCAGCTTTTCGTCGACAGTGGCAAATAAGCGCAGCACATCAGTGTGCACCGCTACGTCGGCCTGCACCGCTATGGCCTTGCCGCCCGCTGCCACAATGTGGCGCACCACGGCGTCTGCGGCTACCGCGTTAGACACATAGTTAACCGCCACCGCCCAGCCCTGCTTGGCAGCCAGAATGGCCGTAGCCGCGCCAATACCGCGCGATGCGCCTGTCACCAATACGACTTTTACTTTATCGGTTGCCATGGTTTTGTCTCCTGGAAAAAGTGGTGTGAAAAATGAACAATCGCCGTTACAGTGTGAGCTTACCCCACAACACGCAGGAGATACACCGTGGCATTAACGATTGATTACTACTTGACCCCGCAGTCCCCGTGGACCTACCTAGGGCACGCGCGGTTGGCGGCGATGGCGCGCCAGGCGGGTGCGCGCATCAACGTACTGCCGGTAGATTTTGGCAAAGTGTTTGCTGTCTCGGGCGGCTTGCCATTGGGCCAGCGCGCGCCGCAGCGCCAGGCTTACCGCTTGGTAGAGCTTGCCCGCACCAGCGCGTTTTTAAACCTGCCCATGCATACCAAGCCACAGTTCTTTCCGGTATCGGGGGACGATGCGGCGCGCTTGGTCATTACCGTGGGTATGCACGACGGGGCGGACGCTGCCATGGCCCTGGCGGGCGCGGTACTGGGCGCCTGCTGGGTGCAGCAGCGCAATATTGCCGCGCAGCCCACGCTGGCCGAGCTGCTGGGCGAATGCGGCCTGGCCGCACAACGCCTGGCGCAAGCCCAAAGCCCGGTGGCACAAGAACACTACGAGATGTTCACGCAAAAAGCTATCGACGCGGGCGTGTTTGGCGCGCCCAGCTACGTGGTGGATGGCGAGATTTTTTGGGGCCAAGACCGGCTAGATTATTTAGAGCGCCGGTTGCGTGGAACTTAAGCTGCTCTGCGTTTTGTACCGGAGCAGGTCGGCGACGTACAAACACCTCCATGCCCCTCGGCGCAATGAACTCCGTAATAATCACTTCTTTTTAAGGAAACCACCATGGGAACCATGATCCAACTCACCAGCGCCGACGGCACCAAAATTCCGGCCTACGAAGCCCGCCCCGTAGCGGCCCCCAAAGGCGCTATCGTGCTGCTGCAGGAAATTTTTGGCCTGAACAGCCATATCCGCGCCGTAGCTGACGGCTACGCTGCGGGAGGCTACTACGTGTTGGCACCCGCCACCTTCCACCGCGCCGAGCCAAGCGTAGAGCTGGGCTACAGCCAGGAGGAAATGCAACGCGGGTTTGCTTTAAAGGGCGCTGCCGAAGCCGTAAAGCCGCTGCTGATGCAAGACGTGCAAGCCGCCATTAACCACGCCGCAGCGTTTGGCAAAGTGGGCGTGATGGGCTATTGCTGGGGCGGCCTGCTAACTTGGCGTGCGGCCACAACGCTTAGCGGCGTGAGCGCTGCCGTGCCCTACTACGGCGGAGGCATGCACCTGGAGCTGCAGCATGCGCCGCGCTGCCCCACCATGGCGCACCTGAGCAACGACGACGCCTACGTGCCCATGGACGGTGTGGCCGCCTTGCAAAAAGCTTACCCCGGCGTGCAGGTCAATATCTATGCTGCCAAGCATGGTTTTAACTGCGACCAACGCGCCTCGTGGAACGCCGAAGCAGCCGCATTGGCACGCCAACGCACGCTGGCCTTTTTTGGCCAGCATCTGGCGAGCTAAGGTTTTTGGTAAGTCTTGGTTGATGCAAGGTGCTACGCACCGCGCATGGAAGGGGTTTATATGTCTTTTAGGCCACCAGCCCAATGGAATATAGCACAAGCTGCTACTACATGTATAGCAATGTGGGCCTGCTTACTGCTACCCACAGCACACGCCGCCGACTACACCGGCCCGCTGTTTGACGCCCACATGCACTACAACGACGAGGCGTGGAACGGCAGCACGGGGCCGCACCCACTGGCCGACGTGCTGGCGTGCATGCAGCGCAATGGCGTGCGTGCGGTGCTGGCCAATTCGCGCCCCAACGCGGGTACCAAGTCTTTGGCTGCAGCCAAAGCTGAGACGGCCAAAGCAGGCGTCACGGTTGCGCCTTTTGTGCGGCTGTACCGCAACCGTGACGACTACAGCACCTGGTTCAAAGACGAGACTATCTACCAGATGGTGCTGAGCGAGCTGGCCAGCGGCACGGCAGCCGGGCCCTACCTGGGTATTGGCGAGTTCCACCTGTACGACAGTGCCAATGCCAACGGCCCGGTGGCTAAAAAGCTGATGGCGCTGGCCGAAGACAAAGGCTTGGCCGTGCTGGCCCATGTGGACGACGTTGCCATTGACCTGCTGATGCAGAACACGCCCAGCAAAGGCCAAAAAACCAAACTCATGTGGGCCCACACCGGCATAGGCGGGGCCAGCGTGGAGCGCGTGCGCGCACTGCTGCAAAAATACCCGCAGCTGATGGGCGAGCTGTCGTACCGCCCCGGCCTGACCGGCGCCGACGGCAAACTCAGCCCCGAGTGGCGCACACTGCTGCTGGACTTTCCCACCCGCTTCGTGATTGGCTCGGACACCTGGGTGAACCAGCGCTGGCTGTACTACGACGAGTTGATGCAGGGCTACCGCGCTTGGCTGGGCGACCTGCCGCCCGACGTAGCCCGCAAAATTGGCTGGGACAATGCCGCGCTGCGCTTTAGCGTCAATACGCCTTAGGCCGCACAGGGCGTGCAGCCATTTGCTGCGCTGCCCTGCGTTTGAAGCCCGTGCCATGACAGCCATTGCAGTATTTGCGGCCAGAGCATTTTGCCCACATGTCCGCGAAAATACCCCATGTGCCCTACTGCAGACACACCCAAGGTGCTGGGAGCAAAGTCAATCAGATCTACCGCCGCACCGTGGTAGCCCTTGAACAGCGCGTCGCGTGATTTGGGCGGCGCCCACCGATCATCCGTACTGACCGCTGCAGCAATCGGGATACGCACCTCAGCAAATTTGTCTGTGATGGATTTAGCCTGCGGATCGTCAAAGAAATAATGCGGGTAGCTGCACCAGTGTTTCCATTCTTTAAACACCCCCGCAGGAATGTCTTCGCCAATGCCCAGCCTCTTCATGGGCGCGTAGCCATACAGGTGTGTCATCGCCGGGCCAATAGCGTTCCATAGCAACCATACCCTTATGCGTTCACTCGCGGGCATCCAGCCCAACCAACCCGTACCTGTGCCGCAGACATATGCTGCCTGCAACAAGTTGGGCTGTGGCAATTGGCCAATGGCATGGCCAGCCAAGCTGTGGCCCACCAGCCATACTTTGCCACGCTGTGCTGCGTAGTCCACAGCCGCTGCCAAGTCATAACGCGACCAATTGGCAAAGCCCATCTCCATGCCCTTGAGTGAGCCATGTTTGGATTCGCCAATACCCCGGTAGTCCAGTGTGATGACGTTGATGCCACGCGCTTGCGAGAATTCGGCAAACCGCCGGTAAAACCCGCGCGGCACCGCTGTGGCATTGCCCACCACGATAAACTGCTCGCTCGGGGCTGTGAAGTGCGTGGCCGCCAAAGGGTAACCATCGGTCGTGTACAAAGTGAGATTAAGTGCGTTGTTCATGTGGGGAATTTTGCATTCACTAGACCAGTCTGTCTATCCTCACTTTGGTGTAGGCCACCCGTTTGTTGTAACTATTTGCTATCATCAAACCACCTAACCCTAAGCCACTATGCCCGCCTTGTACTCCCAGCTTCAAAGTCAGCTTGCCTCGCCAACCGAGCCCGACACGCGAACCCGCATTTTGACGGCCTCGCAGCGGCTGTTTCGCAGGCACGGCTACCATGCCACCGGGCTTAACGACATTTTGGAGTTGGCTAACGCACCCAAAGGCTCGATGTACCACCACTTTCCAGGCGGCAAAGAAGCTATTGGCGTGTGTGTCATTGAAGACATCACCAACGGCTTGCTGGGCCTGTTTCTGCAAAGCCGGGCGCGCAGCACCGAAACCATGATTACGCAAGTTGGCGAACAGCTTGTGATGGTGATGGAGAAGACCCATTACGAAGTTTGCGCCATCTTGTCGTCTTTTAACGCCGAGCGACAAAGCTCACCGCTGCTGGGCGCAGCCGTGACTGCAGCCTATACCGAATTGATTGCCCAGCTGCAACTGCGTTTGCAGGCAGATGGTATGAGCCCCCGTGCGGCCAAAGACAAAGCCACGACTATGGTGGCCTTGCTGGAAGGCGGTTCTTTGCTCTCGCAATCCATGCAGGACACCAGCGCATTCCGATTGAGCGTAAAGCAAGCCGCTGCATTGTGCAGACCGTAAGTTAACGCCCCGTGCGTGCCAAATAGCGTTTGCGCCAAAACACCACAATCAAGGTGCCCGCTATCGTTAGCATAGCTCCAAGCGCCCACCAAAAGCCAATTTTGGTGTGTATAAACGGCATGAACTCGAAGTTCATGCCAAAAAACCCGGTGATCAAATTGAGTGGCAAAAACACGGCGGTGATAGCGGTGAGCGTGCGCATGATGTCGTTGGTACGGTTGCTTTGCGCGCTGAAGTGAATTTGCACCGCCGTCTCGGCCGACTGCTCCAGCCTGCGCACATGGTGCATCACGCGCTCGACGTGTTCGATCACGTCGCGGCTGCGCGCTACCAGGCTGTCACGCTCATTGCGGGCGGTGGCGGTATCGGCCAAAGGCTGCTCCTGCAGGGTGTCCAGCCACTCTTGCATGGCGTCGTGCTGCTCGTCGCACAGGTCTTCCAGGGCGTGCAAATCATTGCGTGCGCTCAACAGGGCGCGCCAATTGACAAAGCGGGTGCTGGGGCTCATCAGCTCTACCTGCCAGTGCTCTAGCTGCACGGTAAGGGTTTTGCGCAGGTCCAAGTAGCCGTCCACCATGGCGTTGACCATGCGCAGCATGAGGTCGGCCGACGAGCTGGGGCGGCGCCCGTGCGTCTCGCTGCCCATGCGGCGCACAAAGTCTTCGGCGGTAGCGCAACTGTCGCTGTGCACCGTGACCAGCAAGTGGTCGTACAGCACAAACCCCACAGGCTGGGTGGCGATGTGCTTCAAAATGGCCGGGCCAGTTTTTTTGATGCTTGCGCCGCCCAACGTTGCGTCAGATGCGTTGCCCAGTACCAGGCGACGAAATATCACCAGGTCGTAATTGCTGGTGTAGTCGTAGTGGCTAGGGTGCTGGGCGTTGAGCAGGTCTTGCTGGTGCAGCTCTATCGGCGCGGCACCTGTCAGGGCTTGCAAGGTGGCGAAAAAATCAGCCCAGTGGGCCTCCAGCTCGCTACGGGTAATGGCCCACCATATAAAGCCCTGCTCGGGCATGGCGGCGGGCAACACGTCCAGGCGCTGGGTGTTTTGTGCGGTGAGATGAAAGTAAGGCACGGCAGGATCTTCAGGTGGCTGGGGCTTCAGGGGTTGGGGCTTCAGAGTCTGGGCAGGGCAATTTTATGAGCATTTTAGGCCACTAGCCCAATAGAATGTAGCACAATTTGCTATTTATTCAGTAGCATATGCTGCGCTGCATCGAGTGCAAAGTAGGTCAGCACACCGTCGGCGCCCGCGCGCTTGAAGGCCAGCAGGCTCTCCATCATCACGGCGTCATGGTCTAGCCAGCCGTTTTGCGCAGCGGCTTTGAGCATGGCGTATTCACCGCTCACCTGGTAGGCAAAGGTGGGTACTTTAAATTCGTCTTTCACGCGGCGCACAATGTCCAGGTAGGGCATGCCGGGTTTCACCATCACCATGTCGGCGCCCTCGGCAATGTCCAGCGCCACTTCGCGCAGCGCTTCGTCGCTGTTGCCGGGGTCCATCTGGTAGACCTTTTTGTTCGCCTTGCCCAGGTTAGCCGCGCTGCCCACGGCGTCGCGGAAGGGGCCGTAAAACGCGCTGGCGTATTTGGCGCTGTAGGCCATGATGCGGGTATGGATAAGGCCTTGCGCTTCCAGGGCGGTGCGGATAGCGCCAATGCGCCCATCCATCATGTCGCTGGGCGCCACAATGTCTACGCCCGCCTCGGCTTGCACCAAGGCCTGCTTGACCAGTAGCTGCACCGTCTCGTCGTTCAGGATGTAATTGCTGTCGTCCAGCAGGCCATCTTGGCCGTGCGAGGTGAAGGGGTCTAGCGCCACATCGGTCATCACGCCCAGGTCGGGGAAGTGTTTTTTCAGCGCGCGCACGCAGCGCGGCACCAGGCCTTGGCTGTTCCAGGCTTCTTGGCCATCCGGCGTTTTCAGCGATGCGTCGATCACCGGGAACAAAGCCATCACCGGGATACCCAGCTTGACGCACTGCTCGGCCACGGGCAGCAGCAGGTCAACGCTCAACCGCTGCACGCCCGGCATGGATTTAACCTCTTGCCGCTGCTGCGTGCCTTCCAGCACAAACACCGGGTAGATCAAATCATGCGGCGTGACCGCGTGCTCGCGCACGAGGTTACGGGTAAATGCATCGCGGCGCAGGCGGCGCGGGCGGCTGTGGGGGTAGGGCGCTTGGATCATGCCGTGATTGTGCCGCAAGCTTTTGCCTATGGGGTCGCCTGGTGGCCTGTGCGGCAACGGCAACGCTTGGATGAAAGCGCGACCAACAGGCTAGATAAACGTTTTAAGTAAGAACCAGTAGAACCTAGAAGAAACCACTAGCCAAATACCGCACACACAGTCACCCAAGGGACTCTATTGCAAATAGTTATACCTGATAGCGAATAATCACACTTTAGACACTTGAAATTACCGGGCGGATTTGCTACATTGCAGTTGAGCGGTTCGCCGCTTCCCGCTTTTCCTCCCTGAGCGGGCACCTTGATGTGTGACAGCAAAAAGGTTTCCCGCCCCAGCTTGACTGGGGCTTTTTTTTGGGCGTTTTTTTTGGGCGTTTTTTTTGG
>JAYUHM010000108.1:0-5240 GCA_043766985.1 Polaromonas sp.
AGCTTCACCCATTTGGTGACCCTCGCAAATCCGTTGAAATTGGCTTGTAGTCTAGCTTGCAGACGGTTTATGGCCTTTCAACTGCCGGAAATAGGTTCATTCCACATGCCAATATACAAAGCCCATCGCCCTATGACTACCCCATCTTCCCGTAGAGAATTTTTTATACAAATCAGTTCGGTGTCTGCGGTACTCGCTACCGGCTCTGTCCTATCTGCCTGTGGCGGCTCTGACGGCCCTGCGCCTGTAACTGCAGCAGCACCTGCCCCGGTACCTGTGTCTTTTAACTACGGCATTGCCAGTGGCGACCCGTTAGTTGACAGCGTGATCTTGTGGACACATGCGCAGCCGCAAACAGGTAACGCGCCTGTAGAGCTGACGTATGAGGTCTCCAGTACGGCTGACTTTGCGGTGCTGGTGACTTCTGGCAAAGTAACCGCCAGTGATAGCACCGGCTTTACCGCCAAGGTGGATGCCAAGGGTCTCAGCGCAGGCAAAGACTATTTCTACCGTTTTAAATCCGCTGGCGGTACCTCCGGCGTGGGCCTGACGCGCACCTTGCCCGTCGCCAGCGCTACCGAAGTCAAGTTCGCCGTATTCAGTTGTGCCTTGTATTCCGAAGGATTTTTTAACACCTACGACGCTGCCTCCAAGTCCAATGCACAGTACGCCGTGCACTTGGGTGACTACATTTATGAGTACGGTTCTGATCCGAAAAAATTTGGCAACACCGATGCTGTCACTTTAAGCCGTGTGACCAGCCCAGCCAACGACATTGTGACTCTGGTGGATTACCGCACCCGCTACGCGCTGTACCGCTCTGACCCCAACCTCAAAGTCTTGCATGCCAAGATGCCCTGGATCACCGTCTGGGACGACCATGAATTTACCAACAACGCCTACACCAATGGCGCTGAAAACCACAACCCAGCCACCCAAGGCGACTGGACTGCCCGCAAGAACATTGCGGCCAAGGTGTACCACGAGTGGATGCCCATACGCTCGCCCGACACGGCTAACCTGCTCAAGATCTACCGCCGTTTTGACTTTGGTAGCCTGTTTACCTTGCACATGCTGGACACCCGCATAGACGGCCGCGACCAGCAGTACGATAGTTTTGGCGATGCCGATGGCGGTGTGGGCCGCTACATTGCAGGCCTTACGCCCAACGCAGCGGGCCAACGATCAGACGCGGCACGCAGAATGATCAGCACCACCCAACAAGACTGGCTGCTCACCGGCAGCGCAGCCTCCAAAGCGACGTGGCAATTTTTAGGCAACCAGGACATCATGGCGCGCATGTGGCTTCCGGCCTCGGTTCTGCAAGCCCAAGCTGCTGCCGCTACCGATCCTGCCGGTGTGCAAAAGGCCATTTCGGACTATCTGGGAGCCAAAGCCACCCGCGCCGCCGCTGGCGCGGTCGCCCTCACCCCTGCGCAGGCCGCGCTGCTAAACACCACCACCAATCCCCGCCTGCCCTTCAACCTGGACTCCTGGGATGGCTACCCCAGCAACCGGGAAGTTATTTTTCAAACCATCAAAGCGCAAAATAAAAAGCTGGTTGCACTGTCTGGCGACTCGCACAACGGGTGGTTTACCAACCTGACTACGCTGGCAGGCGACAAAGTGGGTGTGGAGTTTGCAAGCTCATCCGTCACCGCGCCAGGTTTTGAATCCGCTGGTTTGGGCGCCCTGGCCCGCTCGCTCGACGGTAGTGCGTTGGTGCCGCAACTGGGCAATAGCGCGGTAGGCGCTGGTTTGGGTTTGATCGACGATTTAAACTACTGCGACACCATTCGGCGCGGCTATTTGCTCATGACGGTGACCAACGATGCCGTCAAAGGCGAATACATCTACATGAGTACGGTGAAGTCAACCACGTACACGGCTGCGGCAGGTAAAACAGTGACCGTCGCTGCCAGTGGCACAGTGACCTACGCGTAACCTTATAAGAATAGCAACGGGCTCCCCCAGTGCTATGTCAAAAAGCAAAAAGCGCGGACAGTCCGCGCTTTTTTGTTGATGCGCGCCGCTTCAGCGCTTCTTCTCAGAAGCCAGCGCCCTGCCCGACTGCATCGACACCAGCGCCTTGAGCATGCCCTTGACTTCTGCCAAATCACGCTGCTGGTCCAGCATGATTCTCTGCATCTGGTCGATCACCTTGTCTTGCGCAATCAGACGCTCTTTGACACTGTTGATCCCGGTCAAGCGATCCAAAACATCCGTGACGAGGCTCATGCGCTGGCTGCCTTGATTTTTTCGATCTCGGCGAAAAAAGTCTTGGCGCGCTTTTGTCCGGCATCCAGTAGTTTGACCATTTCCTTGAAGTCTTTCTCAGCCCTCTGGGTGGCAACATCCAGCAGCTTGAGGTCATCAATCGTCACGCCTGCAACATAGGCATCGATAGCGTCCCGAATCGCTTCCGATGGTTTACGGCCAATCTCCTTGGCGCGTGCCGCCAACGATCTTTTTTGTTCAGGCTCCAAATAGACTTGGGTGAGTGCGAGTGCCATGGTGCTTACTCCAATTTCAATACACAATATATATTAAACCAGATTTTCCCTCAACTCGCAGTTTCCACCCCCCAATGGCATTTCCAATGCCCAATTCAATGCAAAAGTATGGACAATAATTTTCGCTTTTTCGGGTCGCGGCGGCCATCACTCAACCCTGCCACGCCCACTGCTTTTTGGCAGCATTCACCGCGTTAGGGTACTCGGCCTTGCCGCGACTGCCGTTGTAGCGGCCTAGCGCCAAGAAGGTGTCGCCGCGCTCGCGCTCCATGTAGTGGCGCAAGATCACGCAGCCAAAGCGGATATTGGTTTGCATGTGGAACAGTTTGCTGGCGTCACCATCGCCTATCACCCGCACCCAAAACGGCATGATCTGCATGTAGCCACGCGCTCCTACGCGGCTCACCGCATATTTTCTGAAATTGCTCTCCACGGTGATGAGGCCCATCACCATGGTGGTGTCTATACCGGCGCGCTTGCTTTCGTACCAAACCGTTTGCAAAAACTCTTTGCGGGTTTGAAAATCGGTTTTCTTTTTGACCAGCCGGTCGCTCATGGCACCCAGCCAGCGCAGGTATTTCAGGCGGCTTTCGGTGTCTTTAAATTCGGGAATCGGCGGTGCGCTGTTATTGACGGCCGAGCTGAGGGCAGAGCGCACTGAATCAGCCAGTGGTTCTTCTAGCTGGCCGCCCGCCACCGCCTCTTGCATCACCCACGAGTTTGCTACTAATACAGTAGCTGCTCGTGCTATATTTACAAGGGCTGAGCGGCGATTTTCCTCTGAAACGGGTGAGAAATTACTTGGCAACACGGGTTTTAACATGGGCAAAAATATCAGCCAGCGGCACCTTGGTAGCTTCGGCATCGCGGCGGTGCTTGTACTCCACCATGCCGTCTTTCAGGCCACGGTCGCCAAAGGTGACGCGGTGCGGCACACCGATGAGTTCCCAGTCGGCAAACATGCCGCCTGGGCGCTCGCCACGGTCATCCAAAATCACGTCCACGCCGTCATTTAGCAGCTGTAGGTACAGCTTGTCGCTCTCGGCTTTGACCTCGGGGCTGCGGGCCGGGTCTACCGGGCAAATCACCACCGTGAAGGGTGCCAGCGCATCTGGCCAAATGATACCTTTGTCGTCGTGGTTTTGCTCGATGGCCGCTGCTGGCAGGCGCGTGATGCCGATGCCATAGCAGCCCATCTCGAACAGCTTGGGTTTGCCGTCTACATCGAGGAAGGTGGCGTTCATGGCCTTGCTGTACTTGGTGCCCAGGTAGAACACATGGCCGATCTCGATACCGCGCTCGATCGCCAAGGGGCCTTTGCCATCGGGCGATGCGTCGCCCTCCACCACGTTGCGGATATCGGCGATAACGGTAGGCTCTGGCAGGTCGCGGCCCCAGTTCACGCCGGTGATGTGGAAGTCTTCTTCATTCGCACCGCAGATCCAGTCGCGCATGGCGGCTACTTCGCGGTCGGCCACGACCTTGACGGGCTGCTTCATGTTGATAGGGCCGAGGTAGCCAGGCTTGCAGCCAAAGTGTGCCTCGATCTCGGGTACGGTGGCAAAGCGGAAACCGCCATCCAGGCCGGGCACTTTATTGGCCTTGACTTCGTTCAGCGAGTGGTCGCCGCGCACCAACAGCAGCCAGATTTGGCTTTTGAGAACTTCGCCTTTGTCGTTCAAGGTGTCGGTAGCCAGCACCAGGGATTTAACCGTGGTGTTCAAGGGCACATTGAGCAGCGCGGCTACGTTTTCGCAGGTGGCTTTGCCGGGGGTGGGCGTTTTAGCCATCGGCTTGGTCGCAGCGCTGCGAGGTGCGGGGGCTGCCGCCTCGGCTTTTTCCATATTGGCGGCGTAGCTGCTGCTCGGGCAAAACACAATAGCATCCTCACCCGTAGCGGCTATCACCTGAAATTCTTCGCTGGCGTCGCCGCCAATCGCGCCGCTGTCGGCAGCTACGGCGCGGTATTTCAAGCCAAAGCGGTCAAAGATGCGGCGGTAGGCATCGGCCATCACTTGGTAGCTGGCTTTCGCGCTGGTTTCGTCGCGGTCAAAGCTGTAGGCATCCTTCATGGTGAACTCGCGCCCACGCATCAGGCCAAAGCGCGGGCGGCGCTCATCGCGGAATTTGGTTTGAATTTGGTAGAAGTTTTTGGGCAACTGCTTGTAGCTGCGCAGCTCTTGGCGGGCGATGTCGGTGATCACCTCTTCGCTGGTGGGCTGCACGATAAAGTCGCGGCCATGGCGGTCTTTCAGGCGCAGCAACTCAGGCCCATTGCTGGTAAAGCGGCCCGATTCCTGCCACAGCTCAGCGGGCTGGATCACGGGCATAGACAGCTCTACCGCCCCCGCGCGGTTCATCTCTTCGCGCACGATAGCCTCTACCTTGCGGATGACGCGCAGGCCCATGGGCATGTAGTTGTAAATGCCAGCACCGAGCTTTTTGATCATGCCGGCGCGCATCATCAGTTTGTGGCTGGCTACCTCAGCATCGGCTGGGGCTTCTTTTTGGGTCGAGATGAGGAACTGGCTGGCTTTCATGGCGGGTCGCTTTACTGAACACTGAGGTAAAAACAAGGAAAAATGCAACAGAGGGTTGCGCTTGGCAACGCGGCGTGCATAATGACTTAAGTTTAAAAATTTGGAGTTGATTATGCTTGACCGGGACGGCTTTCGGCCCAACGTCGGCATCATCTTGCTCAACCAGAAAAACCAGGTGTTTTGGGGT
>JAYUHM010000109.1:0-1923 GCA_043766985.1 Polaromonas sp.
CTTGCCATGTGGGGACTCCTTGTGGGGAAGTCTGTATTGTGACGGAAATTACTCTAATAGAACAGTATTGGCCGCGGAGCTGTGCACACCAAGTGCCAGAGCGAGCACAGCTAAGCCCTCAGGCTCCCAATCTTCAAAAGCAAGCAAACCGACTCAAGCCGACGCAACAGGTTTACGCCGCCTTAGCCAACGCACTGGGCGCTGCGTGGCTGCTGAAGTAGTCCATCGCTGCCTGCACGCCACTACCGGCCAGTTTGATGCCCGCCAACTTCATGCCCATCTCACAGCCGCTGAGTGCTGCCATCAAGGTCAGGTCATTGCAGTCGCCCAGATGACCAATACGGAACATGCGGCCTTTGAGCTTGCCCAAGCCGGTACCCAGCGACAGGTCGAAGCGCTCGTAAATGGTTTTGCGCACGGCATCGGCATCCACACCTAGGGGCATGACCACGCCGGTAAGTACGGGGGAATAAACCGATGCGTCAGTACATTGGATCTCCAGGCCCCAGGCGCGTACGGCAGCGCGCACGCCCTCGCCCCAGCGCACATGGCGGGCAAACGTCATCGGCAGGCCGCCGTGGCGTGCGTCTAACAGCATGTCGCAGGCTTCATTCAGGCCGTAGAGTAAGTTGGTATTGGGCGTGGTGGGCCAGTAGCCGGTTTTGTTCATCTCCAATATCTCGTCCCAGGCCCAGTAGCCCTTGGGCATGGTGGCTTTTTTGCCTGCTTCGATGGCTTTGCGCGACAAGGCGTGAAAACTGATGCCGGGCGGAAGCATGAGACCTTTTTGGCTGCCGCTGATGGACACGTCAGCCCCGGCTGCGTCGTGGTTGTATTCAGCCGAACCCAGGCCGCTGATGGTGTCTACCAAGAGCAGCGCGGGGTGCTTGGCTGCGTCAATGGCGCGGCGCACGGCGGCGATGTTGCTGGTGGCCCCGGTGGAGGTTTCGTTGTGCACCACGCAGACGGCTTTGATGCTGTGGGCGGTGTCGGCTTTCAGGCGCGACTCGATCAAATCAGCCTGCACGCCGCGTCGCCAGCCGTTGGGCAGGCCGGTGGCAGTGCAAGTGCCGGGTAAGGTGATGACTTCGGTGTTCAGGCCCAGGCGTGCGCCCAGCTTTTGCCACAGAGCGGCAAAGTGGCCGGTCTCGTACATGAGCACATGGTCGCCGGGGTTGCACACGTTGACCATAGCGGCCTCCCAAGCGCCAGTGCCGGAAGCGGGGTAGATGATGACGGGGGCTTTGGTTTGGTATATCTGTTTGATTTTGCCCAGCACTTGCAGGCCCAGCGCGGCGAACTCGGGGCCACGGTGGTCGATGGTGGGGTAGCTCATGGCGCGCAAGATGCGGTCGGGCACGGGCGAGGGGCCAGGGATTTGCAGGACGTGGCGGCCGGTGGGATGGAAGTCTAGGGTTAGCATGCTTTGGTGTCCTTGGTCAATTTTGACGTATTTTTGCATACAAAATTATTTTGTCAAGTCGTGTGGGTGACTTTTGGCGCTGGCTTTACTCGGGCGTTTAGCATGCAGACCTCGCGGCTTCGCGCCAGAGCTTGTGCCATGGCTATGCGCCCCGGACTGCGGCCCCTTCGGGGGAGCATCTGCAGTACTCGATTTTGGGGAAAACGTCGAAACTCGCTGCGCTCAATCACCGACGTTTTCTGATCCCAAAATCTCCGTGCTTCGAGCCCGCAGCCCTGATTGGGGCGCATAGCCATGGCACAAGCTCTGGCGCGAGTACTAGAGTCGTGGTGCGCGGTAGCTTAGCGCTAGCTGCGTGGCAATTTACATACACATTGGTACTTTAGCCCAATAGAATATAGCACTAGGAGTCTGGGCGGCAGAAGCCAGCACAACCGAGTCCACCAGCGGTGAGGGTAGAGCGTTATAGATAGATGACTGCAAGCTACATCGCCTACCAC
>JAYUHM010000110.1:0-1921 GCA_043766985.1 Polaromonas sp.
GCCAAATCGCCGTTACTGATCCAGGTTTTGACGCCGCTTAGGGAATACATGTCAAATTGACTATTATTTATACCCATAGCCGGCGTATTGTATACCTTAGATGCTATTGTTTTCATAGCAGATACGTCTGAGCCCGCATCAGGTTCGCTCAACGCAAATGCAGCGATTTTGTCGCCCCGCGCCACCGCAGGCAGGTACTCGGCTTGCTGTGCAGGCGTACCCGCCAAAGTGATTGCACCGCTGCCCAAGCCCTGCATGGCAAAAGCAAAGTCCGCCAGCGGGGATTGAAAAGCCAGCGTTTCACGAAAAATCACCAAAGCGCGGGAGTCTAGCTGCGGCAGCGCACCGCCGTGGGCTGCGGGGACGCAATAGCGCAGCCAGCCCCCCTGCCCAAGCCGCTTCACCCAGTCTTTGCAGGCACGGCGGTCGTCGGACTCGTCTACTTGCTGCTGGGGTGCCCAGTCAGCCAAGCCGCGTGCCAAATCGACATGGGCAGCGTCGAAGAATGGCAGCTCGTACTGAGATGTTGTGGAAAGTACGCTGGATTTGTTCGATGCAATCATTCAATCACCTCCAAACACAGGGGTTTGCTTGATCGAAAAGGCCTCGAAAGCGCGCTTGAAGTCCTGCGTTTGCATGCAGATGGCCTGCGCTTGGGCTTCGGCTTCGACGGCTTGCTCTATCGTCATCGCCCACTCTTGCTGCAGCATGGTTTTGGTCATGCTGTGGGCGAAGGTCGGGCCGAGTGCAAGGTCTTTGGCCATGGCTTGCGCTTTGGCGAGCAAGTCTGCGGATTCCGTCAAACCGTTGAAAAAGCCCCAGTCCAAGCCTTCTTGCGCCGTCATAGCGCGGCCTGTGAAGAGCAATTCAGACGCTCTGCCCTGCCCGATCACGCGGGGCAAGAGCGCACACGCGCCCATATCTGCGCCAGCTAAGCCGACGCGGGTGAACAAAAAGGCGGTTTTGGTTTTCTCTGTGCCATAGCGCAGATCGCAAGCCAGCGCCATCATCGCGCCCGCACCGGCGCAGATGCCGTCTATCGCGCCGATGATGGGTTGCGGGCAGTTGCGCATGGTTTTGATCAAATCGCCGGTCATGCGGGTGAATTCCAGCATCTCGGGCATGCTCATTTTGGTGAGCGGGCCGATGATCTCAAACACATCACCGCCGCTGCAAAAGTTGCCGCCTGCGCCGGTGACCACGATGGTTTTGACGTCGGTGGCGTAGCTCAGGTTGCGAAACAGGTCGCGAAGTTCGGCGTAGGAGTCAAAGGTCAGCGGGTTTTTGCGTTCTGGGCGGTTTAGGGTGAGCGTTCCGACGCCACCTTTTGCATCGACTTGCTCGTAGCTCCAAGCGAAATGGGTGGCTTTGTAGTCGGCTTTGGCGTTAAATTGGCTACGCATGGGGTTGGTTGGGCTGACGAAATGCTTCATGAGCTTGCTTTCAAAGAGTGCTGTTTGACTTGCCCTAAAAGCTTGTGCAAGTGTGTGATTTCAGAGTTTTTCAGGGCGGCAAAGGCGTCAACAATCCAGTTTTCATGCGCAGCAGCCATCTCGGCAAAGCTAGCGTGACCTTTTTCAGTGAGCCGCACGCGGAAGGAGCGCCTGTCGCCATCCACCACCACGCGTTCGACCAAAGCTTCTGTCACCAGCTGGTCGGTAATACCGGTCACATTTCCCCCTGAAACCATCATGCGGCGGCTCAAATCATTCATTTTTAGGCCATCTGGGTTGCGTTCTAGCTGGGCCATCAAATCGAAGCGCGGTAAGGTGGTGTCGAATTGAAGGCGCAGTTCGGTGCGGATTTGCTTTTCTATGAGCTGGGTGCAAGTCAGCAAGCGCAGCCACAGGCGCAGCTCTTGTGGATGCTCGCTGTGCGCTGTGCCGTGCAGTCTGGCTTCTAAATCTAGGTTGTTATTCAT
>JAYUHM010000111.1:0-1910 GCA_043766985.1 Polaromonas sp.
CAAAAACCTGAACAGCTTCAAGTTCATGCAGCAGGCGATCGACTACGAGGTGCGCTGGCAGATCGAGCAAATCGAAGACGGCCACGCCATCGAGCAGGCCACCGTGCTGTTCAACCCCGACACCGGCGAAACCCGCGCCATGCGCACCAAGGAAGACGCGGCTGATTACCGCTACTTCCCCGACCCGGACCTGCCGCCGCTGGTTATTGCCGACGAATGGGTGGCCCGCGTGCGCTCCGAGATGACCGAGCTGCCGCGTGTGATGGCGGCGCGCTTCGTGGAGAATTTTGGGTTGTCGGAGTATGACGCGACGCAGTTGACGCAAAGCAAAAAGGTCGCATCCTACTTTGAATCTGCGGAGCAGATTAGTGGGGAAGCGAAATTGTCAGCAAACTGGGTTTTGGGAGAAGTTTCCGCATTCATCAATAAGAAAGGTATTGAGATTGATGATGTGGAAGTGCCTGATCCGATAGCGCTTGGATACGTTATCAAAAAGGTCGCAAGCGGAGAAATTAACGGAAATGGCGCTAAAACTGCATTCCAAGAAATGTGCACGCGGATACACAAGGACATTTCCGATTTGGCGGATTTTGTGGATCAAATCATCAAAGATCGTGATCTCAAACAAATGAGCGACTCCGGCGAGCTGGAAGCCATCATCGACACCGTTTTAGCCTCCAACGCCAAATCCGTCGAAGAATACAAAGCCGGCAACGCCAAAGCCTTCAACGCCCTGGTTGGCCAAGCCATGAAAGCCACCAAAGGCAAAGGCAACCCGGCGCAGGTGAACGAGTTGTTGAAGAAAAAGCTGGGTTAAATCAGCAGACCTCCGTCATTCCCGCGCAGGCGGGAATCCATCCCTGCGTCACCGTGGATTCCCGCCTGCGCGGGAATGACAATTCGCTATATTATTTATAGCTGCATAGGTAATAAATACGCCGGCTAGAGGCATAAAACGGCCTCTAAAAGCCGGTTTTGACGCATTTACACCCCGTAGCGGTCCCGGTAGGCCTTGATCGCCGCCTCATGCACCTGCTGCGCGGGGTCGGCCGTCGTGGCTAGGTAGTCCAGCAAATCCTTCAAGCTGGCAATCGTGCAGACCTGCATGCCCAGCTCATTTCGCACATATTGCACGGCACTGTAAGGCACATCCACGGTTTCACCAGCGGCGTTCTTTTCAGTCGCTTTTTCTTGTCTGTCCAAGGCAATCGCCACTGCCGCAGGCGTCGCGCCGGCGGCTTTGATGAGGGCGATGGACTCGCGGGTGGCGGTGCCGGCGGACATCACGTCGTCGACGATCAGAACGCGGCCTTGCAGCTTGGCGCCCACCAGCGTGCCGCCTTCGCCGTGGTCTTTGGCTTCCTTGCGGTTGTAGGCAAAGGGCACGTTGCGGCCTTGGCGAGCCAGTTCCACGGCGACGGCAGCGCCCAACGGGATGCCTTTGTACGCGGGGCCAAAAATCATGTCGAACTCGATGCCGCTGGCGATCAGGCTTTTGGCGTAAAACTCGGCCAATTTGCCCAGTTTGGCACCGTCGTCAAACAAGCCGGCGTTGAAAAAATAAGGGCTCAGGCGGCCGGCTTTGGTTTTAAACTCACCAAATCCCAAAACGCCGCATTCCAGGGCGAATTTGACGAAATCCTGAGCCAAGTTGTCTAAATTGTTGTCGTTATGATTCATACATACCCGTAGTTAGTCACTTTTAATAGTCATTTTTATGTCCAAAAAACTCTTCAAACTCACCAGTCTCAACCTCAACGGCATCCGCTCGGCCAGCAGCAAGGGCTTGGCCGCCTGGATTGAAAAGACACAGCCTGATTGTATTTGCGTCCAAGAGGTCAAAGCGCAGTATGAGGACGTGAAAGACAAGTTTGAAGAAATCGCCGGGATGAAGGGCTATTTTCACTTTG
>JAYUHM010000112.1:0-5197 GCA_043766985.1 Polaromonas sp.
TCCTGAACTATGTGGTGGCCAAAATCACACGCCCTTTGCCGCCATGGATACCGCCTGCGCAACTTATGGGCGCTGGGTAACTGCCGGATTTAGGTTTAAATGGGTGTTCTGACGGCGGCACCGGCTCGGTCAGCCGCCACACCACCGCTTCGACCGTGTCGCCTGCAGGGCCGACGTTTTTGAATCGTGTAACGAGGTGGCTTGCCATGTTGGCTATTTTGCCAACAAAGTGCCGTGTTGTCAAATATGCCAATAGCTATTGGGTAGCCATAAAAAAAGCCACCCGAAGGTGGCTTTTTTGGGTGTGCCTGTTGGCCTACACCAAGTTCAATGTCACATCAATATTGCCGCGCGTAGCGTTGGAGTAGGGGCACACCACGTGGGCTTTGTTGATCAGGTCTTGGGCGGCGGCGCGGTCCATGCCGGGGATGCTGATGTCGAGTTTGACTTCGATACCGAACCCGTTGGGGATGGGGCCAATGCCTACGGAGCCCGAGATTTTGGTGTCTGCGGGCACGGTGATTTTGGCTTGACCGGCTACAAACTTCATGGCACCTAAAAAGCAGGCGCTTCAAGTGAAGCGCGCAGTGCTGTGCGCAGCGACTGCAAACGCGCTGTCAGCTTGGTCAACTCGGTGGCTGTGCAGCCTGATGCGTCAGCCACACATTGCGATACAGGCGCGGCCTTTTTTTGCAGTGCACGGCCAGCGGCGGTAAGCGCTACCACCACGCAGCGCTCGTCCAGCCCGCTGCGCTGGCGCAGCACATAGCCCATGGCTTCTAACTTTTTAAGCAAAGGGGTGAGGGTGCCGCTGTCTAGAAACAGCGCGTCGCCAATGGCAGAGACCATGCGTTTATCTTGCTCCCACAGCGCCAGCATTACCAAATACTGCGGGTAAGTGAGCTTGAGCGAGGCGAGCAGTGGCTTGTACACCTTGGTCATGGCCAGGGAGGTAGAGTACAAGGCAAAGCACGCTTGTTGGCTCAGGGGCAGGGTGGTTGGCATGGTGTACTGTGGGGTGATGGTCTGAATTATAGCGAGCAATTAAATTGTGTGCAATTTAATTTCAGTACCCCCCTGCTGCGGTCAAGTCAGGTCAAAGCGGTCAAGGTTCATTACCTTGTTCCACGCTGCTACAAAGTCGTGCACAAACTTCTGCTGCGAGTCGTTGCTTGCGTACACCTCGGCAAGGGCGCGCAGTTGCGAATTTGAACCGAAGACGAGGTCAACCACGGTGCCCGTCCACCTGGGCTCGCCTGTGGCCCGGCCAAGCCCCTCCAGCACGCCTTCAGACGCGGCGGACTTTTGCCACTTCGTGCTCATGTCAAGCAGGTTCACAAAGAAGTCGTTGCTCAGTGTCTCAGGCCGCTTGGTAAAAACGCCATGTGGGGATTGCGCAAAGTTGGCGTTCAGGGCGCGCATGCCGCCAATCAGCACCGTCATCTCGGGGGCCGTCAGCGTTAGCAGTTTGGCCTGGTCTACCAGCAGCTCGGCGGCAAATGGCGCGTGGCCCTTGCGCAAGTAGTTGCGAAACCCGTCTGCAGCAGGCTCCAGCACGGCGAAGGAATGCACATCGGTTTGCTGTTGCGATGCGTCGGTGCGCCCCGGTGCAAAAGGCACCTTTACCTCAACGCCCGCCTTCTTGGCCGCCGCCTCTACGGCTGCGCAGCCGCCCAGCACGATCAGGTCGGCCAATGACACCATTTTGCTGCCTGTCTGCGCGCCGTTGAACTCTTTTTGTACGGCCTCCAGCGCCTTCAATGCCTTTGCCAGCTCAGCCGGTTGGTTAACTTCCCAGTCTTTCTGCGGTGCCAGCCGAATGCGCGCGCCGTTGGCGCCGCCGCGCTTGTCGCTGCCGCGAAATGTGGACGCTGATGCCCACGCTGTGCTGACCAGTTGGGAGATGGACAAGCCGGATGCGAGCAGCTTGGCTTTGAGCGCGGCTACGTCTTGCTCGCCAATCAGCGCGTGGTCTACCGCAGGAACCGGGTCTTGCCAGATCAGCACCTCTGCGGGTACCAGCTTGCCCAGGTAGCGGGCGCGCGGGCCCATGTCGCGGTGGGTTAGCTTGAACCAGGCCCGGGCGTATGCATCTGCAAACTCTTTGGGGTTGGCCATAAAGTGCCGCGAGATTTTTTCGTAGATCGGGTCCATGCGCATGGCCATGTCGGCGGTGGTCATCATCGGGGCGTGGCGCTTGGAAGGGTCGTGTGCATCGGGCACGGTGTTGGCCGCGGCTGTTTCTTTAGGTGTCCACTGGTGCGCACCGGCAGGGCTTTTGGTCAGCACCCACTCGTAGCCAAACAGGTTTTCAAAGTAGCCGTTGTCCCACTTAATGGGGTTGTTGGTCCAGGCACCCTCGATGCCGCTGCTGATGAGGTCGCCACCGATGCCGCTGCGGTGGGCCGATTTCCAGCCCAGACCCTGTTGCTCGATGCCTGCGGCCTCGGGCTCGCGGCCAACCAGAGACGCGTCACCGGCGCCGTGGCACTTGCCAAAGGTGTGGCCACCGGCGACGAGCGCGACGGTCTCCTCGTCGTTCATCGCCATGCGGGCGAAGGTCTCGCGGATGTCGTACGCCGACGCCAGCGGAAGCGGCTCGCCGTCCGGGCCTTCAGGGTTCACGTAAATCAGGCCCATCTGTACGGCGGCCAGAGGGTTCTCCAAGACGCGCGTGTGCATGTCGCCGTCGGCCGAGTTGTCGGTGGGCAGTACCCCGCCAGCCTTATCGACGCCTGCGGAACCGTGGGCGTAGCGGATATCGCCACCGAGCCACTTGGTTTCCGAACCCCAGTAAATGTCTTCTTCCGGCTCCCAGATATCGGGCCGGCCGCCGCCGAAGCCGAAGGTCTTGAAGCCCATCGAGTCCAGCGCGGCGTTGCCGGTCAGGACCAACAGATCCGCCCAGGAAAGCTTCGCGCCATACTTCTGCTTGATCGGCCAGAGCAGGCGGCGCGCCTTGTCGAGGTTCACGTTGTCAGGCCAGCTGTTGAGCGGTGCAAAGCGCTGCGCGCCCGAGCCCGCACCACCGCGGCCATCGGCAATGCGGTAGGTGCCCGCCGCGTGCCACGCCATGCGCACGAAGAGCGGCCCGTAGTGGCCATAGTCTGCGGGCCACCAGTCTTGTGAGTCTGTCATCAACGCGGTCAAGTCCTTGACTACGGCATCCAGGTCAAGGGTTTTGAATTCTTCGGCGTAGTTGAAGTTATCGCCCATGGGGTCTGACTTGGAAGAGTGCTGATGCAGCATCTTCAGGTTCAGTTGATTGGGCCACCACTGGTCGTTGGTGGGCGCGCCAGCCACAGCGTGTTGGCGAGCGCCGCCAGGGAACGGACATTTCATTTCGGTAGACATGGATGCTTCCTTTCAAAAGTGCCTTTTGCGGATAGCAACAAGGCACAAAAGAAATGGTATACCCCTTGGAAAATTAAAACCAATTGCTTTTGGCTATGCCAGCGATTGGGTTACCGTTTATTTGCTATAAAGTAAATAGCTTGTAACGCATAGCTTCTCAGGGCTTGCATCATAAAATGAATATAAAAAAAGCCACCCGAAGGTGGCTTCTTGTCAAGCGAGGGCTAATTACTTAGCGTGCTTGCCAATCAGGCCAGCCATTTCGAACATGCTGACTTGTGCTTTGCCGAAAACTTCTTTCAGCTTGGCATCTGCATTGATCATGCGCTTGTTGATTTTGTCTTGCAGATTGTTTTTCTTGATGTAAACCCACAGCTTGCTCACGATTTCGGTGCGTGGCAAAGCGGCTGCGCCGACAACGGCTTGCAGTGCTGGGCTCAGGGTCAGTGCTTTCATGAAAGCAGCGTTAGGTACGCGCTTTTTAGCGGGGGCTTTTTTTGCTGCTGCTTTTTTAGCAGGAGCAGCAGCCTTCTTCGCTGGAGCAGCTTTCTTAGCAGGCGCTGCAGCTTTTTTTGCTGGAGCGGCTTTCTTAGCAGGAGCAGCAGCTTTTTTAGCTGGTGCTGCCTTCTTCGCAGGAGCCGCAGCTTTTTTAGCTGGAGCGGCTTTCTTGGCGGCAGGTTTCTTTGCCGGAGCTTTTTTCGCAGTTGCCATGATTGAAGATCCTTTTATATAAGTTAATTAACTGTCAGCGACTCTCATGCTTCACCAACAAGCGGATGCTACTGGATAAGTAGCGCTTTCTCCAGTGAAAAATCACTTTTTTTGAAAGAATTTTTACGCCGCTTTGCCAACCGCACCCGTTGCAATGCATTTGAGAGCACTTTAAGTGGCTTGCCGGGTCTTGGCGGCAAAGATCAACAGCACCCCTGCCAGGATGATTCCAGCGGCTATCCACTCGCCAAAACTCACCACTTCACCGGCTAAAACTACGCCCCACAGCAGCGCGATAACCGGGTTCACAAAGGCATAACTGGTGGCCAAAGCGGGCGATGCATGGGCCAACAAATACAGGTAGGCGCTGAACGCTACCAGCGAGCCAAACACCACGAGATACACCCACGCCGCAGCGGCCAAGGGCTGCGGTGGCCACGAAAATTGCTCACCCAAAATAAGAGAAATCAGCATTAACACCGCGCCACCACACAACATTTCGCTGGCAAAGCCCATAGGGCCTGCAGCCAGTGGCAGGCGTGTGGTTTGCAGCACCGAGCCCAGAGACCATGCCAAGGTAGCCCCGCCAATGGCCATTAAACGCACCGTAGAGGCACTGAAACTGGCGCCGCGTACCAACAGCAGCACGCCGCACAGCCCCACCGCCATGCCCGCCCATTCGAGCCGCGCGGGCCGCTTGCCCCACAGCAGCCCCCAGCCGCTGACCAGCATGGGCACCACGGCAATAAAGGTGGCAATCAGCCCTGAGCCGATGGTTTGCGACGCCACGGCGACAAGGCCCATGCCGCCCGAGAGCATCAAACTGCCAACTATAAAAGCGTTGCGCCACTGCGACACCGTAGGCAGTTTTGTGCCCCTGAGCAGCATAAAGACCCGCAACAAAACGCCCGCCGTGACAAAGCGCGTACCCATTTGAAAGAAGGGCGCAAAGCTGTACAGCGCCACGCGGATGGCCAAATAGGTAGAGCCCCGTACCACGTAGCAGGCCAGCAGGGCGGGGGGAAATGCCGCGCGGCTAGGAGTCTGGGCGGCAGAAGCCAGCACAACCGAGTCCACCAGCGGTGAGGGTAGAGCGTTATAGATAGATGACTGCAAGCTACATCGCCTACCA
>JAYUHM010000113.1:0-32890 GCA_043766985.1 Polaromonas sp.
GAGTGGATCGACGCTAATTTTAGGAACAGCTAAAAAGTCAGGCGCTACGTGATGTGCAGTGGGAGGATCCTGCGTAGCCTCCGGTGCGTGAGTCCCCACCTTCCTCTGCGGACGAAGAGTCCCTTGGGTTGACCTCGCGGCAAGTCGCTACAGCGGACGCTGCTGGGGTGACGTCACTTTTGAGAAGTACGCATAACTTCATAGCTTTATAAAAACTAAAAATTTAGATTGTTTCACCAGAAAATTGATGATTGGCGTGATATTTCACTACCAAACAATCAAAAAAAGACGTGAATTGTTCACGTTATGGCCAGGTACACAAATCCGCATAATTTAGTGTACTGCGCAGGCTCGCCTACGGCCTTTGCGCCACAAAAAAGTGCTGAAAAACACGATTTTGAGGCCTTTTTAGGATACTCATCGGGCTGCAGACCAATAGAATGATGCGGGAGCAGCTCCTGTATGTGTAGCGCCCTGAAATGCCTCTGCAGGTGCCTGCAGGGGCGTCCAGGTGTTTGCAGGCGCATACAGGCGGACAGAACGGTCCGCGTGCCCGTCAGTCCGTCCGTCCGTCCGTCAGTCAATTATCCAGCCAGCCCAGCACGTCACACTAGCCTGCAAACCACCTCATGCTCGCGCCAGAGCGTGTGCCATGGGTATGCGCCCCAATCAGGGCTGCGGGCTCGAAGCACGGAAGAATTTGGATCAGGCATGAGTGCTTGTTTGAGCCGAAGGCGAGTTTGCACATTGACCCAAATTCTGAGTACTGCAGATGCTCCCCCGAAGGGGCTGCGGACCGGGGCGCATGCCCATGGCACACGCTCTGGCGCGAGCCGCGAGGTCTATGCAAGGGACTTTTCGCGCGGCAGAAGGCGGGAGAGAACGACCCGAAGCGCCGGAAACGACGCAAAAGGGGTCAGAGCAAAATTTCGTTATGGCGTTGCGCGCTCCGAACAGTGGGTCGTCCTGAATTTTGATCTGACCCCATTTGCTTCTAAGCAGGATCTAACCACTACAAATCACGCAGAGCCAAATCACATAGAGCCACATGCATGCATCAGCGAAATGCCTTGTCGAAGAAAGCTGGCAGCTCACGCTGCAACTGCTGCAAATACGCTGAGCGGTCAAAGCCCGGGGGGTTGGCGCTTAGGTCGCCATCTGGGGACTGGATGGGCATGCTGGGTGTGTCCATGAACGCATAGTGCCAGGCGTTGGGCACGCGGTGGAACTGCGTGTTCGGGAGATTGCGGGTGATCCACTGTGCATGAAAGCGCGGCACCAGGTAGCGGTCTAGTTCCGCTTCGTAGATCGCAGTAGGAATGCGGATTTTGGCGAGTGATTCGGGGCTGAAAACCACCCCCAGCGGGGACAACGCGACGACGGCCCGCACGCGGGCGTCAGTCAGAGCTGGAATGGGCTGTGCCGTTGGAGTTGCAGTGGCTGCGCTGGTGGTGGACTGTCCGGACTGTGCTACGCCGCAGAAAATAGGATCCTCGCCACCATGGGCCTTGCAATGCGCAGAGATACGCAACATGTCGGGCTGGCCGCCAGCCAGTGCCAGCACGGTGTAGCCACCGGCTGAATGCCCCAGCGCGCCGATGCGCGGCCCCTGCGCGTCTTTGGCAATGCGCTCGCTCCAGGCCGGGTCACGCAGCAATGCATCCATGACGCGGGACACATGCTGCGGCCGCTCTGTGAAGTAGCGCGCAGGACTGGCCTGCAACAGGCTACGATCCTGCCAATTGTCGCCAGGGTGGCGCAGGGCCGCGACGAGGTAGCCGCCTTGGGCCAGAGCCTCGGCCAAGCTGCTGTGGCCCAGCTCGGTACCACTGTTTCCATGGCTGAGCACGATCAAGCCTTTGAACATGGCCTCCGGCGGGCTTTGGATGGCAGCCCGAACCGTGAACGGCCCCATGGGTACGGTGCGAGCCGGTGCTTCGGTGGGGTAGTACAAAGCCACCACGATAGGGGCCTCGTTTGGCGTGGTGCCCGGTACGGTGATCTGGCGCCAGCCTGCTTGGCTGGCCATGGCCTGTGCCGCCAGCAGCAGGCTAGACAAGATGACGGCGATGTGGCGGGATAGGTGCATGGTGAGTTACCTGGTTGGGCGTTGTTTGGTATCGGGACGCGAGTTTAGGAGCGTAAGCCAGGAGCACCAAGCGGATTGCGACGAAAGGCTGTATGAGAGGCGCCAGATGACGGTTGAAGCGACGGAAGGCCATAATCTTACCCATGACCACCTCCCGCGACTTCGCCAGCTACTGCTGCGACCTGCTTAATAGCGCTGGCCCCTGCGTGGCTAAGCGGATGTTTGGTGGGTTTGGCATTAGCACCGATGGGCTGACGATTGCTATTTTGGCTGACTTGGGTGATGGCGAGAAGCTGTGGCTCAAGGGTGACGACGCGACCCGCAGCCGCTACGTTGCGGCGGGGTGTGCGATATTTACTTACCCTATGAAGGGCGTGCCTCGGTCGATGAACTACTACAGCGCGCCCGAAGAGGCCATGGACTCGCCCGACGCCATGCGGCCTTGGGCGGCGCTGGCGCTGGAGTGTGCGGTGCGTGCACGCGCTGCCAAGCCGGTGCCCAAAACCAAAGCCAAGGCACTGCCAAAACCCCAAGCTACAAAGCCCGTAGCCAAACGCCCAGCAGCGCCTGCGCCTAAAACCAGCGCGGCACGCAAATCAGCCAAAGGCTGACGCACCGCTGCGCAGTAGCTGGGGCGCGGCGCAGCTACCCGCATCGGCACCGGGTCCCAGTCAAAGTAGAGCGACTGGGTGGCGGGCACTTGCCAGGCCTCCAGCACCACACGGTCGCTGGCGCTGATGCGCAGGCTGTCGCCAGCACGCAAAAAATGGTCGCCCGGCTGGCTGGGCAGCGTTACCCATGCTGCACCTTGGGTAATGCGCAGCAGGGCATTTGCTTTAGGACGCAGTGTCATGGCGCGGCCCGCTTGCAAGGCGAATGCGCCGCGCGGTGTGGGTGCCGAGTGGGTTGCGGCGGCGCCAAAATGAGCGTGGTGAATGGGGTGCATGGTAACGACTCCTTATGTTGTCCAGACTCATGTGATCTGGGAATGAATGATCGTGCATAGCAGCTTGCCAGTCCAATGAATTCGCACTACACTATTCATGCCCCTAGGGCATGAATAAACCAATCCCCTTTGCGGGACAGTCCAAAACGGTACCCCCGTTTTTCTCTGTCCCCAACTGACTAGAAAAGGCCCTCTACATGCTGCATTCCCAAACCCATCTACGCACCCGTCCCATCGGCGCAGGCAACCTGCGCGCCTTCGAGGCCGTGGCCCGGCACCTGAACTTTCGCATCGCCGCAGAAGAGCTGGCCTTGACCCAGTCTGCCGTGTCAAGGCAAATCCAGTCGCTGGAGGATGAAGTAGGCGCCAGCCTGTTTAACCGCCACACCCGCGCGGTGGACCTCACCGCCGCTGGCATGGCGCTGCTGGGCGCCGCCGCGCCCGCACTAGAGCGGGTGGACAGCGCAGTGCGGCAGATCCGCACCAGCATGGGCCGCAAGCAGGTGGCGCTTACCACCTTTGCGTCCTTCGCGTCCATGTGGCTCATTCCCAGGCTGGAGGCTTTTCAGCGCGAGAATGCCGATATTGATATTCGTATTGATGCCTCCGATGTATCAATGGACATGGAAACTGCTGATGCCGACATTGCCCTGCGCTATGGCCCGGCCAACAAAATGCCCGCGCACGCCATCCGCATGTTTGGCGAACAGCTCACGCCCTTGGTCAGCCCGTGGCTGCTCAAGTCGCAGCCCAAAATTAAAAGCGCGGCTGACTTTGCCAACTTCACCTTGATCGAGGCGGGCGACGCGCACACCACGCACTTGGAGTGGCTGAGCTGGCGGCGCTGGCTAGACACCCAAAACCTGCCCAAGCTGGTGCCCAAGCGCTGGCTGTACTTTGGCTACGCCAGCCACATGACCCAAGCCGCCCTCACTGGCCAAGGCGTAGTGCTGGCCCGCACGCCCCTGGTGGCAGAGCATTTAAAAAGCGGCGACTTGGTCGAGCCCCTGCCCAAGCTGCGCATCGACTCCCCCATGGCTTTTTGGCTCATCCTCAGCCCGCGCGCGCGCAGCACCAGCAACGCACGGGCGGAGGTGACGGCGTTTTGCAATTGGCTGAAGGTGCAGGCCAAAGAGACGCGCAGCGCGATTGGTGAAGTGCCGGGGACGGATGTGGAGACGGGGTCGTTGGATGATTGATGTTGCAAGTATTCAGATTTGAAACTGCGATTACGTTTTAAACGAGATAGGTTTGAACTTATGAAAAAATCACCCGCTGTTCCATAATCTGAAGACGACGACTGGCGCCTGCACACTGTCGCACGTCTTTCCGAAGATTGGAAGTCACCATGGACTAATCAAGTCTCACCTAAGGGAACCCGCCTTACAGTTTCAGCAATTCTTAGCATGTCTAAGAAAAAGACTCTAACCATTCCGCTACCGAATGCAACCGCTCTTCTACTGAGCGCCGCCACAAAGTCATATATTTCTGCTAAGGCTCTGCGCGACAGTTCACACCTAGATACTTCACTTCACGAACAGGTATCTTTTGGTAGTGACGGAGTGGTCTTCGATTATTACGAGCACTGCAAAGCTTACCGCGAAGCGGGCCGCAGACCGGGGCGCATGGATGTGGGATGGGCTCTGGTGCGAAGCCGCGAGGTCCCTGCGCGAAACCGTTCAAAACGGCAAAGCCTTGGAAGGCAAGCGTGCTGCCTAACGGGCGCGCTGCCCACGCACCACAAACTCTGGCTTGAACAAGCAAGGCTTGCCATACATGGCCTCCAGCGGCTTGCAGCGCTGCGCGATGGACTGCGGCGTAGGCTTATCGCCTTTGTCTATCCAGTCCATCAGCGCGCTAAACAGGGCGGCGTATTGTGGGTCGCTAAGGTAGCTGTGCTCGCTCTCGTCGCTGAAGGTTTGCACCAGCCATTGGGCGGTTCCAGCGCTTTGCAGGGCTTGCTGGTAGGCGGCTTCCAGCGCTACGTGGGCGGTAGGGTCGTGGATGGCGTGCAGCGTAAGCACCGGTACGTTGACGCGGCCAGTGGGGGCGCTGTCGCGGGCCAGCTCGGCTACGGCCGCGGGGTCGGCCGCGTAGCGCAGCACGCCTTGGTTAAGCGCAGCGTTGGCCGCGCCGTACACCATGGCCAGGTTGTCAAACGGGTTGCTCCCACCCAAGCGGCGCTGTACCAGGTCTTGAAACAGCCAGGTGGCCCAGTTCAGGTGGCCCAGCAGCGCGCGTTCGGTGATGTTGACCGTGCTCAAAATAGTGGCCAGGTTGGATTGTTGCAGCGCCGTGCGCTGGGCGGCGTTTTGGCGCAGGCCGGTGCACTGGTCTACGCGTGCGGCCAGCTCGGCGCGGGTGAGTTTGCTGTCGAGGGGCAGGCCCAACCACAGCGGGTAGGGCGGTTCATCGGGCTTGGGGTGGTTTTGGCACACCTGCTGGTACACCACGCGCAAGTCCAGCCGAAACTGGTAGGCCGCGCCGCCACCGCCCAGTACGCCACTGGTGAGAACCACGCCGTCGTAAGGGCCGCGCACGGGCCCTTGGGCGCTATCTACCGTGGCATACAGCTCGGCGGCTTTGGCAGCCACGCCGCCGCCATAGCTTTGGCCGTGCAGCAGGGTGCGGCGTGGCGCGCCAAAGTGCTGCACAAATATTTGCCGCAGACGCTCGGTGTCTTGCGCCGCCATGGTGACGCCGTAGCCACCGCGCCGGTAGGTCGAGCCAGCCCACGCGTAGCCCAAGTGTGTGGTGATGGCCCAGCGCTTAAGGTCTTCCTCGCTGCGCTCCAGCTTGGCGGGCCCGTGGTCTGCGGGGCCGCCGTGGGCATGCATCACCAGCACCTGGTTCCATGCTGCGGGTATGGCTATCCAATACAGCGCACCCGCTCCGTCTTGCCCGGTGTAGCAGCGCGCGCCCTTGGGTACCTCGGCTGGGCAGGTGGCGCTTTGTGGTGTGTTTTGTGCTGTAGTGGCGGCGGCAGTTTGCGCGACCGCTGCTTGCGCCAGCGTATACAGCAGCAGGCCGCATAACCGAGCCAACATAGGCCGCAATAACGTCGCCATCACGGATAAGCCTGCCCATCCTCCGTCAAAATAGCTGCCAACGGCACATCGTGCGGCTCCGGTTCAAAGTACGAAACATGGGCGCGGGAATAAGCTAAACCCACCGTGACAGGCTTAGGGTGCAAAGAAGCCAAGGTGCGGTCATAAAACCCGCCACCGTAGCCCAGCCGGTAGCCACCGGGGCCAAAACCCAGGCAGGGGACGAAGAGCAGGGTGGGCACGACGATCTCGGTGTCTTTGGGTTTGGGGATGTCGTAGGCGTCTTCTTCCATTGGGCAGCCGGGGTACCAGGCGTAGAAAGTGAGGGTTTTGTGCACTTTGTCCACTACCGGCAGGCCAATTTTGCGCGGCGACACGGCGCTGCCGCTTGTCAAGTTTTGTGCAGACTGGGTTACATTAGCTATAAAATTAAGAGCTGCTTGCTCTATGTCTTGCGGGGCTGGGTGCTCATGGGGGCTGGAAATGGGGGCTTGGTACCCGCCCAGGGCGCCGTCCTCTTGCCAGCGGTACAGGGCGGGCAGGGGGTCAAACTCGCCTTTAATGGGCCAGTAGGCGCCAATAACCGCGTCGGGCCGGCCCACCAGCCAGATGCGCATGACCCTTTGTAACTCTTCGGCCCGCTGTAGGCGGTCTGGCATGTTGAGGCGTTCGTCTATTAAACGCCTGCGGATTTGTGATTTGTCCATAATCGGGGTATGCCCTGTGTATTTAAACCAATGACTCCAAAATTCTCTCAAAAACTCACCTCGCTCATTCTGGCATGTTTGGGCGCGTTTGCGCTCCCCTTGCCTGCCAACGCGCAAAACCAGCGGGGTGATGACGCCCTGATCGAAATGGGCCAAGCCTTCAAGCGCAGCGACAAGGCCCGCCTTACCGCCCTGCTGCCCCAAGTGCGCGGCCACGTGCTGGAGGCGCAGGCCGCCTACTGGGAGCTGAAAGCCCGGCTGGAAGAAGCCAGCCCGCAAGAGGTGCAAGACGTGCTGGCCCGCCACACGGGCACCTACCACGAGGACCGCCTGCGCAACGACTGGCTGCTGCAGCTGGGCAAGCGCCGCGACTGGACCACTTTTGCCGCCGAGTACGCCAAGTACCGCATGAATGACGACAAAGAGGTGCGCTGCTTTGCGCTGTTGGTAGAGGCTGTGCGCAGTGGCGCGACCACCAAAGAGATGACCGACGAAGTGCGCCGTAACTGGTACACCATCAAAGACGCCGACGACGGCTGCACGCTGGCCGCAGACCGTTTTTACGCCGACAAAAAACTCAGCGCGGTCGACGTGTGGCGCGAGGCGCGCCTGAGCATGGAGGCCAACCGCCCACGCGCCGCGGCCAATGCGGTGCAAATCGTCACACCCGACGGCGTGCCTGCCGTGGCCGAGATCAACGCCAACGCCGTGCGCTATTTAAGCGGCCGCGCCACGGCTACCGGTAGCGTGCGCAAAGAGCTGGTCACCCTGGCCCTGATCAAGCTGGCCACCAGCGACCCCGAGGCCGCCGCCGCCGCGCTGGAAAATAAATGGTCGCCCATCCTGAGCGCCGAAGAGCGCAGCTGGGCCTGGGGCGTGATTGGCAAACAAGCCGCGCTCAAGCTGTCTGACCAGGCGGGCGACTACTATGCCAAGGCCCGCAACGAGCATTTAAGCGACGACCTGCTGGGCTGGAAGGTGCGCACCGCTCTGCGCGCCACCGAGCCGCAAAAGGGCTGGCCCGTGATGCTGGCCGCCATCAACGACATGACCGACGAGGGCCGCAAAGACCCCACCTTTGTATATTGGAAGGCCCGCGCGCTGAAGGGCATCGTGGCCGGCAAGGCGCCCACGGTAATGCACGCCGTAGCCGGTGGCACCCCCACCGCCGTGCTGCGCCCCGAGCTGCATGAGGCGCAAGATTTGCTGGAATCCATCGCCTCGCCACGTGGGTTTTATGAAATGCTGGCCTTGGAGGAGCTGGGCCAACGCATTACCGCGCCCCAGCGCCCAGCGCCTGTGACGGCCGGCGAGAAAGAAGCCGCCCGCCAAAACGCTGGCCTGAACCGCGCGCTGTACGCCATTGCCATAGGCCTGCGCACCGAGGGCGTGCGTGAGTGGAACTACAGCACCAACCTGCAAAGCAAAGGCGGCATGAGCGAGCGCGATCTATTGGCCGCCGCCGACTTTGCCTGCGAGAGGCAGGTGTGGGACCGCTGCATCAACACCAGTGAGCGCACCAAGGAAGCGATGGACACCGACCAGCGCTTTCCCATGCCCTTTAAAGACAACGTACTGCGCCGCAGCCGCGAGATTGGCCTGGACCCCGCCTACGTGTACGGCCTGATCCGCCAGGAAAGCCGCTTCATCATGGACGCCCGCTCAGGCGTAGGGGCCTCGGGCCTCATGCAGGTCATGCCCGCCACGGCGCGCTGGACGGCCAAAAAGATTGGCATGGACAGCTTTAGCATTGACCAGCTGAACAACCGCGACACCAACATTGCCATTGGCACCGCCTACCTCAAGCTGGCACTAGACGACTTTGCAGGCTCCATGCCGCTGGCCGCTGCGGCCTACAACGCCGGCCCCAACCGCCCCCGCGCCTGGCGCAATGGCCCCCTGATGGAAGCAGCCGCCTGGGCCGAAAACGTGCCCTTTGCCGAGACCCGCGACTACGTTAAAAAGGTGCTGGCCAACACCACCATGTACGCCGCCATTTTGACCGGCCAACCCCAAAGCCTGAAGGCCCGGCTGGGCAGTGTAGGCCCGCGTCAAGACAGCGCACCCGAGGTGAACAAAGACCTGCCGTAGGATGCGTGCTTTGAATCTCTGCTAGAGTCCATATTATTAACAATATAGGGCCTATGCCCAATAGAGCAGGGCATAAGCAGCTATGAAAATAATAGTACTTGGTGGTTCAGGTTTCATCGGCAGGCACCTGTGCGAAAAGCTCGCAGCCGCGGGCCACAGCCTCACCGTACCCACCCGCCGTGTAGATAGCGCCAAGCACCTGCAAATGCTGCCTGGCCTGACGCTCTTGCCCTGCAATGTGCACGACGCCGCGCAGCTAGCGCAGGCGGTGGCAGGGCACGACGTGCTGGTTAACCTGGTAGCCATACTGCACGGCAACGAGCAGCGCTTTGAGCAAGTCCATGTGGTGCTGCCGCGCAAGATAGTCGCCGCCTGCCAAGCCGCTGGCGTGCCGCGCATCGTGCACGTCAGCGCCTTGGGCGTGGCGCCAGACGCTCCGTCCATGTACCTGCGCAGCAAGGCGCGCGGCGAGGCGGTGCTGGCAGACAGCGGGCTGGACATCGCCCTGCTGCGCCCCAGCTTAGTGTTTGGCGCCGAAGACAAACTGCTCAACGTATTTGCCAGCCTGCAAAAGCTCGCACCCCTGGTGCCGCTGGCTGGCGCGGGCACGCAGTTTCAGCCCGTCTGGGTAGAAGATGTCGCGCAGGCGCTGGAGGTATTGGTAACGGAGTATAACTATCAAAAAGATAGCTCGTTGTGCTATGTTCCATTGGGCCAACAGTCTAAAACACCCTCTAATGTGACGGTATTTGAAGCCTGCGGCCCCAACATGCTCACCCTGCGCCAGTTGTTTGCCATAGCAGGCCAGTGCGTGGGCGCCCAGCGCCCCATCGTGCCGTTGCCCATGCCGCTGGCCCGCGCGCAAGCCTGGGTGATGGAGCACCTGCCCGGCGAGCCCCTGATGAGCCGCGACAACCTGGACTCCATGCGCGCGCCCAACATCGCCAGCGGCAACTTCCCAGGCTTATCGGCGCTAGGCATCACCCCCAGCAGCCTGTACGCCATTGCGCCCACCTACCTGCGCGAAGCCCACACCCTGGACAAATACCGCAAAAATGCAGCGCGCGGGTAGTGTGCGCAGGTATTAGCAGAGGCGTTGGCGCAGGTGTGATTGCAGGTATCAGTGCAGGTGTGACTGCATCAATCAGCCAGTTTTTCAGCATCAATGTCCAGCGGTTTTGGTGGCAATATCATGGCTCTTTAGTCTCACGGCTCTTTTGTCATAAGGACGCAGCATGCAGCTCTACATCGGCAACAAAAATTACTCCTCTTGGTCCATGCGCCCCTGGGTGCTGCTCACCCACGCAGGCATCCCGTTTGACGAAGTGCTGCTGCGCTTTGACTCCTTCGCGCCCGGCTCCACATTCAGAACCGCCATCGACAAAATCAACCCCGTGGGCAAAGTGCCCGTGTTGGTAGACGATGGCCTGGTGGTGTGGGACACCCTGGCCATAGCCGAATACGCAGCCGAAAAGTACCCCGCTAAAAACCTGTGGCCCTTAGATGCAAAACAGCGCGCCCGCGCCCGCAGCATCTGCGCCGAGATGCACAGCGGCTTCACCGCCCTGCGCGGCGCCTGCCCCATGAACATCGAAGCCAGTCTACCCGAGGCAGGCGCGCTAGCCCTGCGCGACAAACCGGCAGTGCGCGCCGACGTAGCCCGTATCGAGGCCATCTTCAGCGAACTACTGGCCCAGCACGGTGGCCCATTTTTATTCGGCCCACAGTTCACAGTAGCCGACGCCTACTTTGCACCCGTGTGCATGCGCTTTAAAACCTACGCGCTGAGCCAGCGCGCAGATGTCAACGCCTACATTGACCGCGTGCGATCTGCGAATGGCGTAGCCCAGTGGATAGCTGCGGCGCTGGTGGAAGATGGTTTTCGGGATTTTGAAGAGCCGTTTCGGTTGAAGCGTTGAAGACGTCACCGCAGGGTATGCCGAAGAAACCCAGTGTATTGGAGTCACAAGCGCGGCTTTTTTTCGGCCCGCGTTTGCTTGACTTTTAGCGGTGTGCAGTAGTGGCGCGCGCCCGTTGGAACGGCAGATTGGATGCGGTGGCTTCAAGACGCTCAGCCAGCCACACTTTAATCACTGACTGCCGCGTAACCCCTAGCTTGCTGGCTTCGCGGTCCAAGGAGTCAATCATCCAGGTGGGAAAATCAACGTTCACCCGCCGTTGCTCCTGCAAAACACGCTTGGCTTTTGATAAATCCAAGAGTCCAGTCAGGTCAACGTTCTCGTCAAACTTTTGCTCAAAATCTTTAGCTTTCATACAGTACCACCTCTTCTATGCGTGCGCGTCGAACGGAAATCAGTCGGATGTGCGTTCCTCGATACGTAATGACAGCAGACCAATGTTTTGTATCAATCAGCCCAATCACCAGATACCGCAGTTCATCCTCAGTTTTTGCCTCAATCTCCAGCAACATCGGATCATCCCAAAGACGTTGCGCTTCAACAAAATCCATGCGGTGCTTAACGCGGTTGGATTCGCTCTTGGCCGCGTCAAATTCAAAAATATACATGGTATAAAAATTATACCGTAATTGGTGCTTTTATTGCAACTTCCTTGTGATCGAGATAGGGCGCACATAAACATGCCCCACAGTTGGCTGTCCATTTGACTAAAGATCGGCGCCATGTATGCGGTGCTTTGAATTTGATGAGTTCAACGGAAACGCTCCAAGTGGCTTAAATACCAGGCTGGAAAATTGTGCTCACGGGCAGCACCAATAATGCGTTGAACGTACTCAAAATCGGGAGGCTTGTTTCCTCTACTGGGTGGCATGTAGCACATGGCTGGTAGCAGCCTGTTGTCTTGGGTTTCTATAAGCACTGCTTCGGGTAGAAATACACCCACACCATCTCTGGAATACAACTTATGCAACTCCTCGTGGGACGGATACACCAGAATGCCACAAATTGCATGCTGGTCAGAACGAAAGACATTGGCATGTGGGTCGAAAGTGATGTCAAAACCGCTAAGTTTGGCTACCTCGATGCTGGTGGGATGAAAGCCAGCAAGTGCCATAACGTCACGGCGGATAAAACTGCCGTAGAAGAACGCAGCCACTCGCTTTGGTTGAGCTTGCAACGATGTTTCAGATAAATCGGATGGTGCAGAGTGGGAGTTCATAGATTTTGCATGTCTGGGTAGTCGCACAGTTATAAAATTATCGTGAGATTCGACAATACGCGACTTCAGTTGACTGTGCCTTAAGACAAGGTGCGCGTACGTAGTAAATGCATGAACTGTATCGGGGTACTATGAAAGTCACAAGGCACTGAGCGCAGACGGGTAGCGCCTAGCTTGCGTAATCCCCAACCAGTCCAAGCCTGCTAACCAAGCTAAAACCAAGAGCTACACTTACCCCATGCAAACATACCTGGTGGGCGGCGCAGTGCGGGATGCTCTTATGGGGCTGGAAGTGCGCGACCGCGACTATGTGGTGGTGGGGGCTACGCCTGAGGACATGGCGGCCGCGGGCTACTTGCCGGTGGGCAAAGACTTTCCGGTGTTTTTGCACCCCACGAGTAAAGAAGAATACGCGCTGGCCCGCACGGAGCGCAAAACTGCCAAGGGCTACCACGGCTTTAGCTTTTACACCGATGCGGAAGTGACGCTGGAGATGGACTTGGTGCGGCGCGATTTGACTATTAATTCAATAGCAGCTTGTGCTATTGATACAAGGGCTAACGGCGAATTTAGTCTACAAAACCTGGATCAATTCAAGCTGACTGACCCCTACGGCGGGCAGCGCGACATACAAGGCAAAGTGCTGCGCCACGTGAGCTTGGCGTTTGCTGAAGACCCGGTGCGCATCCTGCGCTTGGCCCGCTTTGCGGCGCGTTTTGCCGACTTTAGCGTGGCGCCTGAGACGATGGATTTGATGCGCCGCATGGTCGCTCACGGCGAAGTGCATGCGCTGGTGGCCGAGCGCGTGTGGCAAGAACTGGCGCGTGGGCTGATGGAGGCCAAGCCGTCACGCATGTTTGACGTGCTGCGGGACTGCGCTGCGTTGGCCGTGCTGCTGCCCGAGGTAGACCGCCTGTGGGGCGTGCCGCAGCCCGAGGCGCACCACCCCGAGATCGACACTGGCGTGCACCTGATGATGGTGCTGGACATGGCAGCAACGCTCAACGCGCCGTTGGCTGTGCGTTTTGCCTGCTTAATGCACGACCTGGGCAAAGGCACCACGCGCGCTGAGGATCTGCCGCGCCACCTGGGGCACGAAGAGCGCAGTGTGAAACTGCTGCTGCCTGTGTGCGAGCGCCTGCGCGTGCCGGTGGACTGCAAAGAGCTGGCGGTGGTGGTGGCCAAAGAGCACGGCAACATCCACCGCAGCTTGGAGCTGAATGCCGCTGCGGTGATGCGCCTGCTGGAGCGCTGTGATGCGATTCGCAAGCCGCAGCGCTTTAGGGACGCGCTACTGGCCTGCGAGTGCGATGCGCGTGGGCGGCTGGGCAAGCAAGGGGATGCGTACCCGCAGGCCACGCGCTTGGCTAATGCGCTGCAAGCGGCGTTGGCAGTTGCTACAGAACCAATAGCTGCTCGTGCCATTGAACAGGGGGCTACAGGCCCGAAGATAGGGGAAATGATTGCACGCGAGCGGGTGCGGGCGGTGGCGGCGGCGCTGGGCGAAGCTGGGTAAATACCGTTCTCTTCGTGCTGTGTCTGCCTCGGCGTTGCACTGGCTTCGACTAGCTTAGCCCGAGCAGAAATTGGTTTAGGTCTACGGCCTTGGGGCCACGGTTTGGGCCACCGTCTCCGCCCACGTGGCGGGGTTGCAGCCCACGCGGGTGACGTTGATGGAGGCGGCGGCTACGGCGTGGGCTAAAGCGCCTTGCCATACCTTGGCCGGTTGCGCCGACTGCAAAGCCGGTGGCGACAACACGCCTTGGCGCTCTAAATACGCCAGCAGCGCGGCAAAAAAACTGTCCCCTGCGCCCACGGTGTCGGCCACCTTAGTGTTTTGCGGGCTGGGCTGAAAATACTGCGTATCCTGGGTGATAAGCCATGCGCCTGCTGCGCCCAGGGTGAGGGCTATCAGCGCAGGCAGGATAGCTGGCGTGCCGCTGGCATAAGCGGTGTTGCCGGACATCAACAAGCTGCGCGCGGCCTGTGCCGGGTTGCTGGCTACCAGCGCGGCGTCTACACCCAGCGCCACCAAGTCATCATCGCTCACCTTCACCACATGGGCCATCGCGCAGGCGGCCAGCACGCTGGCGCGGTAGGGCACCAAGTCGGGGCAGACGACGGTACGCAGGTTGGCATCTACGGTTATGCAGGCGCCTTGGCCGGCAGCGGCGTGCAAAATGGCGCGGGTTTTGGGCCAGTCGCCCGGCACCAGCATGAGGCAGCCGGTGTGCAGCACCTGGGTGTTGGCAGGCATGGCGGCGACAGCGGCATCGGCGCTCAAATCGCGGTCGGCCACGGCCTCGCGGTGAAACGCGTAGCTAGCCTTGCCTGCCTTGTCTAGCTGCACCACGGCGATGGAGGTGGGCAATGCGCTGGGCGCGGGGCTGGCCAGCGCCACCCCGTCGGCCAGCAGCAGTTGGCGAAACTGGACGCCAAAACTATCGTGTGACAAAGGGTTTAAATACGCGGTGGCCAAACCCTGCCGGGCTGAAGCCATGCAAAAGTTAAATACCGAGCCACCCAAACAGGCTTGTGAATCTGTGCGTAGGCTAGCCTGTGAGTAAGGACTCACAATAAGGTCAATCAAGGCTTCGCCATAGCAGGTAATCATGGCCAAATTAAACCGCAAAATAATGGTGCGGTAGCTAGGGTTTACGATTAATAAAGCAACTTGATTTATTTAATGACACCGTGAATAATTCACGCAGCCCAACCGAGGGCTCATCCATCCAATCCCTGTCATACCCATCCTAGGAGTCCCGTATGTCGTTCAAAATGAAAGCTACTTTGGCCTTTGCGGGCCTTGCATTTGCCAGCGGCGCAGCCCTGGCACAAAAGCAGCCCGTGATCGGTTTGATCACCAAAACCGAGACCAACCCCTTTTTCGTGAAAATGAAGGAAGGCGCGCAAGCTGAAGCCAAAAAGATGGGTGCTAAGCTCATGACGGCATCGGGCAAAAAAGACGGCGACACCGCATCGCAAATCACCGCGATTGAGACCATGACCGCTGCCGGCGTGAAAACCATTTTGATCACCTCCACGGGTGATGCCATCATCCCGGCGGTGAAAAAAGCGCAGGAAAAGGGCGTGCAGGTCATTGCCTTGGACAGCCCGTTTGAAGGCGCAGACGCGCTGTACGCTACCGACAACTACAAAGCCGGGATCTTGATTGGTGAGTACGCCAAAGCCGCTTTGGGCGCTACACCAGCCAAAATCGCCATGCTCGATTTGTTCCCAGGCCACCCCGTAGGCGCGCAGCGGCACAACGGCTTTATGAAAGGCTTTGGCCTGCAGGCTAATGATGCCAAGTCCAACGACCTGTCCAAAACTGCGGAGACCGTCTGTGCGGGCGACACCGATGGCAACCAGGCCAAAGGCCAAACCGCCATGGAAAACTGCCTGCAAAAGAACCCCGACATCAATGTGGTCTACACCATTAACGAGCCCGCAGCCGCTGGTGCCTACAACGCATTGAAGAAGGCCGGTAAAGAAAAAGGCGTGATCATTGTGTCTGTTGACGGTGGCTGCGCTGGCGTGAAGGATGTGTCCAAGGGCGTGATAGCCGCCACCTCGCAGCAGTACCCACTGAAGATGGCCGCCATGGGCGTAGCCGCTGGTGTGGAATATGCCAAGACCGGCAAGAAAGCCACGGGCTATGTGGACACTGGCGTAACTTTGATCGCCAACAAAATGGTCAAAGGCGTAGATGCCAAAGACGTGAAAACTGGCACCGAACTGTGCTGGGGTAAAGCGTAATTTCTAGCCAATAAGCAGCTAGGCACTGAACCGCAACACAGAGCGCGACCCCATGACCACCAAAACAAGCTCTCCTTGGGCCGCAGTGCCATGGGCTGCCTTGGGGCCATGGATCGCGCTCTTGCTGGCCAGTTCCTTTTTTGCTTCGCAAAGTGACCGTTTTCTGACGGGAGAAAACCTCTCCTTGGTACTACAGCAAGTGATGGTGGTGGGGGTGTTGGCCATTGGCCAAACCCTCATCATCTTGACGGCTGGTATTGATCTGTCCTGCGGCATGGTCATGGCCTTGGGCGGCATCGTGATGACCAAGTTTGCCACCGAGTTGGGGCTTCACCCGGCCTTGGCCATGGTGTGCGGCATCGCTATCACCTGTCTGTTTGGTCTGGTCAACGGCCTGCTGGTCACCAAGGTCAAGCTGCCCGCATTTATCGTGACCCTGGGCACCATGAACATTGCCTTTGCGATCACCCAAATATATTCCGAGGCGCAAACGGTCAACGACTTGCCGCCCATGCTGACTGCCCTGGGGCAAACCTTTTCCATCGGCAGCACCGAGGTGGCCTGGGGCACCTGCCTGATGATTGTTTTGTACGCCGTGGTGTGGCGCGCCTTGGGCGATACCGCGCCCGGACGGCATGTGTATGCCGTGGGTAACAACGCCGAGGCCGCGCGATTGTCGGGCATCTCGGTAGACAAGGTTTTGATCGGCGTGTACGTGCTGGCCGGGTTCTTCTACGGGCTGGCTGCCGTGCTGTCGGTGGCCCGCACGGGCGTGGGTGACCCGCAAGCCGGGCAGACGGAAAATCTGGACGCCATCACCGCCGTGGTGCTGGGTGGTACCTCGCTGTTCGGGGGGCGTGGCATCTTGCTGGGCTCGCTGGTGGGTGCCATCATCGTTGGTGTGTTCCGCAACGGCCTCACATTGATGGGCGTGGCCTCGGTGTACCAAACGCTCATCACCGGTATCTTGGTGATCCTGGCCGTGACAGCCGACCAAATGTCGCGCAAAGGGAGCCGCTGATGGCCACACCACAAGTGATCTTCAAAGCCACGGGCATCGTCAAGCGCTACGGTGGCGTGACCGCGCTGGACGGCGTAGATTTTGAGCTGCGTGCGGGCGAGATACTGGCCGTGATCGGCGACAACGGCGCGGGTAAAACCTCGCTCATCAAAGTGCTATCAGGCGCTATCGTGCCCGATGAAGGGACGCTGGAACTGGACGGCAAGCCGGTGCGCTTTCGCTCGCCCATCGATGCGCGCAAACACGGCATAGAAACCGTCTACCAGGAGCTGGCCGTTGCGCCGGCCATGACGATTGCTGAGAATTTATTTTTGGGCCGCGAGATTATCAAACCCGGTATGTTAGCGAAGCTGCTGCGCCTGATAGACAAAAAGCAAATGCTGCAAGACGCCACCACCCACATGGCCGACTTGAAAATCGGCCTGCGCTCGATGGGCCAGGAGGTGGAGACGCTCTCGGGTGGCCAGCGCCAAGGCGTAGCCGTAGCCCGCAGCGCCGCCTTTGCCAAGCACGTGGTCATCATGGACGAACCCACCGCCGCGCTGGGCGTGAAAGAAGGCAATATGGTGCTGGAGCTGATTCGCCGGGTGCGTGACAAAGGCCTGCCAGTCATCTTGATCAGCCACAACATGCCGCATGTGTTTGAGATCGCCGACCGCATCCATGTGCAGCGCCTGGGCAAGCGCGCAGCGGTGCTTAACCCCAAAACCATCAGCATGAGCGACACCGTGGCCGTGATGACCGGGGCCATGCCGGTAGAGAAGATTCCAGAGGCCGCCCTTGCTTAAAAACATAGACCCCGTGCTCAGCCCCGAGCTGCTGCGCATCTTGGCCGAGATGGGCCATGAAGACGCGGTGGTGCTGGTGGACGCCAACTTCACCGCTATGCGCTACCGCGCTGGCACCACCTCGCAAACCGTGGTGCGCTTGCCCGGCGTTGGCCTGGCGCGCGCCGCGCGCGCGGTGCTGTCGGTGCTGCCGCTGGGTATTGCCCAGGAAAACCCAGTGGCCTACATGCAGGTCAGCGGTTCTCCCGTGGGCCACACCTCGGCCGTGCAGCAGGAGGTGATTGACCTCATGCGCCAGGCCGACAGCCAGCACGCGCTGTTGCAGGCCGAAGCGGTAGAGCGCTTTGCGTTTTACGCGCGGGCCCAAAAAGCCTATGTGATTGTGCAAACTGGCGAGCTCGCACCGTACGCCAACTTTATCTTTAAAAAAGGCGTGCTCACGGCGTGAGCCGCCTATCGTCAACCCATGACAAGTGCCAAGGTTTTACTGTGCTGATTGACGCTACGCCCACCGATACATCCGCTACTGCACCCGCCGAGCCGGGTGGAGACCATAGCCCCGTGCACTTCAAACCACGTGGGTCGAACCAGGTGGGCATGCGCCAATACAACGAGCGCGTGGTGCTGCATGCCATCCGCCTGCACGGCAGCCTGCCCAAAGCGGATCTGGCGCGCCTGACGCACCTGAGCACCCAAACCGTCTCTCTCATCATCGACCGCTTGCACGCCGACGGCTTGGTGACCAAACAAGCCGCCGTGCGCGGCAAAGTGGGCCAGCCCAGTGTGCCGATGGCGCTGAACCCCGATGGCGCGTTTTCGATTGGCATCAAAATTGGCCGGCGTAACTGCGACACTTTGCTGATCGACTTCACTGGCCAAGTGCGCGAGCGCGCTACCTTGTCGTACGACTTTCCTGACCCGCAAGTGCTGTTTGCTCACTTGCAGGAGCAGCTCGCCAGCATCACCACACGCCTGGGCCCCAAGTTAGCCGAGCGCATTGCCGGGGTAGGCATTGCGGCCCCGCTCTCGCTGGGCGGTTGGCACAGCTTGCTGGGCGTAAGTGCCCAGCGCACCCATGCATGGGACACGATTGACATAGCAGCCCAAGTGCAAGCCATGACAGCGCTACCCGTGCAACTGGTCAAAGACACGGCGGCCGCCTGCGTGGCCGAGCTGGTGGCAGGCCGTGGGCGCAGCGTCAAAAGCTTTGTGTATTTGTTTATCGATACCTTCATTGGCGGCGGCGTAGTCATAGACAGCCAGTGGCGATCGGGTTTGCGCGGTAACGCGGGGGCCATTGGGTCGATGCCTTTGCACGCCGCGCGCGATACTTCGCACGGCGTGCCAACAGCACCTGCGCAAGTCCTCAGCGTGGCCTCGCTGTACCAGCTTGAAAAGCGCTTTACTGCAGCCGGGCTGGAGGCGAGTGCCTGCTACGACGACCGCGCACTGACAGAGCCGTATGCTGTGCATACCCAGGCGTGGTTACATGAAGCAGCATCTGCCATTGCTTTGGTGGTACAAAACGCTGCCTGTGTGCTGGACATGGACGCCGTCATCATCGACGGGTCTTTAGGGCGTGGCTTGCTGGGCTTGCTGCGCCAGGCGCTGGGCGGCGCGCTGCAAACGTACAGCTGGGAGGGCATTAGCGAGCCAGAGGTTTTGCTGGGTGCTATGGGCCAAGACGCCCGGGCGATGGGTGGTGCGCTGCTGCCGCTGTACAGCAGCTTTGCACCAGACCGGGAGTTGTTTTTAAAGCTCGACCGCTGAGCGCACGTCCATCCATTGGTTGACGACGGTGACCTGCAAGCTTGCCAAACGCTTGCGCATACACAGCACCGCTTTGTCTTTGCTCACCAAGGTAGCGCGGTGCTGCACGGCCAAGTCAATGAACTTTTGGTCGTCTGCGTCTTTGCACACATATACCGCACGGGGTGCGGGTTCCACTATCTGTACGCCCGCATCAAACTGCTGCAATACCTGCGCAGCGGTGGTCTCGTAAAAAGCCATGCGCGGCAGCAAGTGGGTGTAAGTCAACACGCGTTCCAGCTCGTCACGCATCTGCTGCTGGGCAATCCAGTGCAGGGCCTTTTCGCCCAGCGCGGCGCGCAGTGCGGTGCAGCGAGGGTCGTTAAAAATCAGCAGGTCCAAGACAATATTGGTGTCCAAGACTATGCGCGGCATGGTCACGGGTGATTGCCTTCGGCTGGGGGCGCAGCGGCTGGCGCACGCCTGCCTTGGATGTCAAACTTGAACATGCGGCATTCGATCGGCCCGTTCCACATCGGTACGCGGCGCGATTCTTTCAGACGCATGCGCCCGGGCAGCTTCATGTCGGGCACCAGTATCCAGGCGGTCCAGCCATCAAAATGGCTTTTCCAGTGAGTAGCCAACTGCACGAAGAAATCGTCCGGGTCGGCCCCTTGCTTGGTGCCCGCGATACCCGCTACGTCAATACGCGTGCCGTACGGTGGGTTGATCAGCATGACAGGCTTGACGTCGGCGCTGGCCGCGCACGGGGGCATGCGCTGCAGCGCGTCGCCACCGCGCAGCTGCACCGCGTGCGCCACCCCGGCGCGCTCGGCATTGCGCTCTGCAAAGTCCACCATACGGTGGGCCACGTCGCTGCCAAAGATGGTGATGTCTTTGGCGTCTTGCGGCCCGGGCAATATCGCGCGCTCGGCCTGGTCTTTGATGCCGTCCCACACGTGCTGCTGGAACGGTAAGTAACGTTCAAATGCAAAATGGCGCAGCAAACCGGGCGCAATATTCAGTGCAATTTGCGCGGCTTCGATGGCGATGGTGCCGCTGCCGCAACACGGGTCGTACAGCGGTTGGTCGGGTTGCCAGCCGCTGGCGGCAATCATGGCGGCGGCCAGGGTTTCTTTCAAAGGCGCCTCGCCCGTGTCTTGCCGCCAGCCGCGTTTAAACAGTGGCTCACCGCTGGTGTCGATGTACAAGGTGACGGTGTCGGTAGTAAGGTGCGCATGCACGCGCACATGCGGGCGCTGGGTGTCTACATCGGGCCGCGCACCCGACTTGTCGCGAAAGCGGTCGGCGATGGCGTCTTTGATCGTCAGCGCAGCAAAGTTCAGGCTTTTCAAAGGGCTGTGCTGGGAGGTCATCTCCACCTTGAAGGTGTTTTTATTGGTAAACCACAGTTCCCAGGCCACATCGCTGGCGGCGTCGTACAGGTCTTTCTCGTCACGGTACTCGCGGTGTTGCAGTTGCACCATCACGCGCATGGCCAGGCGGCTTTGCAGGTTGAGCTGCATCACGTCGCGCCAGGAGCCTTCAAACATCACGCCACCGCGCATCACACTGATGGGTTGCTGGGTAATGCGGTGTACCTCGTGGGCGAGCAATTCCTCTACGCCGCCTGCGCAAGGAAGAAACAATTGGAGGTGGTTCATGGACATGGGAAAAGCCTTGGTGGTTGCGGACGCAACGGGCGCCTAAAGCGCTTTGCGTAAATGGGTGGGCGAAATGCGCAGTGCTTCGCGGTATTTGGCGACAGTACGGCGTGCGCACTCTATGCCTTGCTCTTTCAGCATATCGGCAATGGCATTATCCGACAATGGCCTTTTGCGGTCTTCGGCTGCGACGAACTGCTGTATCAGCGCGCGAACCGCCGTGCTGGACGCATTGCCACCGGTTTCGGTGTTCAATGCCGAACCAAAAAAGTATTTCAGCTCGAAGGTGCCAAAAGGTGTTGACATGTACTTGGCGGTGGTGACGCGGCTGATGGTGGACTCATGCAGGCCCAGCTCATCGGCAATCTCGCGCAGCACCAGCGGGCGCATCGCCAGCGCGCCGTGGGCAAAAAAGTTGCGCTGCCGCTCCACAATAGCGTTGCTCACGCGCAGGATGGTGTCAAAGCGTTGCTGGATATTTTTGATGAACCAGCGCGCCTCTTGCAAACGCCCTTGCAGCGAGGCGTGGCTGTCTGACTTGCCGCCCTTGAGGGCTTGGGCATAAATGTCGTGCACCTTCAGGCGCGGCATGACCGACTGGTTGAGCTGCACTTTGAACTTGATTTGCGAGCCGCGCCCCTGCGCTATCACAAGCACGTCCGGCACAATGATGTTGCGCTCTACTTCAGCAAACCGGCGACCCGGCTTGGGGTCCAGCCGCGAGATGAGCGCGATGGCGGTTTTAACCTCCTCGATGCTGCAGATGCACAGGGCGGCCAGGCGTTTGGTGTCACGCCGCGCCAGCAGGTCCAGGGGCTGCGTGCAAATGGCCAGGGCCATAGCGCGGTCAGGGGCGTGGGCTGGCATGGCCAGCAGCTGCAAGCTAAGGCATTCGGCCAAGTGGCGCGCCCCTATGCCAGCCGGGTCCATATGGTGCAACAGCTTATGCGCAATGCTAAAGCGCTGCACCAGCTCTTCTACGTCTTCCAGTGTGGTGGCGCCCAGGCTTTCGGCCAAGTCTTCAAAACTGTCTTCCAGATAACCGTCGTCGCTGAGCGACTCGATCAAAAACATCAACGCCGCGCGGTCTTCGTCGCTTAAGCGCAGGCCAAGGGCCTGGCGGTGCAAGTAGTCTTGCAGGCTGACGTGCTCGGCGCTCAAGCTGGTGGCGTCCACATCGTCGCTTGCCTCGGCGTTGGAGGTGCGCGCGGGTGCGTCATTGCCCCACTCGGCATCGTCGGCGGCCACCTCGTAGCTGCCTTCGCCTTCCCAGTCGTCGGTCATAGCGGCTTCTGGCGTGTTGTCCGATGCTTCTTGCGAGGCGCTGTCGGTACTGACGGATTCCAGGCGGGTGGCCATCGGCTCGGTAGCGGCTGCGTTGGCGTCCCATTCAAACTCGTCGGCTCGTTCAGCTTGGGTGCTGGCTTGCTCTTGTTGTGTCCGCTCTGTCAGCAGGGCTTCTTCGTAGCCCATCTCGGCGCTTTCCTGCTCCAAAAACGGGTTGTCTTGCAGCATCTGCTCAATCTCCTGGCTCAGCTCAAGCGTAGACAGCTGCAGCAGCCGGATGGACTGCTGTAGCTGTGGCGTGAGCGCCAGATGCTGCGAGACGCGTAGGCTAAGACCTTGCTTCATGTGACTTGCGTGAGGGCGTGCATCACATTCGGAAATGCTCGCCGAGGTACACGCGGCGTACATCGGGGTTGTCAACAATTTCGGACGGCGTGCCTTTGGCCAGCACGTGGCCGTCGCTGATGATGTAGGCGTGGTCGCAAATGCCCAGCGTTTCGCGCACGTTGTGGTCGGTGATCAGCACCCCAATGCCCCGCGACTTGAGAAAACCAATAATGCGCTGAATCTCAATCACCGCAATCGGGTCAATGCCCGCAAAGGGCTCGTCCAGCAAAATAAACTGCGGGTTGGTGGCCAGGGCCCGCGCAATCTCTACCCGGCGGCGCTCGCCACCCGAGAGTGCAGGTGCGGGCGAGTCATGCAGTTGCTCGACGCGCAGGTCTTGCAGCAGGCCTAGCAAACGTTTTTCTATCTCTGGTTTGCTCAATGGCTTGCCCTGTGCGTCCCGTTGCAGCTCCAGCACGGCGCGCACATTCTCGGCTACGGTTAGCTTGCGAAATATCGACGCCTCTTGGGGCAAATAGCTCAAACCCAGGCGCGAGCGGCGGTGAATGGGCAGGCGCTCAACGCGCTCTCCATTGATGGTAATTTGGCCTGCATCGGCCCGCAGCAGCCCCACAATCATGTAAAAAGACGTGGTTTTACCCGCGCCGTTGGGCCCCAGCAGGCCCACCACTTCGCCCTGCGCCACCGACAGCGACACATCTTTCACCACTTTGCGTACGCCGTACGACTTTTGCAAACCTGTGGCGCTGAGCCGGCGCGCGCTGTCCGGTAGGGGCTGACTTGTGTGGCTGGCGGTTACGTCCTCTTGCATCACTTGCGCTCTCCGCCTATCGCGGGGCTCGGTTTTAACGCGGCAGGAGGGGCCACTACAGAGCGCGCGGCGCTGGCGGCGTCTTTAGGCGTGATCATGGTGCGAATGCGGCCTGTGGGGTTGGCTGGCGTGGCGTTGGAAGCGCCCCCTGTCACGTTAAACACGTCGGTCACGTTGTCATAGGTAATTTGGCTGCCCGTCGTCTCGTCGTTCACGGTGCTGCCTTTGTAACGGCGTAGCACGGCATTTTTGCTGAATGTCACGGTGTCGGCTTTGCCGTCGTACAGAATCGTCTCTGCCTCACCTTCGATCCATTCGTCAGCCACGTCTCGCTTTTGCCTGAAAAATGCGCGTTTACCGCCTTTTTCAGTCGCCGTGCCCATCTGATAGCCATCCGTGTCCTGGCGCACATCGACCTGCGCGCCGCGGATGATGATGCTGCCCTTGGTAATTACCACATTGCCGGTAAATACACTGGTTTGCTTCAAGTCGTCATAGCGCAGCGCATCCGCCTCGGCGTTCAGAGGCTTGTTTTTATCCGCTTTTTCGGCCCAGGCGCCGGTACTGAAAAGCCCCCCGCAAAGAGCGGTACACAGGACAAAAGTGGTGAGGGAAAGTTGGGGTATTTGCATGGCGGCATGAATCTTGCTGCCCCCATTGTAGTCGGCGATTTGGATCGCCGCGCAGCAAAGTCTAGGCGGTAAGCCGCTGCAAGGCTTCGCGGTACTTGGCCGCCGTTTTTTCTATCACTTGGGCAGGCAGGCCAGGGGCCGGGGCAGTTTTGCCCCAGGGTTTGCCGTTGACTTGGGCGGTTTCCAGCCAATCGCGCACAAACTGCTTGTCGTAACTGGGGGGGTTGGCACCTTCTACGTAGGTTTCCAGCGGCCAAAAGCGTGAACTGTCGGGCGTTAGCACCTCGTCCATCAAGGTCAGCGTGCCGTCGGCATCCAGGCCAAACTCAAACTTGGTGTCCGCAATAATGATGCCTTTGGTCAGCGCAAAGGCTGCCGCCTCCTGGTAGATGGCAATGCTGATTGCTCTAATTTTACTAGCAGTCTGTGCCCCAACTACAAGGGCCATCTGGTCAAACGATATGTTTTCGTCATGCTCGCCCATGGCAGCTTTGGCTGCGGGCGTAAATATCGGCTCGGGCAGCTTGGAGGCGTTTTTTAGCCCCGCAGGCAAGGGTACGCCGCACACGGACTGGCTCTGCTGGTACTCGGCCCAGCCGCTACCGGCCAAATAGCCGCGCACCACGGCCTCTACGGGCAGCGGTTTGAGGCGTTTGACCAGCATGGCGCGGTCTTTGACTTGGGGCTTCTCAGCCTCAGTCACCACGCTCTCGGGGGCGTCGCCGGTCAGGTGGTTGGGGCACAGATGGCCCAGCCTGGCAAACCAAAACAAGGCCATTTGCGTCAGCAACGCACCTTTGCCGGGGATGGGCTCACCCATGATGACGTCAAAAGCGCTCAGGCGGTCGCTGGCGATCATCAAAATACGGTCGCTGCCCACGGCGTAGTTGTCGCGCACTTTGCCGCGCGCCAGCAGGGGCAGGGAGGTGATATTGGAGGTATGCAAAGAAGCGGTCACAAAAAACTCTCTCGGACGTATAAACGCAGCCATAAAAAAAGCCCGTCACGCGGTGTGGCGGGCTTGCAATTATCGCAGGCTGGGCGATAGGGCGGCAGGCCGCTTTTAATGCGGCTGCTGGCGGCCTTTAATGCACCACTTGGGCCAACTCACCCTTGGCGTACTGGCCAGCTACGACCTGCAGGCTGTGGCCCTTGACTTTGCCGCCTTGGCCGGTGCAGCCAAACTCTACATAGCGCTGCTTGCAAATCGCCTGGGCCGCAGCGCGGGCGGGTTTGAGCCATTCGCGGGCATCAAATTTGTCGGGGTTCTCCGCAAGAAACTTGCGCACCGCTGCGGTCATGGCCAGGCGGATGTCGGTGTCGATGTTGATCTTGCGCACGCCAAATTTGATGGCTTTTTGAATTTCTTCTACTGGCACGCCGTAGGTTTCTTTCATCTTGCCGCCATACTGGTTGATGATGGCCAGCAGGTCTTGCGGTACGCTGGAGCTGCCATGCATGACCAAGTGGGTATTGGGCAGGCGGCGGTGGATCTCCATGACGCGGTCGATGGCCAAAATGTCGCCCGTAGGTTTGCGGGTGAACTTGTAGGCGCCGTGGCTGGTGCCAATGGCAATGGCCAAGGCGTCTAGCTGCGTGCGTTTGACGAAGTCAGCCGCCTGCTCTGGGTCGGTCAGCAGCTGCTCGCGGGTCATCACGGCGTCGGTGCCGTGGCCGTCTTCTTTGTCGCCTTGCATGGTCTCCAGGCTACCCAGGCAGCCCAGCTCGCCTTCCACCGTCACGCCCAGCTTGTGCGCCATGTCCACCACTTGGCGGGTGACGTTCACGTTGTACTCGTAGCTGGCAATGGTTTTGCCATCGGCTTCCAGGCTACCGTCCATCATCACCGAGCTAAAACCCAGGTCAATCGCGCCCTGGCAGACATCCGGGTTTTGGCCGTGGTCTTGGTGCATGACCAAGGGAATATGCGGGTACTGCTCGATGGCGGCCTGGATCAAATGTTTGATAAACGCCTCGCCCGCGTATTTGCGTGCGCCAGCGCTGGCCTGCAAGATGACGGGAGCGCCCACTTCGTCGGCAGCGGCCATGACGGCTTGCACTTGCTCTAGGTTGTTAACGTTGAAAGCGGGAATACCGTAGCCGTTGATTGCTGCATGGTCGAGCAGTTCACGCATCGAGACGAGTGCCATAAGTGAAGTCCTGAGAAAGAGGTGACGGGGTGGGGTGCCGGTTTGGTAACCAGTTGGTAACTCGTAATTTTACCGGTTCTCTCAGGGGTGTTGCAGGCCCAGAAAGGGCCCTAACGTGACAATGTGCCGTGCAGGTGGCTTTTACCTACAAAATAAGCCATAAGCCCAATAGAGTAGGGCATAAGCTGCTATATTTTTAATAGTTACTTCAAGCGGCGCGGCAAATTTTCAGCATATTGGTGCCACCGGGCGCGCCCATCGGCTCGCCGCAGGTAATGGCATACACGTCGCCCGACTGCACAATGCCACGCTTTTTCAGGTGGTTCTCCGCTTGCGTCAGCGCGCTGTCGCGGTCAATGCTGGTGTCCATCAGCAGGGGGCGCACGTTGCGGTAGATCGCCATTTTGCGCTGCGTGGTGACCTTGGGTGTGAGGGCGTAGATGGGTACGTGGATGCGGTGGCGGCTCATCCACAGGGGCGTGGAGCCGCTGTCGGTGAGGGTTACGATGGCCTTGGCACCCAGGTGGTGGGCGGTAAACAGCGCGCCCATGGCGATGGACTGGTCAATGCGGTCAAAGCGCTGGCCGGTAAAGTCAGCGTCCAGCTCGACGTCTTCGGCATCCTCGGCGGCCTCGCAAATGCGGCTCATCTCTTGCACGGTCTCTAGTGGGTATTTGCCCGACGCGGTTTCGGCGCTCAGCATCACCGCATCCGTGCCATCCAGCACGGCGTTGGCCACGTCGCTTACCTCGGCGCGGGTGGGCACAGGGTTGCTGATCATGCTCTCCATCATGTGGGTGGCGGTGATGACAAACTTGTCCATCTCACGGGCCATTTTGATCATGCGTTTTTGCAGGGCGGGCACGGCGGCGTTGCCCACCTCAATGGCCAGGTCACCCCGCGCTACCATGATGCCGTCGCTGGCGCGCAAAATTTCTTCCAGCTTGGGAATGGCCTCGGCACGCTCAATCTTGGCAATCAGCCCCGGGCGGTGCTTCCACTCGGCCCCCGCCACGTTGCACAGCTGGCGCGCCATTTCCATGTCGGTAGCGTTTTGCGGGAAGCTCACGGCCACGTAGTCGGCCTGAAAACTCATGGCGGTTTTGATGTCGTCCATGTCTTTGGCGGTCAGCGCCGGGGCGGTCAGGCCGCCGCCTTGCTTGTTGATGCCTTTGTTGTTGGACAGCACGCCGCCAATTTTGACGGTGGTGTGCACGGCCTCGCCTTTGACAGCATCTACCGTCAGCACAATCAGGCCGTCGTTCAGTAGCAGTATGTCGCCGGCTTTCAGGTCGCGCGGCAGGTCTTTGTAGTCCAGGCCCACGGCCTGGATGTCGCCCAGCTCGGTGCGTGCGCCATCCAGAATGAATTTTTTGCCCTGCTCCAGCATCACCTGGCCCTCCGCAAACTTGCCGACGCGGATTTTGGGGCCTTGCAGGTCAGCCATGATGGCCACCTCGCGGCCGGTGCGGCGGGCAGCTTCGCGCACCATGCTGGCGCGGTTGATATGGTCTTGCGCGGTGCCGTGGCTAAAGTTCAGCCGCACCACACTCACCTTGGCATTGATCATCTGCTCCAGCAGCTCTACCGTGTTGGACGCGGGGCCCAGGGTGGCAACAATCTTGGTGGCGTGGCGGGGGATGCGGTTTTCCATGAGGCGACTCTTTATGAACGACGGGCGTAGGGGGCGGGGTGAATTTGCAGCCTAGTTCGCGGCTGGCTGGGGCGCGCTGGCGGGTTGGGCAGGCTGGCTCGCGGCTGCCGATGGCAGTTGGCGCTGCAAGTCGGCCTCGGTAATCACTTCAAAAATACGCACCACTTTTTGCACACCGCTGGTAGAGCGCGCAACCTCGGTAGCTCGGTCTGCTTCACGCTGCGTAACGCGGCCCATCAAATGCACAGTGCCGCGCTCGGTAACCACTTTAAAAGAATTGGCATACAGGTCTTTGGCATCTACGAACGACGCGCGCACCCGCCCAGTCACCAGCGTGTCGGACGAGCGCTGCACAAAGGTGGAGTTGCCCATCACGGCGAGTTCGTTCACGATCTTGTTCACGTTTTCTACACGGCCTACCACCTGCTCGGCGGTGGCCTTGTCTTGCTCGCTGGGCACCTCGCCTGTCAGCAGCACTTGCCGGTTGTAGCTGGTGACGTTCACGTGCGCGCGCTCTACCAGCGCCTCGCGTAGTCGGCTGGCACTGCGCAGTTCAATGCCTTCGTCCTCCAGTTGCGCACCCGAGGTGCGGCGGTCGGTGGCGACCAAGGTGCCACCTGCCACCGCCCCGCCCACCATCAACGGTACGCAGGCGGGCAAGGTGGTCAGCAGGCAAGCTGTAGTCAGGGCGGTGGCCACCCAGCGGTGAGGGGTAAAAACAGCAGTCTTCATAGGTTGTCCTGATCTCCAAGTAATTGGGCGTCTACGCCATCGCAAATGCAATGTAAGGTTAAAAGATGAACCTCTTGTATCCGGGCGGTACGGTCGTGCGGTACGCAAATATGCACATCGGTCTCGCGCAGCAAGGTACCAATTTTGCCGCCGCCTTTACCGGTCAGGGCCACAACAGTCATCTCACGTGTGTGGGCGGCCTCGATGGCGGCAATGATGTTGGCCGAGTTGCCGCTGGTAGAGATGGCCAGCAGCACGTCGCCGGCGCTGCCCAGCGCCCGCACTTGCTTGGAGAAAATCTCGTTAAAACTGTAATCGTTGGCAATGGCGGTAATGATGGAGCTGTCGGTGGTGAGCGCAATGGCGCCCAGCTCGGGGCGCTCACGCTCGTAGCGGCCCACAAACTCGGCGGCAAAGTGCTGCGCGTCGGCGGCCGAACCACCGTTACCGCAGGCCAACACTTTGCCACCACTGGTAACAGAGGCCAAAATAGCCTGCGTGGCTTGGGCAATCGGTTTCGACAAAGCCAGCGCAGACTGGTATTTCAAGTCGGCGCTGTCAATAAAGTGCTTTTCAATGCGTTGTTCTAACATGGGTGTAATGATACCGCGTAGCTATGTTTGGCCTGAGTGGGGGGATAAGAGTGCTTTGGTGCGCTATTTACAAGGTATTTAAGGCTACAGCCCAATAGATAATAGCACAAGCAGCTACATAATTAATAGTAGCCGCTGGCATCAAAGGCGGCTTTCAGCCAGTCAATTTGCTGCAATGTACCCACCCCCTCCAAGCTGACCACGTCAAACCGGCAGGGCGGCAGTGGCGACAGCCGGGCCAGGTAATGCCGCGCCGCAAAAACAATGCGCCGCTGCTTGAGCGCGCTCACGCTGCCTGCCGCGCCCCCGTGCGAGCTGCTGCGCCGCTTGCGCACCTCTACAAACACCAGTGTGCCATCAGTCGCGCGCATGATCAAGTCCACCTCGCCACCACCGCGCCCCGGGGTTTTAAAGTTGCGCACCACCAGGCGCAGGCCTGCTTTTTGCAAATAGTCCAGTGCCGCATCTTCGGCGGCATCGCCCACGCGCTTGGTTGTCAGGGCTTGGGCGGGTTTTGTCGTTATGCTTGGCGTACCAGACATGGCACCAGGGCGTTTAAAAATCATGGGCAGGCAGACGATTGGGCAGATGGTGGGTTAACGCAGATGGCTAACCATAGCGCATAAAGTAAAGGATTCACGTTGAACGCGTCACTTTTGAATGCATCGTACAGCCAGGCACTGCAGGCCGCACAGGCCGCCGCTGGCCACCAGCAGTACCCCCTAAGCACGCTGTACGTAGTGGCTACACCCATCGGCAACCTGGCCGACATCACCCTGCGCGCCCTGCATGTGCTGCAACTGGTAGATGCCATTGCGTGTGAAGACACCCGCCACACCCAAGCCATGCTGCGCATCTACGGCATCACCAAGCCCCTGCTGGCCGCGCACCAGCATAACGAGCACGAGGCCGCCCAACTCATCATCACCCGCCTGCGCGCCGGTGAGCGCGTAGCCTATGTGAGCGACGCAGGCACCCCAGCGGTAAGCGACCCCGGCGCGCGCCTGGCCGCAGACGTACGCGCCGCAGGCCTGCGCGTGCTACCCCTGCCCGGTGCCAGCAGCGTCACCGCCCTGCTGAGCGTGGCGGGTATTGCCGACGACACGGGTGCCTACGTGTTCCAAGGCTTTCTGTCCAGCAAAGCCAAAGAGCGCGACACGCAAGTGGTGGCGATTGCCAACGAAGCCCGTGCCGTGGTGCTGCTGGAAGCCCCGCACCGCATCGAAGCTCTGGCCACCGCCCTGGCCGCACTAGGCGAGCGCCCCGTCACACTGGGCCGCGAGCTGACCAAACAGTTTGAAGACATCGCCACGGTACCCGCTCAAGCCATCAGCGCCTGGCTAGCAGCCGATAGCCACCGCACCCAAGGCGAGTTCGCCATCGTCGTCCACCCCCGCGCAGCAGAGGCCAAGCAAACCACCGAAGGCCAACGCGTGCTGCTGCTGTTGTTGCCTGAGCTGCCCACTAAAACAGCGGTCAAGTTGGCGGCTGATATTACGGGTGAGCCGCGCAACGCGTTGTATGAACTGGCGCTGCAGTTGAAAAAAGAATAGCTACTCAGCCTCTTGGGAGGCAAACGCTTGCCCAGCCAGCATTAGGGCATTAGCACATCACGCACAAAACCAGCGGTGGCATGGCGAGCAGGCGGCAGGTTCAGCAGGGTGTGCGGCGCCCCGGGTATCAGTACGATGCTGGCCAGTTTGTTGTCTTTCAGCGCGTCGCCGCAATGGCCTTTGGCGTTGGGGTTCCCTAGCCAGGTGTTGGAGGGCGAGAAGAACACATCGGTAGCGCTCATCACGTTCAACACGGGTTTGTCGTTAGGCATAGCAGTGGCATGCCTGTCTACAAAATAGTTGTCCTCGCAGCCCCATGAGTACAGTATGCGGCCCACAAACTCGGTGCCGCTGTAACGCGCCACTGGTAGCGCGCCCTCGCTGGTGCCAGCCAGCACCAATTTGGACGTGTCAGCCCAGCTCTGGCCTTGCAGGGCTTGCACCATCAGCTTGATTTCAGACATACGCAGCGCGTGGATTTTTTCATAGATGTCTTTACCCACAGGTGATTTGTAAGTCACGCGGTCTGGCAAGGCAAACGAGTCTGGTGCCACACTGGCCACGCCCATCGTAGCCAGCCAGGCCTGCCATTCGCCAATGGCTTTCAGCGCCAGCCCCGACGAGCCGTGCATAAAGACCACCACCGGCACTTTGGCTTTGATGGTTTTGGGTGCATTTTGAAAACTTCCTGCAAACACGCCTTCGCCGGTAGCTGTCGCTGGCAGCACCAAGGCCGCCTGTGCAACCACACCACGCGCGGAATCAGCAGTGTGCACCACGGCAGCACCCTTGACTTCACCCAAGGGTGTGGCTGTAGAGGTGGGCGCAGTGGTTTGTGCCAGCGCACTGGCGCAAACCAGTGTCAAACAGGCGATCAGCGCTTGTTTGTTATGAATGTGTTTCAGAATCTTGTGTTGCTGCATAAACTACCCTTAAAAATTGCTTCAAACCCGCCGCGTCCATCTGCAAGGCGTGGCGCAGCAAGTGCAGCTTATCAAACTTTGCCATTCCAGAAGTGCGACCACTGCAATTAAGGGCAAAATAGTTCACCTAACCAACCGCTTCTGTATGGTCACCAAACCCGCCACTGAACCTGTGGACACCCGCGAAACGCGCCAGCTAGCCAAGGCTGGCACGCCCCCCAGAAAACGCCCACCTGCGCGCATTGCCCACTACCACGTCTACGTCATCGAGCTAGACGACCGCGTATGGAACCGCGGCAAATTCCGCCGCTGCAACCCCGAGTATGTGATGGGCAAACCCTTTGTATACGTAGGCATGACAGGGCTTGACCCCGACACGCGGTTTGATAAACACAAAGCGGGTATCCAAGCCAACAGCTTCGTTACAGACTACGGCTTGCGCCTGCTGCCTGCACTGTATGAGAAGTACAACCCTATGCCTTATCAGGCAGCGAAGGAGATGGAGGTGGAATTGGCGATTGCTTTGCAGGCAAAAGGGTTTGGGGTTTGGCAGGGGTGAAAATCATCGCCCATAGTTGTGACTCAGATTGGTACGGTGATCGGAGTTTGAATTTGAAGTGCAACCGCATTGTATAAATCAACGCCAGTCTCTGGCGTGCGGATGGACACGATGAGGCTATAGCGTGCCGGTTGGTTGTATCGCTTTAACGCAGGGCGAGTCCTCCACCAACCTTTTGCTGGGTAGACGGCTATAAACCCCCGACCCGCTAGCTCTGCAGCAGTGCCTCGCCAAATGTCTTGATGCAGCGACCCTCTGTGGCGTTGTCTGTCACCTAAAGCCCAATTAGGATCTTTCGGGTCAAAAGGAGTATCGTCATCCTCCCGTTCGGCGGCATCATTAATACGTGATACAAAGCCTTCAGTTGTCTGATCCAAAGGCCGTTGTACATCAAACCGGAGCTTATGCGACGGGTAGTGAAATTTGGACGAAGTGCCACGAGCCGAAGGGTTGGGTTCAATGAAATAGGATAACGTGATGCGTAGTTCAACCTTTACATCCGGTGGTAACGCTTGCAATTGATCCTTGGGCCAGGGAAGCGAGTGCAAATTCATATCGCGGCTCGCGACATTTTTTCCTTTGATTTTTTGATAAGGATGTAGGGTGTCCTCTACGACTAAGGTGAGCGAATTTGCAGCGCTCCACAAAG
>JAYUHM010000114.1:0-13603 GCA_043766985.1 Polaromonas sp.
ACGACACCGGCCAGCCCACCGTGCAAAAGGGGGGAGCCTGATCGCATTTGGGTATTAGTTGCCAATAATATTTGCCAGAACGAGTTGTTTGCACACCAATAAAGCGTACTGTCCGCCTAAATCCCGGCATGATATCTGTACCAAATTGTTAGTAGGCAAGCAGCTCTCGGATGGCCACCCATACTTCATCACCCCGCACATGCGTTGCGCGCAAGAAACGCTTGCCCATGAAGGTCAGCAAAGGCCTGGGGTTCCCTGTGGTGGCCCTGCCCAGCGTGGGGCATATGCCTGCGCCGGAGAGGACGAGAAAGATGCGGTACGGGTGTTCTATGTGGCGGCTACGGGGGCTACGCAGAGGTTGGTGATGGGAGTAGGCGGGGATGGTGGGTTTGGTGCGCAAATTTCAGCTACTGAACCAATTCAATTCACGAATTTAACGGGAAGAAAAGAATGATTGAGTCAATTCAAATTGCTGGCGAAGCTTCTTATGCGAACACACCTGAAATTTTGCACAGGTTGTCGAAGATCAATTTCTTCTATGGCGCAAATGGCTCTGGCAAGACGACAATAAGCCGAGTTGTCGCAAATGCGGGCTCCTTCGCGACGTGTAATGTGAACTGGAAGGGTGGGACGGCATTGAAAACGATGGTTTACAACCGTGACTTCGTCCATGAAAATTTCAGCACAGCGACCGGACCAAAAGGCATCTTTACCCTTGGAAAAAACGACATTGACACCTTAACCAAGATTGCAACTGCAAAAGCCGAGCACGATACATCTTTGACGAAAATTGAAAAATTGAAAGTCAGTTTGGCGGGCGAAGATGGTTCAGGTGGGAAAAAGGGCGAATTGGCGGAGGCAGAAGATCAATTCAAAGAAAAATGCTGGCTGGCGTACACAAAGCATAAACAAAAACTCGTCGATGCTTTTGATGGATTTCGCAACAGCAAGGACAGCTTCAGAGATAAGGTCATACGAGAACTAACTTCGAATTCTGCGTCACTTTTAGCTCTTCAAGATATTGAAGAGAAAGCATCTACCGTCTTTGGTCTGGCACCTACCACTGAGCCAACTTTGGCAACGATTCAAGCCAAGCAACTCATTGACTATGAATCCGATCCAGTACTGACCAAACGAGTGATTGGCAAGGGGGATGTTGACATTGCTGCCATGATAAAAAAGTTGGGCAACAGTGATTGGGTACGAGAGGGCCGAAGTTTCTACGATGTAAACGAGTCGACCTGTCCTTTTTGCCAACAAAGTGTAGCTGCGTCTTTCACGCACAGTTTGAATGAATATTTTGATGAAACGTTCACGGCAGACACGGCGAATATTGCAAAGCTCATTTCAAATTACTCTACCGAAGCTGAAAGACTTCAGCTAGCGGTTTCACAGGTAATAGCTACTCAGTCAGGATTTCTCGATGTGGAGAACTTGAAGAGGGGAAAAGAGCTTCTTGATTCAAAGATAACAATAAATATTCAGAAATTGGCTTTCAAAAAGAAGGAGCCTAGTCAGATCATTGAGTTGGAATCCGTCGGCAATGTCGTATCAACAATTTTGACTGCCATCGACCAGACCAACGTGACTATCGTAGACCATAACAAAACGGTTGCAAACCTTGCTCAAGAGAAACGCACGCTGACAGCGCAAGTTTGGAAATATCTTCTAGACGTAGATCTGAATGCTGACCTTGCTGCTTACAGCACGAAGAAAGCTGCACTGGTCGCTGCAATCAAGGGAATGAATTTGAGCATCGATTCGACCACAGCCGAAATGAGAGCTAAGGCGCTCGAAATTCGGAATCTCGAAAAAGATTCGACCAGCACGCAGCCTACTGTCGATGGAATTAATCTACTCCTGTCGTCCTTCGGTTTCCGCGGCTTCTCGTTGGCGAAGGCTGGGACCGGGAATTTTTACAAACTGATTCGAGCAGATGGTACCGATGCAAAAGAGACGCTGAGTGAAGGTGAACGGACATTCGTTACCTTTCTTTATTTCTATCATTTACTCAAGGGCAGCAATTCCGAAAATGAAATCACGACAAATAGAGTCGTTGTCTTTGATGACCCCGTTTCTAGTTTAGATAGTGACATATTGTTTCTGGTCGGTAGTCTGATAAAAGATCTATTTGAAGAAGTCCGAACGGGCGTTGGGCAAATCAAACAAATTTTTGTGCTCACACACAACGTGTATTTTCACAAAGAGGTCACATTCAATCCAAGACGCAGTGGCAGCACTGCCATGAAAAGTGAAGAAACTTTTTGGGTTGTTAGAAAACTCAACTTGTCATCAAAGCTTGAGCATCATGAATCCAATCCAATCAAAACATCTTACGAATTGCTATGGTCAGAAGTTCGCAGACCGGATCGTTCGAACTTGACGATTCAGAATACGCTCCGACGAATTTTGGAAAATTACTTCAAGATTTTGGGAGGAATTGACCTCAATGATTTGAATGCGAAATTTGACGGCCAAGAAAAATTGATCTGTAAGTCACTGATTTCGTGGGTCAACGATGGCTCACATTTTTCGCACGACGACCTTTACGTATCCATCAGCGATTCAATGATTGAGCCGTACCTGAACGTCTTCAGGGAAATATTCAGAAAATCTGATCATATGGCGCACTACAAGATGATGATGGGCGACGCATACGTTGAGGTGCCGGCATCTACGCCTCAACCCAGCAATTTGACAACGCCGGGTTAGTTAGGCGATGAGCATTGAATACCAGCTCAACCAAAAATAAGAGGTCCATTCGCTATGCATGAAATTATCTGCCCCCACTGCAACAAAGCATTCAAAATCGACGAGGCGGGGTACGCAGATATTCTGAAGCAAGTGCGCGATGGCGCGTTCGAGCAGCAGTTGCATGAGCGGCTTGAATTGGCCGAGCAAGACAAACGCAATGCCGTCGAACTTGCCCAGGCCCAGGTTGCCAGCGCCATGCAGAAGTCTGCGGTAGCCAAGGATTCCGAAATCCAGGCACTCAAGGCCAAGCTGGATGCCGGTGAGGTTGCGCGCAAGCTGGCCGTGACCGAGGCCCTTAGTGCTGTGCAAAAAGAGCGTGACGCGCTGGCGAACGAACTTGCGCAGGCTAAGCGCGACAGGCAAGCTGCCGCAGAGCTAGCCGAGGCCAAGCTCATGAGCGGGCTACAAAATGCCGCCGCAACCAAGGACGCGGAAATTCAGGGTCTCAAGGCCAAACTGGACGCTACGGGTGTTGTGCAAAAACTGGCGATTACCGAGGCGGTTGGCGTGGTTGAGCGGGAGCGCGACGCGCTGAAAAACGGCCTGGCGCGGGCTGAGCTTGAGAAACAACTCGCAGAGAAGTCGCTCAAAGACAAATACGAAACGCAGATCAAGGATCGCGACGACGCGATAGAGCGCCTTCGCGACATGAAGGCGCGCCTGTCCACCAAGATGGTGGGCGAAACGCTGGAGCAGCACTGCGAGACGGAGTTCAACCGCATTCGAGCGACAGCGTTTCCCAGGGCCTATTTCGAGAAAGACAACGACGCGCGGACGGGCAGCAAGGGGGACTACATTTTTCGCGACTTGGACGAGGCGGGCACCGAGATCGTCTCGATCATGTTTGAAATGAAGAACGAAAACGACCGTACTTCTACCAAGAACAAGAACGAGGATTTTCTGAAGGAGCTGGACAAAGATCGCCTTGAGAAGGGGTGCGAGTATGCCGTGCTGGTCTCTCTGCTGGAGCCGGACAGTGAGCTGTACAACACCGGCATCGTTGACGTGTTCCACCGCTACCCAAAGATGTACATCGTGCGCCCACAATTCTTTATCCCCATCATCACATTGCTGCGGAATGCTGCGATGAACTCGCTCAAATACAAATCAGAGCTCGCGCTAGTGAGGGCGCAGAACATTGATATCACCAACTTCGAAAACAACCTCGAAACATTCAAGACGGCATTTGCGCGTAACTATGACCTCGCCTCCAATAGCTTCAAAAAGGCCATCGATGAGATCGACAAATCTATCGACCACCTGCAAAAAACCAAGGACGCGCTGCTTGGCACAGACAGGAATCTACGTCTTGCGAACGATAAAGCGCAGGATGTAACGATCAAGAAGCTGACGCGGGGCAACCCGACGATGGCGGCAAAGTTCTCCGAACTAAAGACCTCTGGTTCGTCTGACGCTGAATGAATCTGAACCGCTCCCGCCATCCGCTACCATTACCCCAGCGCCCATTCCGGGCCATAACGGAGACAAACGATGTTCAGTCATGTCATGTTCGGTGTTAACGACCTTGAAAAGTCAAAGAAGTTTTACGACGCGCTGCTGGGCACGCTGGGCATTGCCCCAGGCGTGGCTAACAAAAACCGCTATTTCTACCGCAGCCCCGGCGGCACGTTTGGCATCACCACGCCTATCAATGGCGCGCCTGCTACGCATGGCAATGGCAGCACCCTCGGGTTTGCTGTGCAGTCGCCCGAGCAGGGCGACGCGTTCCATGCGGCGGGTGTGGCCAACGGCGGCACCACCTGTGAAGACCCGCCGGGCTTTCGCGAAGGCCCTACGGGCCAGATCTATCTGGCGTACTTGCGTGACCCAGATGGCAACAAGATTTGCGCGTTGCACCGGCCTGCTAAGTAGCTGAAAAGTAGGCGCGGCGCTCAGAAGCGGGGCGCGCGTAATTTACGTACGTAGGCTGTCGGGTTAGCCATGTCGCTTCGGGCAGCCAGCACGCCTGTAGCCTCTTGGACGCCGATAAATGCGGGCAATGATTGTGCTGTGGCCTGCTGGTTCCAGGGCGCTCTAGCAGGTCGATAAATGCTTGGTGTGCAGCGCGTGATACGTCATCTGCCGCCTTTAGTTTCGTGCAGCTGGGTTTGCCAAGTTTTTTCATATTGATCATGATCTTGGCACAAATGGCGATAGTCCATTTCAACCGTGCGACGTTTCCGTACGGTTGGATTGCGGCAACTTGAAGGCTGTATATTTAACCAGTATAATCGGTCGCTTAGGCTCAGTTCACATTCAACCCACGCCAAGCAACCCGTATGACTGCCAAGCAATCCGTCAATCCTGTAGAGCCGTTGCCAGCCCTGCAAAGTATAGGGCTGGCAATCACCATGCTGCGCGGCCAGCGGGTGATTTTGGATGCTGAGTTGGCGGCTTTGTATGGGGTGGAGACCAAGCGCTTCAACGAAGCCGTCAAACGCAATGCAGAGAAGTTTCCGGCTGACCTCATGTTCCAACTCAGCGCCGAAGAGTTTGCCAACTTGAGGTCGCAATTTGCGACCTCAAGTTCTGGCAGCGCCAGCACCGCAAGTACGCCCCGTTTGCTTTTACCGAGCATGGTGCCATCATGGCAGCCACCGTGCTCAACAGCCCGCACGCAGCTCAAGCAAGTGTTTGACGCGCTGCGCCAGCTCATGGTGCCGCCCGATCCACCCAAGCGGCCTATTGGGTTTGTTACGCCGCCATCAGCTTAGGCATATTGCCCATCGCCGCCATGGCCTGGCTGCGCAGTTTGTCCAAAATGGCCATTTTTTCAGTGTCGCTGCGGTCGGCAGAGGCCATTACTTTGCCAAAGCCGTCCAGGCGGCTGCTGCGCATCCAGTCGCGCAGGGTTTTGTCTTGCGACCATTGGGCCTGGTTCATCATATTGGCCATCATGGTGCGCACGTAGCCCGCCAGGGTTTCAGGAAAGGGCACATTGCCGCACAGCTTGTTTTTGTGGGCATCGCTGGCGGCATCGTCCCCGTAGTGGGCCTCTACATAAGCGATCATGGCGGCGCTGAAGGTGGGCAGGGGCGCGCGCACCAGCTGCAGCACGATTTTGCCGGGCTGAAATATAGGCTGCATGGCGCGCGGCTCTACAGCCGAGGCGGTGCAGTCAATGCACAGCGTACCGGCGTCGATGGCTACGCGCCCGCCGTCCAGCACCAGGGCGGTGGGCTCAATGGCTTGCACGTGCCCCAAGCGCACCACGTTAGTAATGCGCCGCAGCACCGCTACCTCGCCTTTGGACATGGTGGCAAAGTGGAACATGCTGGGCGTGTGGTCGGGGTAGATGCGCAGCATTTGGTCGGCAGCTTCCAGGCGCAAGAATAAATCGTCCACGCTGCTGGCGGTGGCAAAGCATTCCATCAGCGCGGCTTGGCCGCCGATGGACTCGTTGAAGAATTCAGCGCCTGGCTGGGTACTGAGGCGGTTCACCAGCCAAGAGTCGCGCGGCATCACCCAGGTGATGGCCTCTGCAGGTGCGCCGCAGTTCAGCAGCCAAATGCCTACGTCCATAGCGGTTTTACCTGCCCCAATAATGACGTAGCGTGTGGGGCGCGCGGCCTTGCCTTGCCACAGCTGGGCAAGGGCATTGGGCGTTACCAGGCGCACACCAGCGGCTACGGTAAATTTGGGCGTATGGGTGGAGGGTACTTTGGGGCCAAAATAGTTGGCGTCTACCAGCTTTTTGCGCACGGTAACCTGGGTTTTTTGGCCCGAGAGGATGGATTCAAAACTGCCCACAAGTTGGCTATCACTTTGGTCATTACTTTGGCCATTACTTTGGTCAGCACCCAGGTAATTGCACATGGGGTAGTAGCTTACGCGGCCGCTGGGCAGCAGTTTTTGGCTCATCACCTTGTCGTAATAGCCGCTTACCTCGGGGCCCGTGGCTAGCTCATACAAGCCCTGGTTCACGCCAATGGTGTCTTTGCGGTTGGTTCCAAGGTCCAGCGAGTTCACGCCGTAAAAGGCTGAGGGCTGGTGCAGCGCCACAAACGGGTACGCATCGTTCCAGTGGCCGCCTGGCTTGGCGTGCCGGTCTACGATGGTGATGTGTGCGTCGGTCTCTTGCACCAAGGTGTCGGCAAAAGCCAAACCCGATGCACCGCTGCCAACGATCAAATAATCGGTATCCATATTTGCCATGTTGTTCCCTTTGCGTTGAGGTCGGCCGTTATGCTAGCATGGCCGCCCTTCAAACCCAAGCAGGCGTGGTTGCACAGGGCTATTTCACCTTGCCCAGCGCCACCCGAAACTCTTCCAGTTTCTTTTCGTAGTCTGCGGCGTCGCCGTAGTCTAAAAACCGGTTGTAGCGCTTGTGGGTGCCCAGTATTTTGTGGGCATGTTTGATGGGGCAAAAATACTCTTCGGTGCGGGCTAATATTTCGGCCATGTAGCTCATCAGGCCGTTGCCATATTCGCAGTATGTGCAGTGGAATTTTTCAATAAAGTTCAAGTAACCCAACTGGTGGCGGTCAAACACAATGTAGTTGGCCCGGCGCACCTTGGTAATGCCGTAGATGGGAAAGCAAAGCCATTGGTACAGCGTTACCAGCAGGTCTAGCAGTGCCATGGGCACCACCATGCCGTAGATGATGGGCCCGGTAATGAGGTTTTGCGGGCGGTTGGTAACCAGCCACTTAAATACATTTTTTTTCAACTTGCGGTGCGCTGCCTTGACCGAGCGCTCAAACTCCACGCGCTTGCCTTTGATGGAGAAAAACATGCGGCTTTCCTGGTCGTGCACGGCGCTGCGCAGCTCGTCTTCCAGGATGGCCATTTGGGCCAATAGTTGGGTGATGCGGTCGTTCATGGCTATTCCCCGGTATTGCGCTCAAGCAGGGCGCAGGAGTACAGTATCTTCTTTGTTGGGAGGTTTGGGTGAAGTACAACGACTACTACAAAATTATGGGCCTGGAGCGCGCCGCTACGCCAGACGAGATCAAGCGTGCGCACCGCGTGCTGGCGCGCAAATACCACCCCGACGTGAGCAAAGAGCCCAACGCCGAGGCCCGATTTAAAGAGGTAGGCGAGGCCTACGAGGTACTTAAAAACCCCGAAAAGCGCGCCGCCTACGACCAGCTAGGCCCCAACTGGGAAGAGGGCCAGGACTTCCGGCCACCACCCGACTGGAACGCCGGTTTTGAGACGGCTGGCAAAGGCTTTACCCAACGCGAATCGGCCGAGTACAGCGACTTTTTTGAGTCGCTGTTTCGCCGGGGTTTTGACGACGTGCGGCCTGGCCACGAACGCCAACAGGCATTTAACGCCCACGGCGATGACCGCCACGCCAAAATCCAGATCGAGCTGGAAGAGGCCTACCACGGCGGCGAGCGCCGCGTGAGCCTGGGCGTGCCCGAGATGGATGCGCAAGGCCGCGTTAGCGTTAAAAACCATGAGGTTGAGTTCAAAATCCCCAAAGGCGTGCGCGCGGGCCAGCACATACGCCTGGCCGGGCAGGGCGGCCCGGGTGTGGGCACCGGCAAGCCGGGCGATTTGTACCTGGAGGTCAGCTTTAAACCGCACGCCCACTACCGCGTAGACAAACACGACGTGTACCTGGACCTGCCGATAGCCCCCTGGGAGGCCGCGCTGGGCGCTGAGATAGAGGTGCCCACGCCCAGCGGCGCGGTAGAGCTAAAAATACCCGCTGGCTCGGTGGAGGGCCGCAAGCTGCGCCTGAAGGGCCGCGGCATACCCTCGGCCACGCCCGGCGACTTTTATTTTGTATTGAAAATTACCGCGCCGCCCGCTGCAGACGAAGCCGGGCAAGCTTTTTACCGCAGCATGGCCGAGCAGTTTAAAACCTTCGCGCCGCGCGCCAACCTGGGAGCCAAAGCATGACCAGCCACCCACCGCAACCCACCCAGCTCAGCCTGGACGAGCTAAGCCGCACCTGCGCCGTGCATAGCGAGTTTATCGTTGAGCTGGTGCAAGAGGGCGTTATTGCACCAGCGCCAGCAGCCGCACACAGCGCCCCCGAGACCTGGCGCTTTAGCAGCCTGCAGGTTCGCCGCACCATGGTAGCGTGGCGCTTGCAACGCGACCTGGGCGTGAACTTGCCCGGTGCCGCCCTGGCCCTGCAACTGCTGGACGAGCTGGAGACCCTGCGTGCGCAGATGGCTGCGGCGGCTGGCAATGGTGTGGTGGATGCAGCGTGATGGATGCGGCGTGATGGATGCGGCGTGATGGGGGGGTGAAAAAATCTTCATGCTACGTATTTGCTAGCACTTTGTGCCCTACTCTATTGGGCTTACAGCGTAAAATACCAGTAAAAGTGCCTTTAACGCGGGTCGGGCGCAAGACCGGGCGGGTCGGAGGCAAGCCCAGGCGGGGCTGGGCCAAAGTGCTTGGGGTCAAACGTAAAACGCTGCTCCATCAGGGTGGCGTCGTCAAAATGCCTGCGCCCTACAAAAGCGGTGGCGTGTTTGCCCCATTGGCGCATGCTGCCTGCGCGCGCTATGCCCATGGGCCAAAACAGCCAGCGCTCGGGGCGGTCAGTGCCATCAATAAAACCGTGGGGGTTGAAGGCGCTTCGGTGGCCAGCCGACGCACCAAGGGGCAGCGAGCGCAGGCTGTGGTAGTCGCGCCAGGCGTAGGGCGTGGTGCTGTGCGCCGCCGCGCCGCCTGCGATGGGCGCCGGGCCTTCGATAGGCCCCACGCTTACGCGGTTTACATAATGCGTGCGCGCGGCTATGCGCAGGGTAACGCGGTCTTGCGGGCCCACTGCGGGCAGCGCGGTGGGCACAAAGGCCCACTCTATGCCCGCCTCGGGCGCGGGCTTGGGCTGCGCCGCTGGGGTGGGAAAGAACCAGTGGTAACAGCCGCAGGGGTGCATGGTGTCGTACAGCAGCGGTGTGCCGTCGGGCGCCAAGGTAACGCGCCACACCACGCCGTCTAGCAGGCCTGCCAATATGTCTAGCGTGCTGCCGGGGGCAGGGGGCCGCGCTGTAAACCACAGGGTGTAGACCAGTTGCAGCAGGTTGCGCCCTTGGTAGCGGGTGGTGGCCACTTGGCGGTACAGGGCCGGGGCACTGGTGTCTAGCGCCAAGCTTGGCGGCGCTTCGCCTGGCGGGCCAGCGCGCCACAGCAAGGTGCCTGGCTTGTCGTCGTTGCTGGCGGTGTCTATCTCAAAGCGCGGGGCAAACTGGGCAAACAGGCGCTCCAGGTCGGCGGCCGACGGGGCGGGCACCTGTAGCGGGTCATTGGCTGGTGGGGCCAGCATGCGGCTGACTTGGGCGGCGGTCAAGCTGGCCGCAGTGGCTGCAGCCGTGGCCGCGGGCGGTGCGTAGCGTAGGCGGGTGCTGCCAGGTTCTGGCGGGCTGTCGGTGGCTGCTAGTGCAAGCCGCTCGGCCTCCAGCTTGCGCACGCCAGCGGCAAAGGGGTAGCGGCTTAGCGCGTACGCACCGGCCACGCGGTAGGCGATGACGTAGTCGTCGGGTACCTGCAGGTTTTGCAGCAAAGCGGCCATGCGCGCGGGGCTGGCGGTGTCGTGGGCAGTTAGGCGCGCGGCGCAGTGTTGCGTGCGTTGCAGCAGGGCATTTGTGGCTTGCTCTATGGTGGCTGTGCCCAGCACCGTGGTGGTATTTGGGCTATGCGCCAAACGCATACGCACTGGGGCGGGCAGGTTGGCTATCTCGTAGCTGCGGGCTTGTTGGTCTAGCTGCTGCAGGCGCTGCACCAGTGCGGCTTGGGGCGCTTGGGCCGTCGGGGCAGTCTGGGCTTCCAGGCGGTGGCTGTCGGTTGCCAACGTGGCTGCCAGCGAGGCGGTAAACCGGTCTACCCGCAAGTGCGCAAACCCAGGCACCCGCGCTGCGCCCGCGTCGCGCACGCCTGCGCTGTCGGTCTCGGCGTCTAGCGCGGCGTACCAATCGGCGCAGGCCAGCAGCTCGGGGGTGGCCGTGGTTTTGTCCAGCGGCGGTGCTGGTGCCAGCAAAGCGCAACCGGTGCTGGCAGCCGCCACCAGCAGCGCCAAAGGCAAACCCAGCCATGGCAAGCGCGGCGCCAGCTTGCGCAAGGCGGGCGCTTTGCGCGGGGTGGGTAGCCAGCAGGCCAGCAACGCAGCGGGCGTCAGCATCATTTAGCGGGGGCTGGCTGCACCGCGGGCGGCAGGGCCTGCCGCGCGGCCTCGCGCCGTTCAATCTCGCGCACCATGCCGGTAAACTGCTGGCGAATAGAGCGGCGCATCATCGCCTCGCCCACCAGCGGCGGCAGGCCGTTTTCGGGCGCTACGCTGCCTACCCAGCGCAGTTGTACCTGCGTGCCGTCTGCCGACACCTCGGTTTCGTAACGGCCCTGCAACTGCTTGAGGTTGCCCGACACGCGCCGCACCTCAATGGTGGGCGGGCTCTCGGTGGACTCTAGCGTGACGTCAATAGGCACAGTTAAAAAGAAAAACCGCGCCTCGCCGGACTGCTGCACCGTGGCGGTAGTGCCGTTGCGCGCAATCACCTTGCTGGTTTTGAGGCCCGGAATAAACTGCGGCAAGCGTTCGTAGTCGGTCAGGGTGCCCCACACCACGTCTAGCGGCGCGGTAATGCTGGCATGGGCATGCACCTGCACCAGGTCACCCGCGTGCGAGGTTTTTACCTCCACCACCGCCGCCGCCTGCGCCCATGGCGCCGCCAGTGCCAGCAACAATGCGCCTAACGTTTGCACAGTAAAAAGCAAAGTGTGTGATATGCCCATGGGAGTGCAGTGTAAGAGCAGTTGGCTAAACCCGTGCAAGCGCCCGCAAAAGGCGCATCAACCTGCGACTTTATATGCGTTCGAAGGTAGGGGAGCCGACTACCGTTCTGTGCACACCAAGCGCCAGGGCTGCGTATTGGGATGGTTGTGTGTTGAAGCCGCGGAGCTGAGTACACCGCCGACCTGCTCCCGTACAAAACAAAGGCAACCCAAGCCAGGCGCTTTCAGGGAACTCCGGCGGTGCACGGCAGTCAGAGCAACCCCCATAACCTCAATGTCAGGAGATCCACCATGTCACGTCGTGTTTTCGCCCTAGCCAGTAGCCTTGCCGCAGCCACCCTGTTGGCGGCCTGTGCCCAGAACGCACCTATGTCCGGTAGCGCACCGGCCGGTTCGTTCAGTGGCATGGGCTTTTTTGTTACCAGCGCCAACCCCGGCAAAGGCGCCGATTTTGGCGGCTTGGCCGGGGCCGATGCCTACTGCGGCAAGCTGGCCGCCAGCGCGGGTGCAGGCGGCAAAACCTGGCGCGCCTACCTTAGCGCCACAGGCGCAACGCCGGTTAACGCCCGCGACCGCATTGGCCGCGGCCCGTGGATGAATGCCAAAGGCGAGGTGGTAGCCGCCAACGTGGCCGAGCTGCACGGCAGCAACAAGCTGAACAAGCAAACCGCGCTAACCGAAACAGGCGGCGTGGTCAGCGGCCGTGGCGACCCGGTTAACCTGCACGACATCCTCACCGGCTCCACCGACGACGGCCGCGCATCCACCGAGGCTAAAGACACTACCTGCGGCAATTGGACATTGAGCGGCGCTGGCTCGGCCATCGTGGGCCACCACGACCGCATGGGCCTGAACGACTCGGCACCCATGAAGTCGTGGAACTCTTCCCACCCTTCGCGCGGCTGCAGCCTAGACGACCTGAAGGCCACGGGCGGCGGCGGCCTGATGTACTGCTTTGCGGCGAATTGATGGCAAACTCTACCCCATGCCCATACCTATCAACAACGACGCCATCACCCACGGCATTCAACTGGCAGTGGCCCCGGTGTTTTTGCTGACCGCGGTGTCGGGCATGATCGGCGCGGTGGCAGGGCGGCTGGCGCGCATTATTGACCGGGCGCGCAAGATAGAAGACCTGGCGCGTGCGTCGCACGATGCCGAGCTGCTGGAGCGCAGCACCACCGAGCTGGCCGAGCTGCGCCAGCGGGGGCGGCTGGCCAACGGTTGCATTGCGCTGCTAACCACCTGCGCCTTTTTGATTGGCCTGACGATTATTTTGCTGTTTTTGGGCGAAACCACGGGCTTTCAAAGCGCCCGCTGGGCGGTAGTGGGCTTCTTGGCCGGGGTGGGCTGCTTTTTGCTGGCCCTGCTGTGCTTTTTAGCCGAGACGGTGATAGCCACGCGCCTGCTGAACTTTCACATGCTTAAACCCAAGTAAAGGGTTGTGAACGCCGTGCGGGCACTGTTTGTGTACCATTTAGGCCGCCAGCCCGATAGAGTATAGCACAAGCTGCTATCAAATATATAGTATTTGGTGGTTAAGGTAGCTGCGTTGCAATGCTGGCGGCCCACGCCAGCGCCAGCTTTTCATAGCCTTGCCACGTTAGGTGGATCTCGTTCATCCAGTCGCCGCTTTCTTTGGGTGTATCAGCTGCCGCAGGCACAAGGCTAACCCGCCGGGCAGAGTCGAATACGTGCATATTGCTGTGGCCCAGTGCAATGGCAATCAGCAGGTCGGCAAACTGGTCGTAGATGGTTTTGGTGACTGCGGGCCACAGGTTTGGGGGTATTGCAAAGTCTACCGCCGCTTTAAAGAGCCATGGCCCCATACCCGGGCCAGCGGGCGCGTTGCGGATGGTGGGGTAGTGGTAGGTGTGCAAAAACACGGGTATGTTGTGGTTGAGCATGCGCAGGTCGCGCATAGCCATCAGGGCTGCAAAAACGGCGCGCAGATAGGTCTCAAAGGTGGCCCAGCCCGCGGCTGACACGTAGCTGGCGCCTTGCGATGGGTCGCCAGTACGTTCGCTGGGTTTAAGAAACAGGCGCAGGGCGGGGTTGGCAATGCCGGTGTGGCCCAAGGCGTCGATCAGGTCGTTACCGCCCGCCGACAGCAAAATGCCATCCCAAGGCCGCCACTGCGCGCCGCACAGCA
>JAYUHM010000115.1:0-1884 GCA_043766985.1 Polaromonas sp.
TGTTCAAAGAGACCTACACGGTAAGCCATTTGGAGCTGACCAAGGTTCTGGACATCAACAACCTGCGTTTCAGTGACCTCTGGATTGCCTTGGCGCACCGGGTGATCCTGGCACTCGAAGCCAATCACTTGACGCCGCAGTCGCTTTTTATCAATCCCGTGATGGAATGGTTCGAGACGCGAATCATCAAGCAAGAACGCTTCAAAGATCTGGAGATGGAACTCAAGGCCCAGGCAAGTGCGGAAACTGGAATCCCCTTTTTGGTCAAGTTTTTTGCAGTCTTTACCTCGAAAATCCGCGCAGGCGCGAGCTACCGCGAAGAGTTGCGAAAAGAGGTGCGAGATGGCTTTACCACCCTGAACGCAAGTTTGAATGCCCTCATTGCCCACGCCAATGACCTGTTGAACGCCGCTGGCAAAGGTCCATTGCTGTTCATCATTGACGGCACTGACAAACTTGCGCACGAAGATTCGGTGCGCTTTTTCAAAAGCGATGTCAGCCAGTTGGGCCAAATTCAAACCAACATCATTTTGTGCGCACCCATTGCTGTGTTGCTGGAAGAGGGCAGCCTGGCCCAGCGGTTTGACCAGCGTCTGAGGCTGCCCATGGTGAAAATATTTGACCGCGACGAAACCGAGCAACCAGCGGCCCTGGACGCCTTGCTCGATCTGGTGGCCAAACGTATGCCGTTTAGCTACTTTGACAGTGTTGAAACCGTCAAGTACCTGGCGCGCATGAGCGGTGGGCACCCGCGCGACTTGCTCCGTCTGGTAAGGGGTTGCTTTAGCAGGCTGGATGCGGCTCCCGTGACGCTGGCGGTGGCGCAGCGTGCAGTGCGGGACCTGGCAGCCGATGCCGAACGCAACGTGTTACAGGAAAATTGGGCGGAAATTGTCAAGATTGACGCCTCCAAAGGCACCGACAAAGGCAGAACCGAGGCCCGCATGAAAATGCTGTACGAGCTGGTTCTGCTGGAATACAACAACTATTGGTGGCGCAGCCATCCCCTGGTGCGTGAGATCGCAGGCTATGCGCGGGCGAAGGCTGAATATGAATACCAGGCAAGCCAGGCGGGCAACATCGGCAACTTGCCGCCCATCTTGCCCCCTGCGTCGTGACAACTGCATATTGACATCCTATGGTGGCACCGCTGATCGCACCTAACGGCGGCTTGGCCCCGGTCGGAGAAGTACGCAGCGAGCATTCGGGAGACTTCCTTCGCCTGGCACGCCTTTGGGTGCGGCGCACCCATCACAGTTGGGTTTTTGCCGTGGTCAATGCAGAGATCTACCGGGACGAGCTGATTGCCCGGCTGGATCGTCTCAAAGCCTCCGCGCACCTCACGCTGCTCCCCACACAAACCCCCTTGGACTGGCTTCACGCCCTGTCTAAAGTCAATGCGGAGGGGGCGCAACGGCTGCAGGTCACATTCACAGCGGGCTGGCTGCCCGATGCGCCCTGGTGGCACCAGGCCAATGTGCTGCGCGAACGCCTGGCGGACGCTTTTCCCCATCTCGTGATTTTGTGGCTACCAGACGCCAGCGTGACCGAGGCCGCCCATAGCGCGCCCGATCTGTGGAACTGGCGCGAGACCGTTTGCAATTTTTCACTGAGTGCGCGGGTTGATGTGCCCACCCTGCAAACACCCGCCTTTTCTTCTATAACTGGCGGCGACAAAGCCCGCACCCTGGCGCGGTTGGCAGACATCCAGGCCTACCTAGCTCAACACGGCTCGGTTTCCGCAGCAGCAGCGCACCTTTTGCTGGAAGCATCGCGCGCCCATGAGCGTCTGGGCCAGCTGACCCAATCCGCTGCCTGCGCCCAAGGCGCGGTTGAGGCCTTCAGCGCCCAAGGCAATGATCTTTTTGCTGCGCAGGCACAAGG
>JAYUHM010000116.1:0-32665 GCA_043766985.1 Polaromonas sp.
GCTTCAACTAAAGGAAGCTTGGCAGAGCGGTTGAATGCAGCAGTCTTGAAAACTGCCGAGGTTTTACGACCTCCGTGAGTTCGAATCTCACAGCTTCCGCCAAGTTAGCCAAGAGTCAAGCTCAGACTCCAACGGCTCCGGCTTAAACAGCCCCGCGACGGTGCCGCAGGCGAGAGCGCTGCAGGGCAAAAAATTCGAGCATGCCCCAAGCCATGCAGGCCGGTATCGCAATGACCCGAAAAAAAGCAGCTTTATGCATCATCGTAGAGCACCTTAAAGGTTTGTAGCTAACGAGTAAGACTACACCTGTGATGTGACGATTGTGTGTCAGTGCAGAATTACGACGCCTGATGCGCAAATCTCTCCGTTAGCTTGCAGCGCCTGTATGCTCTGCTGCCATGATGACCGTGTTGCAGTCATGTGCGTTAAACCACCGTGACCCTACCCAAACTGCCTGAGCTGGACGCTTTGGAGCGCATCATTGAATTGGGTGCTGGCTGGCTAGAGGCGCGTGTTGTTTGCGACGTCCATCTGCCTGGCGGCGGCAGTTACCCGGTACATGTGATTACCTTGGGTAGCCCTTCGCACCATGTGCCCGCAGTGGGCTACTTTGGTGGTGTGCATGGTCTGGAGCGCATCGGCGCTGGAGTGGTGATTGCCTATCTGCAAAGCTTGGTCATGCGCCTGCAGTGGGACAGCACATTGCACAAGCAGCTTGAATCGGTGCGACTGGTGTTTATGCCCGTGGTTAACCCCGGCGGCATGGGCTTGGGCACCCGGGCCAACCCCAACGGGGTAGACCTTATGCGCAATGCGCCTGTCGATGCGCACGACCCGGTGCCCTTCTTGGTAGGTGGACAGCGCATCAGCTCAGGAATACCGTGGTACCGGGGCTCCAAGGGCCAGCCCATGGAGATTGAAAATCAAGCCGTGTGCGATGTCGTGCAAGCAGAGTTATTGACGCGCGACTTCAGCGTGTCGGTAGACTGCCATTCAGGCTTTGGTGCCCGCGACCGTGTCTGGTTTCCTTATGCGCATACCCGCGCGCCCATTGTCCATTTGGCAGAAATGCACGCGCTTAAAAGTATTTTTGTGCAGTCCAACAGCCACCACCGCTACATCATTGAGCCGCAAAGCCTGCAGTACCTCGCGCATGGTGACCTATGGGACTATTTGTACCTTCAGTCATCCAAGGCGCAGCCGCAGCGGGTGTTTTTACCGCTGACGCTGGAGATGGGCTCTTGGCTGTGGGTGAAGAAAAACCCACGCCAGCTTTTCTCGCGACACGGCATTTTTAATCCTTTGATTGAACACCGCCAGCAACGCGTGCTGCGCCAGCACCAGCTGCTGCTGGATTTTTTGTCCCGTGCAGCCTGCGGCCACGCGCTGTGGCTACCCAAGGCTGAGACCCGCGCCCAACAGCACGCACGCGCTCTGCAAGAGTGGTATTAAAGCGCCATGACCGACAACACGGCTACCTGGATACTTCTGCGTGGCTTGACTCGCGAAAGCGGGCACTGGGGGGAGTTTGTGGCGCAATTTCAGCAGGCGCTGCCGGATGCCCAAGTGATCACTCTTGACCTACCGGGTAATGGCGTGTTCAACCAACAGCCCAGTCCTTGGCGAGTGCAAGACATGGTGGCGCATTGCCGCGCTAAGCTTGCATTACGCCGCCTTGCGCCCCCCTACCATGTGCTGGCCATGTCTCTGGGGGCCATGGTGGCGGTGGCATGGGGCAAGGCCTATCCACAGGAGTTGGCTGCCCAAGTGCTGATCAACACCAGCATGCGGCCCTTCAACCCTTTTTACGAGCGACTCTTGCCCGCCAACTATGGCGCTTCGTTAAAACTGGTTTTGCTAGATGCTGCACCCCAGGTATGGGAGCAAACGGTGCTGCGTCTTACCAGTAACCGAGGTGATGCATCGGTATTACCGCAGTGGTTGAGCATCAGGCAGCGTAGACCCGTTGCCCGCGCCAATGCGTTGAGGCAACTGTTTGCTGCTGCACGCTTTCGCGCTGACAGCGCAGCGCCCGTAACTCCCACTCTGGTGTTAGCCAGTGAGCAAGATCATCTGGTGTCTGTAGCCTGCTCCAAAGCACTGGCCAGGCATTGGCAGTGTGCCCAGCGCCTGCACCCCAGCGCCGGGCATGACCTGCCTTTGGACGATGGGCTGTGGGTTGCCCTGCAAGTGCGGGATTGGTTAGCAAGGCTAGGCTAATGCGGTTTGCAGCATGCCCTTGGTCTCAATAAACGAGACCACCTGGTCTACCCCTACCAGCGTTTTTAAATTCGTCATCACATAGGGCCGCGCGCCGCTGGCATGTTGGCGCATGCGCTGGGTATCGGCTTCCATCACGTCCAAATTAGCGCCTACATAGGGCGCCAAGTCGGTTTTGTTGATGACGAACAGGTCGCTCTTGGTAATGCCGGGGCCGCCTTTGCGGGGGATTTTTTCGCCCGCTGCAACGTCGATCACATAGATGGTCAGGTCGGACAGCTCGGGGCTGAAAGTAGCGGCCAGGTTGTCGCCGCCGCTTTCTACAAACACGATGTCGGCATTAGGGAACTGCTCCAGCATGCGGTCGATGGCTTCCAGGTTGATGGAGGCGTCTTCGCGGATGGCGGTGTGCGGGCAACCGCCCGTTTCTACGCCCATGATGCGCTGCGCTTCCAACGCACCGCTCACGGTGAGAATGCGCTGGTCTTCCTTGGTGTAAATATCATTGGTGATGGCGACCAAGTCGTATTTGTCACGCATGGCTTTGCACAGCATTTCCAGCAGGGTGGTTTTGCCTGAACCCACCGGGCCGCCTATGCCTACGCGCAGAGGGGGGAGTTTTTTTGTACGGTTTTTGATGTGGTGTAGATTAGTCATGATCGGAACAATCTTGAGTATTGAGTTTCGTGTTGCGCAGACAAAATTGCCAGCATGGGGCTGAAAGCTTGGCGTTGGCTGTCTTGCAGGCTGATCGCGTAATCCACGGCGCTGGGAATATTATCGGCCAACCGTGCCAATATGCGTTGGCCTGCGCTTTGGCCGAGAGGGATGGATTTGACGGCAGCTGCCACCATGTTTTCGGCCCAACCGAAAGCAAAAGCCAGGCAAGAGTCGCGCACGCTGGCTAGGGTGCTACTGGCAGCTAAGGCAAAAGCGATTGGGTAAGTAGCGGGTTGATCGTCAGCGCTGTGCTCTTGAAATTGTTGCAAAGCGAGGGCGCTGTGCTCGTTGAGTTGTTGGTGCCACTGCGCTAGTGATCGGCCCATTTGTTCGGTTTGCAAACGAAACTCGTGGCTCTCGCGCGTTTGCAATACCCACTGGTTGAGTTCCACCACGCGCGACATATCTGCACGCCGCCATGCGGGGATGGCTTTGGCAATCACTGCCAAATCGCCACGGGACAGGCTGAGTTGCAATTGGTCAATCAACCAATTGCTTGCTTCTAATTCCGTAGCAGCTTGTGCACTATTAATTGCTGCTTCCAAGCCTTCTGAATATGAAAACCCGCCTACTGGCAGCGCGGGAGACGCGAGCCAGATGAGTTGCAGAAGGCTAGGCGCAGGCAGTGCCGTGGGGTTGTGCATCAGTGGCTATGGTGATCGTGGGCTTTTGCAGGCTCAGCACCAGGTGCGTGGCTGTGCGCGTGGTCGTGGCTGCCTGTATGTGCATGCCCGCCTTGCGCATAGGCACCCGCTTCGGGTTCAAACGGCTCGGTCACGGTGTTGACTATCAAATGCATCGCCTGCAGCATGTCAGCCAGCACATGGTCTGGCTCAATTTTTAGGTGATCGGGTTTCAACTCAATCTGCACATGCCGGTTACCCAAGTGGTAGGCTGCGCGAATCAAATCGTAAGGTGTGCCATGCGCGCTGCAATGCGTGATACGCAGCACCGTTTGCGGAGCCGCCAGCACGCGCACCAGCGAGCCGTCCTCAGCCACCAGCACATCGCCACCACGCACGGTGGTGCCGCGCGGCAAAAACACGCCGAGTTGCCGCCCCGCAGAGTCAGTGCAGTCGAAGCGGCTTTTTTGGCGCACGTCCCAGTCGAGTTTTACGGTGTGGGCGCGTTTGAGCAACACGGGTGCCAGACCTGCGCCTTGAGAAACCAATTTAGAACAATTCAGCACATCAACCTTTTGTATATAAATACCAAATCAAAATGACAGCGCAAGCAATCAACACGTTGAACCATAGACTGTTGGAATTTTCAAGTTGTATGCCATTCCAAGCCCAGTTCATTAGTGTGCCAATAGCTGTACCTACAGAGGCTTTAAATATCAGGCCCATTGCAGCGAATAAACCAGCACAACCAATGATGGTATTTTTCCAATTAAATATTAAAAACCCTTTATCAAAGTCATGGCCAACAATGAAGTGGAAAAATAAACCAACAAATACACCGAGTACTGCACCCCAGATAGCGCCCATACAGGCCGATACAAATCGTTCGTGTAATTCCATCGCCAGAGCGTAACTCAGATTGAATCAATCAGAACAAAAAGTAGCGCTGCGCCATGGGCAAGCTTACTGCAGGCTCGCAGGTTAGCAGCACTCCGTCGGCCCGCACCGCATAGGTTTGCGCGTCAATCTCCATGGTAGGCAAGTAGTGGTTGTGCACCATGTCGCGCTTGGTGATGTTGCGGTTGTTTTTAACCGTAGCGATGGTTTTTTGCAGGCCAAAGCGCTCGGGTACGCCAGCTGCCAAGCCCGCCTGCGAGATGAAGGTGAGGGACGATTTGTGCAGTGATCTGCCATAGGCACCAAACATGGGGCGGTAGTGCACCGGCTGGGGTGTGGGGATGCTCGCGTTGGCGTCGCCCATGGCGGCCATGGCTATGCTGCCGCCTTTGATGATGAGGGAGGGTTTGACACCAAAGAATGCGGGCTTCCACACCACCAGGTCGGCAAATTTTCCGGGTTCAATGCTGCCTACCTCGTGGCTGATGCCGTGGGAAATGGCGGGGTTGATGCACAGCTTGGCTAGATAACGCTTAACTCTGTAATTGTCGTTACGCAAGAGCGCTTCGACAGGCTCAGCCCGAACGGAAGGTGGGGGCATCCAGCCGAGCTGCTGCTTCATCTTGTGCGCCGTTTGCCAGCAGCGGATGATGACCTCACCCACGCGGCCCATGGCTTGCGAGTCGGAGCTGAACATGCTGATAGCGCCCAGGTCGTGCAAGATGTCTTCTGCCGCTATGGTCTCTTTGCGAATGCGGCTTTCGGCAAAGGCCAGGTCTTCGGCAATGCTGGCATCCAGGTGGTGGCACACCATCAGCATGTCCACATGCTCGTCCAGCGTGTTGACGGTGTAGGGCATGGTGGGGTTGGTCGAGCTGGGCAAAAAGTTGGCCTCGCCCACTACGCGCATGATGTCAGGCGCATGGCCGCCGCCGGCGCCTTCGGTGTGGAAGGCGCACAGGGTGCGGCCCTTGGTGGCAGCAATGGTGTTTTCTACAAAGCCCGATTCGTTGAGCGTGTCGCTGTGGATGGATACTTGGGTGTCCGTCAGCTCGGCCACATCCAAACAGTTGCTGATGGCCGCTGGGGTGGTGCCCCAGTCTTCGTGCAGTTTCAGGCCCATGGCCCCGGCGTTGATCTGCTCATGCAGCGCAGCGGGCAGGGACGCATTGCCTTTGCCCAAAAAGCCCAGGTTCATCGGGAAGGCGTCGGCCGCCTGCAGCATGCGCTCCAGGTGCCAAGCACCGGGCGTGCAGGTAGTGGCCAGCGTGCCCGTGGCCGGGCCGGTGCCGCCGCCAAACATGGTAGTGATGCCGCTGGACAGCGCCTCTTCAATCTGCTGTGGGCAGATAAAGTGTATGTGCGTGTCAATACCGCCGGGCGTGACGATGTTGCCCTCGCAACTGATGATCTCGGTGCCGGGGCCGATGATGATGTCGATGCCCGGCTGCACATCGGGGTTGCCCGCTTTGCCAATGGCGACGATGCGGCCATTCTTCAAACCGATGTCGGCTTTGACGATGCCCCAGTGGTCGATGATCAGGGCATTGGTCATCACCGTGTCCACGGCACCCTCATTGCGCGTGCGTTGCGACTGCGCCATGCCGTCGCGGATGGTTTTGCCGCCACCAAACTTCACCTCTTCGCCGTAGCTGCCTGCGCCCAGGGTGTAGTCTTTTTCAACTTCAATGATCAGGTCGGTGTCGGCCAGGCGCACACGGTCACCTACCGTGGGGCCGAATATTTCTGCGTAGGCGCGTTTTTGTATGGTGGCCATCACAGCTTTCCTTGCACTTGGGCGTTAAATCCGTACACCTTGCGCTCACCCGCGTAGTCCACCAGCTCCACGGTGCGTTGCTGGCCGGGCTCAAAGCGTACAGCCAGGCCGCTGGCAATATTGAGGCGCATGCCGCGGGCCGCCAGGCGGTCAAAGCTGAGGGCCGCATTGGTCTCTGCAAAATGGTAGTGCGAGCCGACTTGGATGGGCCTGTCACCCGCGTTCTTGACCAGCAGAGTGATGGCGCGTCGCCCCACGTTCAAAGCATGATCACCGCTGTCGGTGATCAATTCACCGGGGATCATTTGCCGCCCCGGCTGAGCCAAACAGCCACGGCCACCATCGCGCCCAGCGCCACAAAGCCCCACACATCAGTGGCATGCCAGTGGGAACCTGTCAAACCATGGTTTTCATGGGCAAATGTGCCACCAGCCCAATGGAACATAGCACAAGCAGCTATTAATTTAGTAGTATTTGTTTTGAACATGCAAGACCTCTTTGATTAAAATTACGCGCGAGTGAATGCCGTGACTGGATAATTTATGCAATCGGCTGATGCACCGTCACCAGTTTGGTGCCATCGGGGAAGGTGGCTTCTACCTGAATGTCCGGAATCATCTCGGCGATGCCGTCCATCACGTCGGCGCGGGTCAGCACAGCGCGGCCTTCGCTCATCAGCGCCGCCACCGTTTTGCCGTCGCGGGCGCCCTCCATCACGTAGGCGCTGATCAACGCAACCGCCTCGGGATAGTTGAGCTTGAGCCCTCGCGCCTTGCGCCGCTCGGCCAGCAGGGCGGCGGTGAAGATCAACAGCTTGTCTTTTTCACGTGGCGTGAGTTCCATGGATTTAGGTCTCTGTGGCTTACTTATATAGAGGCATCGCAACTATTGTGCCTGTGCTGCCTTGTGGTGCGCGGTGATTTACGGATCTTTTTGGTGCGCCGCATCCATTTGGTGCCATTGCCATAGCCTGCTGCGCTAGTAAAACGGCCATGGTACTAAAACGGTGCAGTTAAATCCAGCCATGGCGACACAAGGCAGGGTTTGTATCTACTTACAGGCGCTAGACGATTTTTATTTGAATTGGCACAAGAGTTGCAAATAGTTATTCGATCACACCGATCGTCCTTCAACCAATTCACTCTCTGGAGAACACACATGAACCGTCGCGGCACTCTTAAGTCGCTTACCGCTTCCATTGCCTTGGGTCTGGGCATGTCTAGCGCAGCATTTGCACAAGCTGGTGGCACTATCAAGGTAGGCATTTTGCACAGCCTGTCGGGCACCATGGCTATCTCTGAGACAGTGTTGAAAGACACTGTGCTGATGGCCATTGACGAGATCAATGCCAAGGGCGGCGTGATGGGAAAAAAGCTCGAGCCTGTGATTGTCGATCCAGCATCCAACTGGCCCCTGTTCGCAGAAAAAACCAAGCAACTGCTCACACAAGACAAAGTCTCCGTCATCTTCGGTTGCTGGACCAGCGTGTCACGTAAATCGGTGTTGCCAGTAGTGGAAGAGCTGAACGGCTTGCTGTTCTACCCCGTGCAGTACGAAGGTGAAGAGCTCTCCAAAAACGTGTTCTACACCGGTGCAGCGCCTAACCAGCAGGCTATTCCTGCGGTGGACTACCTGATGAGCAAAGACGGCGGCGCGGCCAAGCGCTGGGTATTGCTGGGCACCGACTATGTGTACCCACGCACCACCAACAAAATCTTGCGCGCCTACCTCAAGAGCAAGGGCGTGAAAGACACCGACATCGACGAGAAGTACACCCCGTTTGGCCATTCGGACTACCAGACCATCGTGGCTGACGTGAAGAAATTCTCTGCTGGCGGCAAAACCGCCGTAGTGTCCACTATCAACGGTGACTCCAACGTGCCTTTCTACAAAGAGCTGGGTAACGCAGGTTTGAAGGCCAAAGACGTGCCCGTAGTCGCCTTCTCCGTAGGCGAAGAAGAGCTGCGCGGCGTGGACACCAAGCCGCTGGTAGGCCACTTGGCTGCGTGGAACTACTTCCAGTCGATCAAGAGCCCAGCCAACGCCGAGTTTGAAAAGAAGTGGGCTGCGTACGCCAAAGCCAAGGGCATAGCTGGTCACAAAGACAAGCCTTTGACCAATGACCCGATGGAGGCTACTTACATCGGTATCAACATGTGGAAGCAAGCCGTAGAAAAGGCCAAGTCCACCGACACCGACAAAGTCATTGCCGCCATGGCTGGCCAAACCTTCACCGCACCTTCTGGCATTACCAGCAAGATGGACGAGAAAAACCACCACCTGCACAAGAGCGTGTTCATCAGCGAGATCAAAGCCGACGGCCAGTTCAACGTGGTGTGGAAGACACCAGGCCCCGTCAAGGCCAAGCCATGGTCACCTTACATCGAGGGCAACGACAAGAAGCCTGACGAGCCAGCAAAGAAGTAATTTTGCCTAGCTAGTAGTTGGCTAAATACCAACTACACCCCTGAACGGCGTGGTGGTGACACGTTACCCCACGCCGTTGCTACGTCTAAAAATGAAATGAACCACGATGGTGCGTAAAAAATTATTACTACTGCTTGCTACATTGTTTGTAGCTGGCCACGCATATTCTTTGACGGCCAGTGAAGCTAAAAGCATGGCTACAGGCGAAAATGATGCACGTATAGAAGCCTTGAACAAGGCCATGCTGGTGGCCAACGAGAAAACCAACGCATTCGTCCAAGCGATGGCGGACGATGCCGTGAAGATTGCGGGTGACAAAGTGGTGGTGGTGAAAGACGGCAAAGCTACCGACCCCGTCACTGGTGCAGAAGTGGCCATGCCTGCTGCGCTGGAAGACGTGAACAACAACAACCGCATGCGCGGCGAGATAGATACGGCTCTGGCGGCCCTCAAACTGTTTAGCAAAGACGACACATTGCGCGCTGCCGGTGTGCAGGCACTGCTGAAAGACCCCGATGAAGGCAAGCTGCCTTTGCTGGACAAAGCCTTGGCCGCAGAGATCAATGCCGATCTGAAAGCCCAGCTTACCTTGGCACGCGCAGCCGCCATGTTGGGCAGCGCGGACAAAGCCAAGCGCATGGAAGCCGCCAAAGCACTGGCCGACAGCAAAAACCCCGCAACCCAATTGCTGCTCAATGACCGCTTGAATGCCGAGACGGATGCCGACGTCAAGGCACAGCTGCAAAAGTCCCTCACGCAAATCCAGTCCACACTGGGCCTGGGTGACAAGCTGGGCATCATGTTCACCGGCTTAAGTTTGGGCTCCATTTTGCTTTTAGCGGCGCTGGGCTTGGCCATCACTTACGGCCTAATGGGTGTCATCAACATGGCGCACGGCGAGCTGATCATGATTGGCGCCTACGCCACCTATGTGGTGCAAGGCTTGTTTCGCAGCTACTTGCCGGGCGCGTTTGACTGGTATTTGATAGCGGCCATCCCTGTCGCGTTCATGGCGTCTGCTTCGGTCGGCGCTGCGTTGGAGCGCAGCGTGATCCGCTTCTTGTACGGCCGCCCCCTAGAGACCTTGCTGGCCACTTGGGGTATCAGCCTGATGCTGATGCAACTGGTGCGCACCATATTTGGCGCGCAAAACGTGGGCGTAGAAAACCCCTCGTGGATGAGCGGCAGCGTGGCGATTTTGCCTAACCTGTCCTTGCCCTACAACCGCATCTTGATCATCGTGTTTGCAGTGCTGGTATTGGCAGGCGTAGCGCTGCTGATCAGCAAAACTCGCTTGGGCCTGTTCGTGCGCGGGGTCACGCAAAACCGCTCGATTGCTTCGTGCATGGGCGTGAACACTGCGCGTATCGACACCTATGCCTTTGCCTTGGGCTCAGGCATTGCAGGCTTGGCAGGCTGCGCACTCAGCCAGATCGGCAACGTGGGGCCAGACTTGGGCCAGAGCTACATCGTCGATTCATTCATGGTGGTGGTGCTAGGTGGTGTGGGGCAACTGGCTGGCACAGTGTATGCGGCCATGGGCTTGGGCATTCTCAATAAATACCTCGAAGGCTGGGCGGGCGCGGTGCTGGCCAAGATTGCCATTCTGGTTTTCATCATCATCTTTATCCAAAAACGTCCGCAAGGCATTTTTGCGATGAAGGGCCGGAGCGCAGAAGCATGAGCGCAGCACAATTCACTCTCCCCACGCCCGCCCCCTTGCTAACCCGCAAAGGCTGGGCTACCTTCCTCACCGTGCTGATCGTGCTGTGCGCCGTAGCGCCTCTGCTTAATTTGGTGGTGCCGCTGGGCAGCATCTTCCACATGAGCGACTTTGCCGTGCTGCTGGTAGGCAAGATCATGTGCTTTGCCATCTGCGCGTTGGCCATAGACTTGATCTGGGGCTACACCGGCATTTTGTCCTTGGGCCATGGCCTGTTTTTCGCGCTGGGCGGCTATGCCATGGGCATGTACCTGATGCGCCAGATTGGCCTGGAGGGCAACTACAAAAGCGAGCTGCCTGACTTTATGGTGTTCCTGGACTGGAAGACCCTGCCCTGGCACTGGACGGGAAGCGAATGGTTCGTTTTCCAAATGGCCATGGTCATCCTGGCGCCCGGATTGCTCGCACTGGTGTTTGGCTTCTTTGCCTTCCGCTCGCGCATCAAAGGCGTGTATTTTTCCATCATCACGCAGGCTTTGACCTATGCGGCCATGTTGCTATTCTTCCGCAACGAGACGGGCTTTGGCGGCAATAACGGTTTTACCGATTTCAAACGTATTTTGGACATCCCCGTAGCCACGCAAAGCACGCGCATGGTGCTGTTTGTGATTACAGGCTTTACGCTGCTTGGCTTTTACCTGTTCTCGCGCTGGCTGGTGCAAAGCAAGTTTGGCCGCGTGCTGCAAGCCATCCGCGATGCTGAAACGCGGGTCATGTTCTCGGGCTACAACCCGGTGGCTTACAAACTGACGATTTGGGTCATCTCGGCCGTCATGTGCGGCGTGGCCGGCGCGCTGTATGTGCCGCAGGTGGGCATCATTAACCCCAGTGAAATGTCGCCCGCCAACTCGATTGAGATTGCCATCTGGGCCGCAGTAGGTGGCCGTGCTACCTTGATTGGCCCGATCGTGGGCGCGTTTTTAGTCAACGGTGCCAAGAGCTGGTTTACCGTGGCGTTCCCGGAGTACTGGTTGTACTTTTTGGGTGCCATGTTTATTGCTGTCACGCTGTTTTTGCCGCAAGGCATCGTGGGCTTGGTGAGAAAGTTCACGGGTAATAACAAAGAGGAGGGCAGGGCATGACTCCCGATCTGCTGGAAGAAGGCGCCAAGCGCGCCGAGACGCGTGCGCAGGCCAAGGGTGCCAACACGCAGTCTGGTGGGCACAACGCTGGCTACGCGCGTATGGCCACACCGGGCGAGGTAGACATTACCCATGGCCGCATTTTGTACCTGGAAGACGTGACGGTAAGCTTTGACGGCTTCAAAGCCATCAATAACCTGTCGCTGGATATTGCCCCCGGTGAGCTGCGCTGCATCATCGGCCCCAACGGTGCAGGCAAGACGACCATGATGGACATCATCACCGGCAAAACCCGCCCCCAAAGCGGCACGGTTTTCTTTGGCTCCACCATCGACCTGCTGCGCTACAACGAATCCCAAATCGCGCAAATGGGCATTGGCCGAAAATTCCAAAAACCCACCGTGTTTGAGCAGCTCACGGTGTTTGAAAACCTGGAGCTCGCGTTGAAGACGGACAAGAACGTCAAGCCGTCGATGTTCTTCAAACTCGACTCCGCGCAAAGCGACCGCGTAGCCGAAATTTTGCACACCATCCATCTGGCTGACAGTGTGAACCGCATGGCAGGCAACCTCAGCCACGGCCAAAAGCAATGGCTAGAAATTGGCATGCTCTTGATGCAAGACCCCAAACTGCTGTTGCTAGACGAACCCGTAGCGGGAATGACAGACGAAGAGACTGCCCGCACCGCAGAGCTATTTCTTACCCTCAAAGGCAAACATAGCCTGATGGTGGTGGAGCACGACATGAGCTTTATCAAAGCAATCTCCGAAATCGTCACCGTGTTGTGCGACGGAGCGGTGCTCGCGCAGGGTACCTTAGACCAAGTGCAGCAGGATGAGCGGGTGATTGAAGTGTATTTAGGACGTTGATCATGGTTTTAAAAGTTTCTAACGTCAACCAGTACTACGGCGGCTCGCATATTCTGCGAGACGTGAGTATGGAGGCCCAGCTAGGCAAAGTCACGGTAGTGCTGGGCCGCAACGGCGTAGGCAAAACCACCTTGCTCAAATCGCTGATGGGCCTGGTACCCATTAAAAACGGCAGCATCGAGTTTGATGGCAAAGCCATTCAAGATGCCACGCCCTACAACCGCGCCCGCGCAGGCATAGGCTTTGTGCCCCAGGGCCGCGAGATATTTGCCCGTCTGACAGTAGAAGAAAACTTGGCCATGGGCCTGGCCTACAAAAGCGCCAGCACCCCCGTGCCGCCCGAACTGTTCGAGCTGTTTCCGGTGCTGAAACAAATGCTCAAACGCCGGGGTGGTGACCTGTCGGGCGGCCAGCAGCAGCAGCTCGCCATCGCCCGCGCACTGGCCGCCAAGCCCAAGCTACTTATCCTGGACGAACCCACCGAAGGCATCCAGCCCAGCATCATCAAAGACATTGGCCGCGTCATCCGCATGCTGGCCGACCGTGGCGACATGGCGATAGTGCTGGTAGAGCAATACTACGACTTTGCCGAGGAGCTGGCCGACGACTACCTGGTGATGGAGCGCGGCGAGGTGATCGCGCGGGGGCTGGGGAAGGACATGCAAGCTAATGCGGTGCGGCAGTTGGTTGCTATATAAAGGATAACGTATCAAGTATGACTCCATGCCTGTGCTCGCTCTGGCGCTTGGTGTGCACAGCTTCGCGGCTGTCCCCCGGCCTGCGGCCTCCTCCTTTATGCCGCTGCGCTGCGCACACCAAGCGCCAGAGCTGCGTACTGGTTTGGTTGAGGCGCAGCGGTGGATCGCCAACCATGATCACAAGAGCAGGTCGGCGGTGTACTCAGCGTAGCGGCATCAAGGAGGAGTCGTTGGCTATAGGCCAACACGGGGGACAGCCGCGTAGCTGAGTACGCCGCCGGCCTGCTCCCGTACAAACCAAGGGTAAGGGAAAGCGCAATCCCAAACAGACTACATGGCCCAAATACGCGGCACCTGCGCAGGCATATCCCACGCCGCATGCCGCAGCGCTACCCACACGCGCTGCAGCAACTCAACAGTGGGCTCCACCATCGGTGCCAAAGTACGCACGACGATCACGCGCGAGTTGGGCGCAGTGGCCCCAGTCGTCGGGGCTAGCGCATCTTCAGCAATCACCGAACGAATAACCTCCAGCAAATGCTCACGCCGTTCACGCGAAATGGCCTCGCCCGTGGCGAAGAACAAGCTGCCCATGCACAGGTTGCCTGCCAGGCCCAGCGGGCTGTTCAAAAGCCGTGTGTCAGCCGCGTCGATTAGGGCGCGCTCCAGCCATGCGCCGGTGACCTCGATGTGTTGCTGCAAGCTGCCGCGCTCAAAGGGCTGGTTGGCGTGCGGCAGGCCCAAGGCGGTGATGTCCCAGCCGATAATTTCTGCGCCGGGGGCTAGGCTAAACACGGCGCTGTTAAACGCATTGCAGCCGTTGTACACCAGCGTCTCCAGCGGCAGCCATTCCAGCCGCGCGCCGCTGTGCAGTTGCACCTTCACCTGCTGCGTGCCCGGCTCGCCCATGCTTTTGTAAAAGCGCGTGGCCGCAGGGGTGGTGATGAGGGCGTGGGCACCTGAATCGACTTTCACGGTGATGTCCAAAGTATCGCCACCCACAATGCCACCGGGCGGGTGCACCAGAACGTTGTGGCACACGGCGGGGCCCTCGGGGTATAGGCTTTGCAGCACACGCAACGGGCCGTCGTGCTTAAACTGCACCGTGGTGCGCTGCGCGCCATCGGCCAAGGGTGCGCTAGCGTAATACAGGTCTAATTTTGCGTGCCAAGCCATCGGTGCTACCTTAAAAATTCCAGCGCAAACGGCAAGCTGGCCAAGCCCAGCAGGGTGGACAGGGTGACCAAGCCCGCTGCAAAGCCGCCGTCGTAGCCCATGCGCGCGGCTAGCACGTAGCAGCTAGATGCGGTAGGCAGGGCACTGTAGGCCAGCAGCACGGTGGCTTGCAGTGGGTTGAGGCCAAAGGCGCGCACCATGCACCAGGCCAGCAGCGGCATGATGAGGTGCCGCACGGCCAGCACCCCGGTGCCCACAATGCGCTTGCTGGTGCTGCCAAATACGTTGGCCAGTTGCAGGCCCGCACCGGCGGCCAGCAGGCCCAGCGCCAGCGACGCCTGGCCAATGCGCGTAACGGTAACTTCGGCCCATGTGGGTACCGAGAAGCCCAGCTGGTTAGCCAGCAGGCCACCCGCCGTCGCCATGATGAGCGGGTTGCGCAGCAGCGTTTTGCCTAGGCCTACCCCCGAATGTTTGGTCATGGGCCAAATGGCGCCTACATTACACAGGGGCACGCACACGCCAATGATGATGGCAATCAACAGCAGTCCTTCGCGCCCGGCCAAGCGGTCGGCCAAGGCCAGTGCAATAAACGAGTTAAATCGAAAGCCAATTTGCGCCGCGCTGGCATGGTCGCGCACATTGACTCTGGGGAGCAGGGCGATGCTGTAGGTGATCAAAATACCGCAGACCACCGTGGCCCACGCAGCGGCTATCAGGCTGGAGGCGGCCCGCACGTCCAGCGGCGCGCGCACGATGGAGTGGAACAGCAGCACCGGGAACAAGAAGTAGTACACCAGGCTGTCCACCTGCTCCCACACGGTGCGGTTCAGCGCCGTAAACCGGCAAATCAAATAACCGCAGACGATCAGCGAAAAATCAGGGAAAAGCAGTTGGGCGTAATTCATTGGCCTCCATCATAAAGACCATGGAAGGGTTTTCGCGTATGTGTAAGCCACAGTAGTCACGTTAAGTACAACAGGTATTATCGGTTTGTGCAGTTTATTTTCGGAGAGTTTAGATGACAATTTCCAAACGTTATGCTATTAAAGCAGTAGTTTCTTGTGCTATGTTCTATTGGGCTAGTGGCAGTTTATATGCCCAGGGCTACCCTAACAAGCCGGTTCAGCTACAGGTACCCTTTGCACCCGGCGGCACCACTGACATCGTGGCCCGCACCATTGCCGATGCCTTGGGTAAAGCCCTGGGTCAGCCGGTCATTGTGGTTAACAAAGCAGGCGGCGGCGGCGTAGTAGGCGCTAACGAGACCGCCAAGGCCGTGCCGGACGGCTACAGCCTGGGCATGGCCACCGTGTCCACCACGGCAGCCAACCCCGCCATTAACTCCAAAATCCCATACAACGCGGCTACAGACTTCACGCCCATCATCAACATTGCGGCCACGCCCAACGTAATAGCCGTGAACCCCAACTTTCCGGCCAAAGACTACAAAGGCTTCATTGCCGAGCTAAAAAAGTCCCCCGGCAAATACGCCTACGCGTCGTCGGGCACCGGCGGCATTGGCCACCTGCAAACCGAGCTGTGGAAAAGCCTGGCTGGCGTGTTTATCACCCACATTCCCTATCGCGGCGCAGGCCCGGCGCTGAACGACACTGTGGCGGGCCAGGTGCCCGTCATTTTTGACAACGCCCCCTCGGCGCTGCCCTTCATCCAAAGCGGCCGCTTGGTACCCATCGTTGTCGCTGCGCCCCAACGTCTGGCACAGTTGCCCAACGTGCCTACCTTCAAAGAAGTAGGCCTGGAGCCGGTTAACCGCATGGCGTATTACGGCATCTACGGCCCCAAGGGTTTGCCCAAAGACATCGTAGACAAAGTCAACGCGGGCGTGCGCAAGGCACTGGAAGACCCAGCTGTGCGCAAACGCATTGAAGACACTGGCTCCATCGTCATCGGCAATACCCCAGAGCAGTTTGCCCAGCAAATGGCGGCTGAATTGGCGGTGTATAAAAAGGTGGTGACTGAGCAGAAGCTCACGCTGGACCAGTAAATGCCGCTAGCGCGTTTTGCGCTAGAGTAGCGCGGTGACATCTGCAGCCACCCCATTACCCGACAACGCGACGATAGACGTCTTCATCGACGCCATCTGGCTCGAAGAAGGCTTGTCCAAAAACACGCTGGAGGCTTATCGGCGTGACCTGACTTTGTATGCCGCGTGGCTAATGCAAACGCATGGCCGGGGTATCCAGACCACTACGGATGTGGACATTGGCCACTACTTTGCGGCGCGCATGGCCAAAGCTCACAGCGGCGCGGGGAAAAAACCTACCAGTGGGCGACACGACGCAGGCAAGGCCAGCTCGTCTAACCGCCGCCTCACGGTGCTCAAGCGCTACTTCCGCTGGGCGCTGCGTGAGCGCATTATCAGCGTAGACCCGACACTCAAACTGTTGACGGCCAAGTCGGTGCCGCGCAGCGTGAAGACCCTGACTGAGGCGCAGGTGGAGGCATTGATTGCGGCGCCCGACGTGAACACCCCGCTGGGCCTGCGCGACCGCGCCATGCTGGAGCTGATCTACGCCAGCGGGCTGCGGGTGAGTGAGCTGGTGGGCCTGAAGGTGCTGAACGTGAGCATGACCGAGCATGTGCTGCGCACCTTTGGCAAGGGCAGCAAAGAGCGCCTGGTGCCCTTTGGCGAGCACGCCAGCGACTGGCTGCAGCGCTACCTGCACACGGCGCGGCCTGAGATTTTAAAGGGCCAGCAGACGGACGATTTGTTTGTGACCGCGCGCGGCGCAGGCATGAGCCGCGTGGCGTTCTGGATGATTGTGAAAAAGCATGCGCTGGCAGCAGATATTCATGCACCGCTGTCACCGCACACCTTGCGCCATGCCTTTGCTACGCATTTGCTGAACCATGGTGCAGATTTAAGAGCCGTGCAAATGCTTCTGGGCCATGCGGATATTTCTACTACTACCATCTACACGCACGTAGCGCGCGAGCGGCTTAAATCGTTGCACTCCACGCACCACCCGCGCGGTTAGTAACGCGGTCAATCACGCGCTTGGTGGGTCAGCGAACGTCGGCCTGGCGCTCCACAATTCTGGAGACCAGCCCATACTCCACCGCCTCTTGTGCCGACAACCAATAGTCCCGGTCAATGTCTACCAGCACCGTCTCTAGTGACTTGCCTGTTTCGCGCGCTATCACATGCGCAATCCGCTGGCGGATTTTGACGATCTCGCGTGCCTGGATGGCGATGTCGGTAGCGGGCCCGCCCGCACCGCCGCTGGGCTGGTGGATAAGAAAACGGGTGTTAGGCAAGCACACGCGGCGCTCGCGCGGTACCGCCAAATACACATGCGTGGCAGCGCTGCCTACCCAGCCGGTGCCAATCATGGTGACCGGCGCGTTGATGAAGCGAATGATGTCGTGGATGGCATCGCCAGACTCCACATGGCCACCGGGGGAGGACACCAGGAGGTCAATCGGTTCACTCGATTCAGCAGCCAAGGCCAGTAGCCGCCGCACAATGTCGCTGGCTGTAGTGTCGTTAATGGCGCCAAACAGCAGCACCTTGCGGGACTTGAAGGCCTTTTCTTCCAGGAAGTTGCTGCGTTGCTCAGTCTGTGCTGCGGGGCTAGGTGTTTCCATTTGACTATCCATCTAGGTTTGAATAAAAAATACCACAGCGCATCGTAATTCAATTCTGGAAATAATGGTTTGCCTGGCCCCCAATCACGTATCCAAATGCTTATGACTGCGCCGCATCAAACCAAAGCCTGGCGCGGCTTGACTTTGGATGCCGCCAGCTTGGCGTTAGTCCGAGCCACGTCCACATCAGCATGGTGGGCCAGTGCCACGCCCATTCGGCGTTTGACGAAGCTTTCGGGTTTGCCAAACAGGCGAATGTCGGTGCCCGGCACTTGCAGTGCCTCGGCCACGCCATCAAACACAATGCCTTTCGCGTCCACGCCGCCATAGATAACCGCGCTGGCACCGGGGCTGCGCAGGGCGGTGTTGACGGGTAGGCCCAAGATGGCACGGGCGTGCAGCTCGCATTCGTTTTGCCACTGGGTGGCAAAGGTCACCATGCCGGTGTCGTGCGGGCGCGGGCTGACTTCGCTAAACCACACCATGTCGCCTTTGACAAACAGCTCCACGCCGAACAGGCCCAAGCCAGACGATGCGCCGTCCAAGCCGAGTCCCAGGTTGTCGGTGACAGCCTTGGCAATCTCGCGGCTGCGCGCGAGGGCCACGCTGGGCATGGCCTGCGGCTGCCAGCTTTCCACATAGTCGCCGCTGACCTGGATATGGCCAATGGGTTCGCAAAAGCTGGTTTCTATCGCGCCACTGGCAGTTTTGGCACGCACGGTGAGCAGGGTGATTTCGTAGTCAAAATCAATCATGCCCTCCACAATCACGCGGCCGTGGCTCACGCGACCACCGGCCATGGCGTAGTCCCATGCGGCTTTGACGTCGGCAGCGGTGCTGATTTTGCTTTGCCCTTTGCCCGACGAGCTCATCACCGGTTTGACGATGCAGGGGTAGCCCACTTTGCTGTCGATGGCGGCTTGCAATTCAAGTAATGAATCGCAAAACACATACGGGCTGGTGGGCAGGCCCAAGGTTTCGGCGGCCAGGCGGCGAATGCCTTCGCGGTCCATCGTCAGGCGCGCTGCGCGGGCGGTGGGTATCACGCGCACCGTGCCTGCGGCTTCCAACTGCTCTAGCATGGGCGTGGCGATGGCTTCGATCTCGGGTACCACCAGGTCAGGGCGCTCGGCCTCTATCAGCGCTTTCAGCTGCGCCGGGTCGCTCATGGTGATGGTGCGGGCGTGGTGCGCTACCTGGTGGCCGGGCGCGTTGTCGTAGCGGTCTACGGCAATGGTTTCTACGCCCAGGCGTTGCAGCGCAATGATGACTTCTTTGCCTAGCTCGCCGCTGCCGAGCAGCATAACTTTGGTTGCGTGGGGGGACAGGGGGGTGCCGAGCGTGGTCATTGGGATGGAGATATTGGGTGTATAGGTGGAGAGGCGGGGCTAAGCCGCTGCGTGGCCGGTAACGGCTTGGCAGGGGTGGAAATCATAAACCACCAAGCGGGCGGGGCTCTAGGCGCGCCGCGCCATGCCTATCCACATCGCCTCCTGCGCGATTTGGCTGGGCCTGGCCAATGCTGGACAGGCCATCCAGCGGCCCAGTGCGTCGTTGCCAATGCGCAACATGCCGATATGCTGGGTGATGTCGCGGTCAACATCGAGGTTGGGGTCGGCGTAGCCCAGGGCGCGGCGCAGCGTTTCAATGTCCGGGCCTTGCCCGGTTAAAAACGTCCAGCCCGGCCCCACGCCCAGCCCTTGGGCATAGGCGGCCAGCACCTCGGGGCTGTCCTGCTCGGGCAGCAGGGATATCGAATACATGAACACGTCGCGGCCCACGCGCTTGCCCAGCACGCGCTGCACCTCCACCAGGTTGGCCGTCATGCCGGGGCAGATCTCCGAGCATTGGGCGTACATGAAGTTGATCAGCACGATGCGGTTGCCGCGCACCAAGTCGGAGTAGAAGCGCACACGGCGCTTGTCCTGCGTTACCAGGCGCACGTTGGGCAGTGCGATCGGCTTGCCTGGCAGGATGGGGCGGGCCACCAGATCGGCGGCACTTGGCAGCAAGGCCAGTGGTGCCAGCGTGGAACGGGTGAGCAGATTGCGGCGGATCATGTCCATGATGGGCTCCTTTATGGGTTACTACGCAGGTGGGTCGCCGGTTAGGGCACGATGTCAAAGCGCATCATCATGGCGTGGTCTTCATGCACGGTGTTATGGCAATGCATGACGTAGCGCCCCAGAAAATCGCGGAACTGGATGAAGATCACCGCTCGCTCGCCGGGGCCCAGCGACAGGGTGTCTTCGCGCCCGTGCTGTGCGCTGTCAAAACCCGGCTTTTTGCCGTTGGCCCGGTAGAGCACCAAAAACTCCTCAAAGTGGATGTGGATCGGGTGCATCCAGCCGCCACTGTTATTGGTCAGCACCCAGATCTCCTTGGAGTCTTTTTTGACCTGAATGGTGGGGCGTTCGCCGTCGTAGAGCTTGCTGTTGATGGCCCATTGGCCATTTGTTCGGTCAAAACGCCACTCACGCACGGCCGCAACCTCGGGATAGGTAGGGAGTGGCGGCTTTTTGCCGATGGCGGCCAGTATGGCGGCCTCAGGCAGCAAGCTCATCCGCGCGGCAATGGCTGGCAGCGGGCGCAGCAGCACGGGCACCTGGCTGGGGTCGTTGACCACGCCATCCTGCACATCAAAGCGCACCAAGGGCACCCCGCCGTTGGCCAGAGTTTTGAACTGCGGGCCGTTGACCGAATTGCGCAGGAATCCTTCGGGTTTGGCGCCGTCGGACTGGCCGTACTCGTTGACCAAATAGAGTGTTTGGCCGGGTATCGCCTTGGAGAAGTCCACCACCACATCGGCCCGTTGTGCGGGCGAGAGCAGGCCGGGGCCAATAAAGGGTGCCAAGCAATTGCGCAGCAAGTTGCCAGCGAAAGAGATCAGCGTCATATGCTGGAAGTGCGTGGCGTTTCGCATGTCACCCACGCTATTGGTCGCTACTTTGAGCGAGAGGCCATAGACCCGCGAGGGGCCAGCATTGAGCAAACGAAAACGGTACTTGCGCCGCTGCACCTTGAAGTAGGGTTGAATTTTCCCGTTCACCGTCATCTTGTTGCCCAAAATGCCGTCCAGGTTGAACTGGTCAAACACCAGGGCCCCACTGCTGTCAATGATCTTGTCGGCGATCATCAACGGCACGTCAAACTCGCCGCTGGGCAAGCGCAGGTTCACACCGTCGTTCAGGTTTTCGTCGCCCGCATCCAGCTCGTCAAACATCAGGTAAAAACCGACCAGACCCTTGTAGGTATTGGGCGCGGTAAAGTTGTGCCGGTGGTCGTGGTACCACAGCGTCCCCAGAGATTCAGCCGGGTCACTGCCAGCTTCTTCATTGACATAGTGGTTATCTTTGAAGCGGCCATAGTCTGTGCGGGCCGGGTCGAGCTCGGCCAGCTTGGGGTAGTACTCATCGGGGAAGCCGTCTGATTCCCAGGGCGTGTGGTTATTGTGCAGGTGGGTGCTGGTCTCGGGCATGCCAAACCCATAGTGCTGGTTGTATGGGGGAAGGTTATTGCGAATGCGCACCAGGATCGGTTTGCCGCAGGTGGCATAAAAGGTCGGGCCGGGCACCATGGCCGTGCCCGGTGCGTCGCCACTGCGCCGAAAGCCCCAGAGTGTGTTGTAAGGCATCTGGCTGTGCAACTTGGCCTGCACTTCCTCCTCGATGAGTTCGTACAACTCCTGCGGCGGGTAGGTAAACCAGGTTTGGTGCGGCTCGCGCCTGGCCTCACCCGCCACCGCTGCGTTTCCGGGTGGCGGAACAAGTTGCGTTACGGGATAGGCGCGGCGCTGCGGACTGTGCAGCAGCGGCAAGGCGTCCATAAAGGGCGGTGTGGGAAAGCCGCCAAGAGCCAGGCAGGGGTCTTGAGAGTCCGAGTTGGTGTCGTCCTTGGCCCGTGCCGGCAAATGCAGGGCCGCAGCCGCCGCACCGCTGAGCCACAGCAGTTTTTGGTGCAAGTCGCGTCGGCTCAGCCGACCGCGCAGGGTAGTTTCAACCCACGAATCGCTCACCCGGCGCACGACTGCTTGGATCCGCCCCAAACCCGATTGCTGCTTGCCCATGTAGACCTCGCTTTCAACGTGATTGACCGGCAGCTATCACCGTGACGGCTATGGATCTCACCTGTGTTACCAGGAAAAAATATTTTCCCTGTATGGTGGACCGCGACCGCGTTGAGATCAGTGTGTGGGCAAAAGGCAGCCTGGACAATACTCAAAATTGCTACCTACTTTGGCGGACGCGGACGCACGCCAAACCGCGATCCCGTGGCATATAAAGCCAAAGTCGGCAATTGTCAGGGCAACACCAAGCTAAACTGTCTGGCTGGTGTGATGGTCAGGGTTTCTGCGCCAAACCCCTATGCGGTAGGTGCTAATCGTAATAAAAATCTTAATATGTAACAGTCACCAAAGAAAGTTGCCACTGGAGGCGGGGTTTACGGGGTTTTCTGGCTACACCCGTGTGGCGTGTGCGGCTGAAAACGATCCACGCACCGTACGCTCCGTGGGGTTGGTTATTTTTAGGTATTTCAGGCCACCAGCCCAACAGAATAATGCACAAGAAGCTATTGAAAGAATAGCTAATCAAGTCTCCAGCAGATCCCTTATTTCGGCTTCGCTAAAGCCAGCCTGGCGCCGCGCGGGCGCATTGAAAGGGGGCCGCAAGCGTGGGGCCTGGTACTGCGCCATCAGGTGCTTGAAATGCGCCACCGGCTCCAGGCCACCGCGTGCGCACAGCCAGCGGTACCACTGGTTGCCAATGGCCACATGGCCTATTTCGTCGCGCAAAATAATGTCCAAAATGGCCACTACATTGAGCGCGTCGGGCGAACCTACCTTGCGCAGCTTGGCTTGCATGGGCGGGGTGGCGTCCAGCCCGCGCGCCTCCAAGGTGCGGGGCACCAAGGCCATGCGGGCGGTGATGTCGTGTTTGGTTTTCTCGGTCATGTCCCACAGGCCGTTGTGGGCCGGATAGTCGCCATACGCAATGCCCATGCTGTTTAACTGGGCCGAGAGCAGTGAGAAGTGGTGCGCCTCTTCGGCCGCCACGCGCACCCAGTCCAGGTAATACTGGCGCGGCATGCCGCTAAAGCGCCATACGGCGTCTAGCGCCAGGTTGATGGCGTTAAATTCGATATGGCACAGGGAATGCACCAAGGCGGCCAAGCCATCTGGCGTGTGCGGCGAGCGTTTGGGCACGTTTAAATGCTGCATCAGCACCGGGTTGGCTGGGCGGCCGGGCAGGTTGACAGGTTCATCCAGGCTACCATCTGCTATAGATAGAGAAGCAGCTTGTGCTATTAAATGCTGGGCTAGCACAACTTTTTCTTGCGGATTAGGCATTTGCAGGGCAGCCAGAGCCGAGCTGCGCAGCTCGGTGGTTTGCGCGCTGGATGGTAGATTGTTATAATTAATGTTATAACTTTTGGAGTTGGTCATGCATGCACTCAAAATCACCCAAATCGGCAATTCGCTAGGCGTTATTTTGCCTAAAGAAGTCTTGGCGCGGCTGAAAGTGACCAAAGGCGATCAAATATTTATGACGGACGCGCCGGATGGGATGCGGGTGAGCCATAGCGACCCGGTATTTGCCCAGCAGATGGAAGCCGCGCGTGAGCTGATGAAAACGCGCCGCCATGTGCTGCGTGAACTAGCTAAATAAGGCGGGCTCATCTATGGCGGATTGGGTCTGGTTAGACGGCAACGTGCTGCTCGCTGTGCACGATGAACAGTTGGCCGAGCATGGTGGCCAAGCTGGTGTGCGCGACATTACTTTGTTTGAGTCGGCATTGGCGCGCGCGCAGCAGCTGGCTGCGTATGGCGAACCTACGGTGGCAGCGCTGGCTGCGTCCTACGGGTATGGCATCTCGCGCAACCATCCGTTTTTGGACGGAAACAAGCGAACCGCCTTTGTAGCGGTGGAGCTGTTTTTAGTGCTCAACGGGTATCGGCTGGCCGCCAGTGATGTGGACTGCGTGATCACGATGTTGGAAGTTGCCGCTGGGAACATTACCGAGAGCGATTTTGCCGCATGGATTGGCAAATATGTCGTGCCACTAAACGACGAACAATAAGGAAATTTACCATGGCAATTTACGAACTGGACGGCATTCAACCCACTCTGGGCAAAAACGCCTGGGTGGCCGACAGCGCCGATGTGATGGGCGATGTGCATATGGCGGACAACGCCAACGTATGGTTTGGCGCGGTGCTGCGCGCCGACAACGAACCCATGCACATCGGCTTGAACACCAACGTGCAGGACGGCAGCGTGCTGCATTCTGACCCTGGCTGCCCGCTCACATTGGGTGACAACGTGACCATCGGTCACCAGGTCATGCTGCATGGTTGCACCATAGGTGACGGCACGCTGATTGGCATCCAGGCGGTCGTATTGAACCGTGCCAAAATCGGCAAAAACTCCATCGTCGGCGCAGGCAGCGTGGTGACCGAGGGTAAAGAATTTCCCGACAATTCGCTCATCATTGGCTCACCCGCCAAAGTGGTGCGCACGCTGGACGACGCCGCCGTGCAGGGTATTGCACGTATTGCCGTGCATTACGTGGAAAACGCGCAGCGCTATGCCAAAGGGCTTAAGAAAATTGCTTGAAGAGAAATTACGCCATGTCTGAACTGCACAAATTTATTTTCGACGGCCTGCCCGTGCGCGGCATCATTGTGCGGCTGACCGACGCATGGCAAGAGGTGCTTAAACGCCGCGCCGCCAATACCAGCACCGGCCCCTACCCACCGCGCGTGAGCGAGCTGCTGGGCGAGATGATGGCCGCAGGCGCGTTGATGCAAAGCAACATCAAGTTCAACGGCGCGCTGGTGCTGCAAATCATGGGGGATGGGCCGGTGAAGGTGGCCGTGGCCGAGATCCAGTCCGACTTGTCCATGCGCGCCACCGCTACGGTGCAAGGCGAGGTAGCTATTGACGGGCGGCTAAGCGATATGGTCAACGTGCATAACAAAGGCCGCTGCGCCATCACGCTCGACCCGCAAGACAGGTTTCCGGGCCAGCAGCCCTACCAGGGCGTGGTGCCGCTGCATGGCGACCACAACGAGAAGTTGGAAAATTTGAGCGACGTGCTGGAGCACTATATGCTGCAATCTGAGCAGCTGGACACCAAGCTGGTGCTGGCGGCAGACGACAACGTAGCCGCTGGTTTGCTGATTCAGCGCTTGCCCATAGAGGGCGACAAAAACCTGGGCGCCAGAGCGAATGAAGACGAGATTGGTGTGAACGACGCGTTTAACCGGATTGCCCTGTTTGCAGGCAGTTTGAAACGCGATGAATTGCTCAGCCTGGACGTAGACACTATTTTGCACCGCCTGTTTTGGGAAGAAAAAGTGCTGCGCTTTGAACCCCAGCGCGGCGCCACCGGGCCGCGCTTTGCCTGCACCTGCAGCCGCCAGCGTGTGGCCAGCATGCTGCACAGCCTGGGTGTGGCCGAGGTGGAGTCTATCTTGACGGAGCAAGAGCGGGTGGAGGTGGGCTGCGATTTTTGTGGCGTGCAGTACCGCTTTGACGCGGTCGATGCAGCCGCAATTTTTACCCAGCCGCTGGACCAGCTGCCCGCCCCGACGACGGTGCAGTGAGCTGGCTAAAGAGCTGGTGTTCGCAGTCGGGGTCAGAGCACTTGTCGCACACCCAAGCCCATTTTTTTATAGGTTTGGAGGTGCTAGCCCAATGGATATTAGCACGAGAAGCTATGCAATCAATAGCGTTTTGCAGCCGCAGCGCGCCCACGCCATACACCACTTGGTAGCCAATGGCCGCCTCCCCCAAGCGGCGGCGTAGCAGCGCGTCTACCGGCGCACGCACATGCGGCCCTTCGCGCTGAATGCCATCGGCCACCCATGGCATATCCAGGCCGGAGACCAGGGTCACGTCAAACTGGCGTTGCTGCTCCAGCGCTGTGGGGTACAGCGACAGGTCGTCAAAAACATACTCGCTGTACACCGCGGTCATCAGTGCCGTGGTGTCGGCTATCACCACCTTGTGCTGTTGGGCTGCCGCTGCAATGCGTTGCTGCTGGGTGGCGGCAATATGCGTTTGTTCATCGGGTTCGGGCGTACGCCCCTGGGCGGCGCACCATTCACGCAGGTACTCGGGCACCGCTACGGCCTGGGTGCCTAGGGTTTGCAAATGCTGCGCCAAGGCTTGGGCAAGGGCCGACTTACCAGTACTTTCGGCGCCCAGCAGGGTAATGATCATGCTGGCCCTGTGGGCTGGGCAGCAATCAGCTGCGCCCGCCAAGCCCGCCAGCCCACCACCGCCATCACCGCAAACACGCCGTACAAACCCACGGTAAGCCAAAGCCCCTTGTAGGCAAACAAGGCCATACCGACGATGTTGACGACGATCCACATCGGCCAATTTTCAACGTATTTGCGGCCCAGCAGCAAGGTGGCCACCACACTCAGCGCGGTGGGGAAGGCGTCCCACCACGGTACATCGGTATTGGTAAATTTAACAAGAAAAAGCCCTGTAGCCAACCAAAATATGGCACAAGCAGCTATTAATTTAATAGTTCCGCGGTTGGTCAGCGCCTGCACCTGTAGCGCCTGCCCATCGGGTTGCACGGCGCGCAGCCACTGCATCCAACCCCATAAGGCCATGACGGCAAAAAAGATTTGCAGTACGCTGTCGCCATACAGCTTACTGCCCCAAAACACCAAAAAATACAGCGCCGAGCTGGCAAACGCCAAGGGCCAGCCCCAATGAATTTGGCGGATATTGCACACCACCATGGCAATGCCCAGCAGCGCGCCGATCACCTCAGCCCAACTGGCGGGGCTCGACCAGACTGAGAACGCTGTGCTGTTTAAAAAATCAAGCACAGGCTACTTGGTGAACTGCACAAGAATTTCATTCGGCTTGACCATACCCAACTCATAACGCGCTTTTTCTTCCACCATCTCCAGGCCTTCTTTCAGGTCGCGCACTTCTGCATTGAGCTGGTCGTTGCTGCGTTGCGCTTGCGTATTCTTTATTTGCAAACTGTCCAGCCTGGCCTGCATCTGCCCCACATGCACTAAGCTGCCCCGGCCAAACCACAACTGCGCGTGCAAGATAACCAGCAGCGCAATCAGGATGGCGGGGATGATGCGGTTGGACATTCGCGCTGCTTATAAACAGGCTAGCGGATGCTGTAGAAAGCTGCGCGGCCCGGGTAGGTGGCCACGTCGCCCAAGTCTTCTTCAATACGCAAGAGCTGGTTGTATTTGGCCATGCGGTCGCTGCGGCTCAAACTGCCGGTTTTGATCTGCCCCGCGTTGGTGCCCACGGCGATGTCGGCTATGGTGCTGTCTTCGGTCTCGCCACTGCGGTGGCTAATGACCGCCGTGTAGCCTGCGCGCTTGGCCATCTCGATGGCGGCAAAGGTTTCGGTCAGCGTGCCGATCTGGTTGATCTTGATCAGGATCGAATTGGCAATCTTTTTGTCAATGCCTTCTTTGAATATTTTGGTGTTGGTGACAAATAAATCGTCGCCCACCAACTGGACCTTGGCGGCCAGCCTGTCGGTGAGGATTTTCCAGCCGTCCCAGTCGCCTTCGGCCATGCCGTCTTCGATGCTGATGATGGGGTATTTGTCTACCCAGGTGGCCAGCACATCCGTCCACTCGGTGCTCGTGAGGGTCAGGCCTTCGGCTTCCAGGTGGTATTTACCGTCTTTGTAAAACTCGCTTGCAGCGCAGTCCAAGCCCAGTACGATTTGCTCGCCAGCGGTGTAGCCCGCTGCGCTAATCGCGTCCAAAATCATCTGAATGGCCGCTTCGTGGTTGGCCACCGTGGGCGCAAAGCCGCCCTCGTCGCCCACGGCAATGCTCATGCCTTTGTCGTGGATGATTTTTTTGAGTGCGTGGAAAATCTCAGCACCCCAGCGAATCGCCTCGCGAAACGACGGTGCGCCCACGGGGATGATCATCAGCTCTTGCAAATCGAGGTTGTTGTTGGCATGCGCGCCGCCGTTGATGACATTCATCATCGGCACCGGCATTTGCATGCCGCCCATGCCGCCAAAGTAGCGGTACAGCGGTAGGCCCGCCTCTTCGGCTGCAGCGCGGGCCACGGCCATTGATACGGCCAGCATGGCGTTCGCGCCCAAGCGCGATTTGTTCTCGGTGCCGTCCAGGTCGATCAAGGTTTTGTCCAGGAAGGCTTGCTCGGAGGCGTCCAGACCCAAAATGGCTTCTGAGATTTCGGTGTTGATGTGGCCCACCGCTTTGAGTACACCCTTGCCCAGGTAGCGGCTCTTGTCGCCGTCACGCAGCTCAATCGCCTCGCGGCTACCAGTGGACGCGCCCGAGGGCACGGCAGCCCGGCCCATCACGCCGGATTCCAGCAACACATCACATTCCACCGTGGGGTTACCCCGGCTGTCCAAAATTTCACGACCTACGATATCGACAATGGCACTCATTACGGTTTACTTTCTGAGGGATAAAAAAGGTGAATACTTTAAGGTGTTTTTTAGTGCGGCAGTTTTTGTAAACTGGACTCACGCGAGGCTTTCAAGGCTTTATCGCGTGCCCACATTTTTTCAATACTGGCAATTTTCTCTTCCCAGCTCAGGTGCTGTGCATGAGCGCGCCAAGCTGCCTTGGCAGACGCGATATAGCGTTCCATAAACACGGGATCAAGTACGTCCTGGCTTTGCATATCGGCTGGCTGTTTAGACGTAGCGGCGAACATAGGTACTCCAGCGATCTTGCAGTTGGTAGGCTTCGATCAGGTTTTTGAGCGCGGTGCTTTCCACCACACCCGCTTCAATCAAGCTGTGGATGCGTTGGTAGTCCTTGGCGCGCCCCGTTTGCAAAGCGATGGCGCATAAATAATCCGCGCTGACGACGGGTACAGCAATATCTTCGAAAGAGCGATCCACCGCAGCCAATACCGCCGCTTCTACCAAAGGCGTGTAGGCCGGCAAGATTTGCACGGGCCAGCCATGCAAGAGCACATGTTCGTTATGCACTACCCCGCCCAAGGCTTTGAGCCTGTCATACAAGGGCGTGAGCACCAGCAGGCCCGAAGCGCTGGGTTTTAAAAAAGCAAAAACATCCAGATCTTCTGTGGCGACGGCTTCGATATAAAAGCTCGCTGCCACCGCGCCGCCCACGGCAAACTGCGCCAGCGTGCCTTCAGCACGCAGTTGCAGCAGGGCTTGCAAAGTCTGGCGCATTGTTTTACTTCAGACGGGAGCGCTGACGCCCTCGACCAACACCATGTTAAAAAATTCGGTAGCACCCGCGCGCTTGGCACGCGCTGCGCGGTACATTTCGCAATCGTAAAAAGCCTTGGCTTTCTCGTAGCTAGGGAAGCGCAGCATGGCCACGCGCTTGGGGTTCCACTGGCCTTCCAGGGCTTCAAACTTGCCGCCACGCACCAGGTATTCGCCACCGGCTGCAGCCACAGCGGCGGGCGCTGCGGCCATGTACTGCTTGTACTGCTCCATGTCAGAAATTTGCATGTCGACAATGATGTAGGCGGTGGTCATGGGGTTCTCCTTATGGGGTGGTTGAATACGAGGTCAAAAGGTCAAGCAGAAAAATTGTTCTCTAAAAAACCATGCTTTTTAGTAACGGCATCCAACTCAACAAGACTCTCCAGCAAGGCCTTCATGTGCTTGAGTGGCACGGCGTTAGCGCCGTCGGACCATGCTTGCGCGGGGTCGGGGTGCGTTTCCATGAAAAGGCCCGCTACGCCGACTGCCACGCCTGCGCGGGCCAGCACGGGCACCATGTCGCGTGCGCCGCCGCTGCTGGTGCCCAGGCCGCCGGGCTTTTGCACCGAATGCGTAACGTCAAACACTACGGGCGCGCCGGTGTTGCGCATCTCGGCAAGTGATGTCATATCGGCCACCAGGTTGTTGTAGCCAAAGCTCACACCGCGCTCGCAGGCCAGGAAGTTGTCTTGATCCAAGCCTTTTTCGGCGGCGGCAGCACGCGCCTTGTCGATCACATTTTTCATGTCCCAGGGCGCGAGAAATTGGCCTTTTTTGATGTTGACGGGCTTGCCCGATTGCGCCACCGCGCGGATGAAATCGGTTTGGCGGCACAAGAAGGCAGGGGTTTGCAACACATCCACCACGCTGGCTACTTCTGCAATCTGATCGACCTCGTGCACGTCGGTCAGTACCGGCAGTTGTAGTTGCCTGCGCACCTCATCCAAAATTTTCAAGCCAGCTTGCATACCCACGCCGCGCTTGGTGTTGCCAGAGGAGCGATTGGCTTTGTCGAAAGAGCCCTTGTAAATCAGGGGAATGCCCAGCGCGGCGGTAACTTCCTTTAAGTGCCCAGCCACATCTAAAGACATGCCCAGCCCCTCGATCGAGCAAGTGCCTGCGATGAGAAAAAAGCGTTGATCCAGGCCCACGTCAAAGTTGCACAGCTTCATGCGGCTTCCTTAAGTTTCGGCGCTGCAGCCGTAGCGGCACCTGCCGCCTTGTGCTCTAAAGCGGCCTTCACGTACGCGTTGAACAAGGGGTGCCCGTCCCACGGTGTACTTTTAAATTCGGGGTGAAACTGCACGCCGATGAACCAGGGGTGCACGGATTTGGGCAGCTCGACGATCTCCGTCAACTGCTCGCGTTGCGTCAGGGCCGAGATAACCAAACCTGCTTTGCGCAGTGTGTCCAAATAGTTAACGTTGGCCTCGTAGCGGTGGCGGTGGCGCTCGGTCACTATGTCACCGTAAATGCTGTGGGCCAGTGTGCCCTGGGCCACGTCAGAGCTTTGTGCGCCCAGGCGCATGGTGCCACCCAGGTCAGATTTCTCGTTGCGCACTTTGATGCTGCCGTCGGCGTCTTTCCATTCGTTGATCAAGGCAATCACTGGGTGCTGGCAATCGGCTGCAAACTCAGTGCTGTTGGCGTCCTTCAGGCCCGCCATATTGCGCGCATATTCGATGGTGGCCACTTGCATGCCCAGGCAAATGCCCAGGTACGGCACTTTGTTTTCACGGGCGAACTTGGCGGTTTGAATTTTGCCTTCCACCCCGCGCGCGCCAAAGCCGCCGGGTACCAAAATGGCATCGTATTTGGCCAATTGCGCGGCGCTGGTGGCGTCTATGGTTTCGCTGTCCAGGTATTCGATGTTGACCTTGGCGTGGTTCTTCAGGCCCGCGTGGCGCAGGGCTTCGTTGAGCGATTTGTAGCTGTCGCTCAAATCGACATACTTGCCCACCATGGCAATCGTCACTTCACTGGTGGGGTGCTCTACCTCGTATACCAGCGAATCCCAGCGCTGCAGGTTGGCGGGTGTGGTGGTCAGGCGCAGCTTGTCGCAAATCAAGTCGTCCAGGCCCTGCTCATGCAGCATGCGCGGAACCTTGTAGATGGTGTCTACATCCCACATGCTGATCACGCCCTCGGGCTGTACGTTGGTAAATAGCGATATTTTTTCAGCTTCGTCTGCCGGTATGGCGCGGTCGGCGCGGCACAGCAAGGCGTCAGGCTGGATACCGATCTCGCGCAGTTTTTGCACCGTGTGCTGGGTGGGCTTGGTTTTGAGCTCCCCAGCGGCTTTGATAAAGGGCACGTAGGTCAGGTGCACAAACGCCGTGTTGCCTGCACCGCCGCGCAAATTGAGCTGGCGCGCGGCTTCTAAAAACGGCAAAGACTCGATATCGCCCACCGTACCGCCAATCTCGACAATCGCCACGTCCACCGCCTCGGGCGTGCTAACGCCCGCGCCTCGCTTGATGAAGTCCTGGATCTCGTTGGTAATGTGCGGAATAACCTGCACGGTTTTGCCCAAATAGTCGCCCCGGCGCTCTTTCTCCAGCACCGACTTGTAGATTTGCCCGGTGGTGAAGTTGTTGGCCTTCTTCATACGCGTGTCGATAAAACGCTCGTAGTGGCCCAAGTCCAGATCGGTCTCAGCGCCGTCATCGGTAACAAACACCTCACCGTGCTGAAACGGCGACATGGTGCCCGGATCGACGTTGATGTACGGATCGAGCTTGATGAGGGTGACTTTAAGGCCGCGCGATTCAAGGATCGCGGCAAGAGAGGCGGAGGCGATTCCCTTGCCCAGGGAACTCACAACACCGCCGGTGACGAAGACGAATTTGGTCATGTCTGTATCCCAGAGTGCTTACTTCTGGGTCAGTGGAAATTGAGATTATAGGAGAGGCGGGCAGCCCATTGGGGCGTAGGCCAGGTGGTGCGGCGGTTTTTCGGTTGCACTGGCAGGTAGTTACTATCGATAACGTAGCAGCTTGTGCCTTGCTCTATTGGGCTTAGGGGCTATTGGGTGCTTAAAATGCCTTGCGCGGCCCATTTTGGCGTTGCCAGCCCGTTTTAAGCCTCAATAGGTGCTGCACGCCGCTTAGCATCGCAACGGCAACATTTAGAACCAAAATTGGCCTCTAGCCCAATAGAACATGGCACAAGCTGCTATTTAGCTAATAGCAAAATTTACTTTTTGTAAACCAAATCCCGCAGAAACAGGCTCAGTTCTGGCACATACGTTACCACCATCAAACAAGCCAGTACCACCAGTACAAAGGGCAGCAAGTAGGGAATGATGCGGTCCAGTGAGATGCGCGCCACGGTGCAGGCGGCAAACAAATTTACGCCAAAGGGCGGGGTGATCATGCCCAAGGCCAAGTTGACCACCATCACCAACCCGAAGTGGACGGGGTCAATGCCGAAATGAATGGCCACCGGTGCCAAGATAGGGGCCAGCACGATGATGGCGGCACTGGTTTCAATGAACATGCCAATCAAAAACAGCGCTGCGTTGATGCCCAGCAAGAACATCGTGGGTGATTTCAGCACCTCTTGCAGCCAGTGGCCAATCGCGTCCGGCACACCTGCACGCGTGAT
>JAYUHM010000117.1:0-13526 GCA_043766985.1 Polaromonas sp.
GCTGGTGCTGGTGCTGGTGCTGGTGCTGGTGCTGGTGCTGGTGCTGGTGCTGCCGCAATTACGCTGGGTGTCTCACCGCCACCACCGCCGCCGCCGCAAGCTGCCAACGCAGCCAGCGACATTAAACCGAGAGCCGCTGGAATAGGCTTTCGGTCTGGCGAGGCCGGTGCAGGCTTGGCTACGCTTTGGGGTGCGCCGTTGGAGGGATTTTCATCTTCTGCCTCTAGCAATATGGGATCTTCTAATTGGTCTTGATCAATAGGTGGCATACGCTGTCCAAACAAAAAAAGAGTTCTTAGGTATTACAGCAGGTTGGCCTGTGACAAAAAACTCCAGGTGTAGAAGGGTCCGGTAAGTTAAGTCACCAGATGTCACCATCAAACCGCTGCCAAGGCGGCCAGAGCGCTTTGACCAATGGCTTGCAGCGCACAATCAAGCAAGCAAGTAACGGAGATACATGAATGCAACGCAGATACTTGGTAGGCGCAAGGCGCGGCTGGGCAGTGGCCGGGCTGGCGCTGTTGTTGCTGGGCTTTGGCGCGCAGGCCAAAGCCCAGGCGCGCTATACCGTGCCAGCTGACCAATTGCAGCAGATGGTGGCACAGCGGTTTCCGCTACGCTGTTCAGTTGCGGGCCTGATGAGTATGGATGTGCAGGCACCGGCGCTGCGCTTGCTGCCAGAGGTAAACCGCCTGAATGCCGACATGGCGGTAGAGGCCGGCGGCCCGCTACTTAGCCGCAACCAAAAGGGCAACTTTGAGGTGGACTTTGCGCTGCGCTACGAGGCCAGCGACCAGACCATTCGTGCCCACAAGCTGCGTTTTAAGCGCCTGCGCATGGCTGACTTGACACCTGAGGCGCTGGAGTTGCTGAACGCCTATGGGCCCGCCCTGGCGGAGCAAACTTTGCAAGAGGTGGTGCTGCACCAGCTACGCCCTAAAGATCTGGCCATGGCCGATAACTTGGGGCTACAGCCCAGCACCATCACGGTGACGGATAAGGGCTTGATGATTGGCTTTGAGGTGAAGCCTTTGCGCTAGCCGCTGGGGTAACTACACGTCTTGCGCGGCCAGGCTCGAGGCCCGCGACTCGCGCCGCGCCACCCAAATGGTGGCCGCGCTGATCAGCATGCCGCCGATGATGGCGTGGGCTGTGGGCACATCGCTAAACAGTAGCCAGCCCATCAACGCCGACCACACCAGTTCTAAAAACTTCAGCGACTGGGTGGACGAAATATCGGCTTTTCTAAACGAGCGGGTAATGCAGTAATGCCCCGCGCTGCCCAGCACACCGCTTAGTACAAAGCCCGCCCACTGCCAGGCGCTGGGGGTTGACCAGTTCAACAGCGCCATGGGTAGGCTAAGCAGGGTAACAGTGATAGCCTGCCACACCAAAATGGTGCCCGTGGTCTCATACCGGGTGAGCGCTTTGGTAACCAAAAACGAGGCCGCAAACAGCGGTGCCGACGCCAGCATGAGCAGGTGGTACCAGCCAGAGTTGACGCCACCGGCAGCTGCACCCACGCCAAACTGCGGCCCCACCACAATCATCACCCCGGCAAAGCCCAGCCCGGTAGCCAGCCAGCGCTCCCAGCGCATGGGCTCGCGCAAAAACACATAGGCCCCCAGCATGATGAACAACGGCGTGCTAAAGCCAATAGCCGTCATGTTAGCCAGCGGTATCTTGGGCAGGGCTGCAAACCAAAAACACAAAGCTACCGTGTGCAGCGCTCCCCGCGCAAACTGCCCGCCAATGTTTTTTGGCCGGTAAGCCGCCATGCCATGGCGCAGCACCACCGGCATCAGCACCGCCAGGCCGCAGGCGTAGCGCAAAAATTGCGCCTGAAACGGATGGATATTCTGCGCCAGCGCCCGCATTAAAGAGTTAAGCAACGTAAACAGCAAACCTGCGCTGGCAGCCCACAGCAGCGCGCGGGCAGTAGGCGATAGATGGGCCGTGTGGTGGTGCACCCGCTGGGCAATCCAGGCCCAAGGGGTAGGGGTAAACGGGGAAGACATAGGTGAAAGCAAGTATGCCCGATACCGGCAAAAAGCACGGCAACCTGGGCGACCGTTGCCAGTGCGATGGCGGGCTAACCGCATACACTACACAGCAAATTTGGCAAAGGAAAACTGTGCGATGAACCACCTTGACAAACTGGACGGCTTTGATGATGTCATGCAAAAGACCCTGCTGGACTGGAACGTACCTGGTATTGGCGTGGGTGTGGTTCAAAATTCTGAGCTGGTTTTTACTAAAGGCTACGGCTTTCGCGACTATGGCGCCAAGCTGCCTTTTACGCCCGACACAGTCTTTCCCATTGCCTCCAACACCAAGCTGTTTACTGCCGTTGCGGCGGGGCTGCTGGTGCAAGAGGGGCTGCTGAGCTGGGACCGGCCCATTCGAGAGTCGGTACCGTCGATTCGGTTCTTCAATGATGCGCTAAACAACACCGTCACTTTGCGCGACATGTTGGCGCACCGTACGGGCATCAACCGCCACGACTCGATGTGGTTCCGGTCAGACTTTTCGCGTAAAGACATGTTTGACCGTTTGCGCTACATGGAGCCCAGCGATGCGCTGCGCCAGAACTTTGTGTACAACAACGTGATGTACGCAGCCGTGGGGCACGCCATAGAGATGCTGACAGGGCAAACTTGGGAGGCTCTGGTGCAGCAACGTTTGCTGGGCCCACTAGGCATGCGCAGCTGCGTGTTTTCAATGCCAGAGATGGTTGCCCAAGGTGACTTCGCCACCCCGTATACCGAACGGCGCGATTCAACCGAGCTGTTTCAGCTTCCGCAATACGAGCACATGGTGGGCGCAGGGCCTGCGGGCGGTCTGAACTCCAATTTGCGTGATATGTCGCGCTGGCTGGCCACCTTGATGCGCGACGGCAAGTGGGAGGGCAAACAGATCATTCCAACGGACGTGCTAAAAGCAACGATGGCACCGTCCATGGCGATACCAAACCATATGCTGGAGATGCGTGGTTACAAAGAGCTGCTGAACAGCACCTATGGCATGGGGCGGCACACGGCGGTTTATCGGGGCCATTTGATGACGTTCCATGGTGGCGCATTGGGCGGCTTTTACTCCCAGGTGTCGTACTTACCCAAAGAAAATATGGGTGTGATGGTGTTTGTCATTGGGCACCACTGCGCCATCCTGTCAGATTTGTTGACCTACAACCTGTATGAGCGCTTGCTGGGCATGGATTTAACGCCTTGGAGCGAGCGCTATTTGCCGATCTTTCAAAAGGCAAAGCAGGCAGCGGCCATTGGCCGCGCCAGGGCCGGCAATGCGCATGTGCCCGCAACACTGCCCTCGCACGCACTGAAGGACTATTGCGGCAGCTTTGAACACCCTGGCTACCCACCGGTAAAGATTGGAATGCAGGGCGAGGGTTTGTCGCTGGCGTTTCGCGCGTCTGTGCTGCCTTTGGCGCATGTGCACTACGACCGTTTCGATACGCCGGACGACGAGGTGTATGGCAAATGGTCGGTGAATTTCAGTATTGATCCACAAGGCGAGATAAGCGCCCTGACCGTGGCGCTGGACGAGGCAGAAGCCGTATTCAAACGCTGCCCAGACCCGGTAGAGGCCAGCTTGGCAGCGCAACTGGTGGGCACCTACGTAACCCCAAGCGGCTACCAATGCCAAGTGGTGCAAAAGAGTGAAGCGCAGTTGTACTTTGTGGAGCCAGGGCAGCTTGACCGCCCTCTCAACCCTTACCGCGCACTCGAATTTCGATCACCTGGCGCTGCGAACGTTATCTACCGCTTCGCCATGAACGGCGATGTGGTTTCAGGCATGACCTTTAAAACCCCGACGGGTGAATACCTGTTGTCAAAAGCCTAGGCAGGCGTGTTGGGTACTGCGCAGCATTCCATTGGGCCTAGAGCCTGACAACCTTTAAATTGCCGGCTGCAATGGCTTTGAATTCGTCAGACACGCGCGCGTCTTGCGCCACGGCCTGCCAAAACACTTCGGCCAGCGCTGTGGCCTGCGCCCACTCGGGCAGTGTGGCCGCAGTAGGCTGTGGGGGGCGCTCTGCAAAGTTGCGCGGCACCAGCTCACCGCTGATGGGGGCGTACAGCATGGGCAGCATGTCGTAGGCGGGCGACAGCGTCCAGTGGTCGCCATGTAGCAGCAACGACACATTGCCGTAGTGCCGGTCGGTGTTGGCTATGAGCTGGCCGTAGGCTTCCAGCAGGCGAAGGGTCCGGGCGTCTGACTCGGTGAGCAGTTGGCGAGCGGCCATGCGGTTGGCGGTGGCGGCCCAATTGTCCATTTCGCCTACGTATTCAGCATCGTAGGCTTGCAGTGACACCATGGCGACGCGGCCGCTTTGCGCTGTGCGGTCAAAGCGCTCAGACTCTAAAAACACACGGCCTGCACCGGTATAAATCTGCGTGCGGGCCGATGGGATGCCCGCTGCTGCCAGCGTCTGCAGTGCCAGATGCTCGCATACCAGCAGGTCGCGCATGCGCTGGTCTGCGGGTGCGCTGCCTGCTGGAGAGAACTTGACCAACACGGGGCGGCCTGCTGTGATGGTGCAAAACTTGGGCTGCTCGCCACCTGCGGACGAGCCAGGGTGCGCGCCCTGCATGGCCAGGTCTGCCAGGCGTGGGTAATCGTCAGATGAATCGGCACGCGAGGCGCGTTCGGACAGGGTGTGAAAGCGTTGAAAAGCGGCTTCGCCCACAATCAGGTTGCCAGGTAGATCGTCGCCAAACAAAGCGAGGGCGCGCAGCACGTCGTCATGGCTCCACTGGCGTGGGTCATTGCCCAGTTGCAGCTCTGGGTGCGATTGGGCAAAGCTGCGGCCCATAAAGCCTTGCGGGCGCATGTCGTCTAAAAACCAGGGTAAACCGCTGTGCCGTGCACTTACACCGTCTGTCTCATCGATCCAAAACGCGCCACCGCCCAGCGGTACCAGTCGCGCAAACGGCGTAGCATGGCCTTGTGCATTCACTTGCATGACCGGCACCTCACTGCCAACACCGGGGACGGTACGCGGCAGCAGGTAGCGCTGCGAACGCGCGGCGCCTACCTTTTGCACCTCACCTGATTGGATGAGTGGCGCCAGCGCACGCGATATGGTGGGCTGACTGACGCCGAGCACCTGTTTTAACTGGACACTCGACAGCACCCCGCCTTGCTCACGCAAAACCTGCAAGACTTTTTGGGTGAGTTCGCTTGGAGTTTTCATGAATTATTAAATGAATAGATATAAATATAAAATAATTGATTTAAATCAATAGCTTATAAAGTTGTTGAATAGATTTTATATTAATAATTACTATTATGTAAACTTGTATTGAGGCAATGACTATAAGTTTGATTACCAGATTCAAAGGGCTTGGGTGTTATGACCAGCAACAAGTGCCAAGCTCAGTTAAGGTTTGATTTCTCACACTTACTTTGACGCACCACACCGAGGCACGCTATGAATACTTCGCCCATAGTGCAACGCCGCAATGCCCTGCATTGGCTTGCCGTCACGCTCATAGCCCCTAGCCCGTGGGCCACGGCCCAAAAATACCCCAACCCAGAATCAGGCAAATACCAGCGTGTGCCGCGCAGCGCAGACGGCATTGGCAAAAGGTACATGGGCCGCGAGATAGCCGGGGTGATGGGCTGGCAAGGCGCTGCCTGGCTGGAGCGCTCTGAGCGCGAGCAGGAAGAGCGGGGTGACCTGCTGCTGCGTGAGCTGGGCCTGAAACCCGGCATGGTGGTGGCCGACATAGGCGCGGGCACCGGCTACTACGCGCGGCGCATGGCCCCGTTGGTGGGCTCTACGGGCCAGGTACTGGCGGTAGACGTGCAACCCGAGATGATTGAGATGGCGACCGCCATGGCCAAGAAGGCGGGGCTGACCAACATCAAGCCGGTGCTGTGCACGGTAGACGACGTGAAGCTGCCCGAGGCCAGCGTGGATTTAGCCATCATGGTGGACGTGTACCACGAGCTGGAGTTTCCATTTGAGGTGATGGAAAGCGTCGTGCGCGCGCTTAAACCCGGGGGCAGGGTGGTATACGTGGAATACCGCGCCGAAGACCCCAAAGTGCCCATCAAAGCGCTGCACAAAATGAGCGAAGCCCAAGTGCGCAAAGAGGCCAGCCAACATGCGCTTGCGTACGAACGGACGGCCAATACGCTGCCGTGGCAGCATGTGGTGGTGTTTAGGAAGCTGTAGGCACCTAAAATTGGGTCTTGTCCAGTTTTTGAAGGTACAGCCATGACTAGCAATCCCGTCATAAATACTAAACCCCTCGGCTTCCCGTGGGAAACCATCGACCCCTTTTTATTCTGTGCCTACCACGACGACGCTTACCCTGCGGGCAACGCGCAGATGGGGCCGCAGGCATCGCTGGGCGGGCGGGATATGGGGCAAGACTTTTGCCGCAAGGACGGCTGGAGCATGTACCACGGCCAGACGGTGCCGGGCTTTCCCAGCCATCCGCACCGGGGCTTTGAGACGGTGACGATTGTGCGCAAGGGCTTGATTGACCATGCAGACTCTTTGGGTGCCACAGCGCGCTTTGGGGGCGGCGATGTGCAGTGGGTAACGGCTGGGCAGGGCATTGTGCATTCAGAGATGTTTCCGTTGCTGGAGGGCGCAGCGCCCAACCCGCTGGAGCTGTTTCAGATTTGGCTGAACCTACCCGCCAAAAACAAGATGGTCAAGCCGCACTTTACGATGCTATGGAACGAAGACGTACCGCGCCACATAGCCACCGATGCGCAAGGGCGCAAGACCGAGCTGGCGGTGATTGCGGGCAAGCTGCAAGAGTTTGGCGAGATACAGCCGCTGGCGCCACCCCCCGACTCGTGGGCGGCACAAGCCGATGCCGACGTGGCGATATGGACACTGCGCATGGGGCCAGGTGCCCGCTGGACGCTGCCTGCCGCCACGGGGCAGGGCACACGGCGTACGCTGTACTTTTTCAAAGGCCAGTCAGTCACATTGGCTGGGCAAGTAGTGGGCAGCCACGCGGCGATAGAGCTGCGCGGCGACGCCGACGTGGAGATGGTAAATGGCGACGCAGAAGCTGAGTTTTTACTTCTGCAAGGCAAGCCCATTGCCGAGCCCGTGGCGCAATACGGCCCGTTTGTGATGAACACGCAAACCGAAATACGCCAGGCCATGATGGACTACCAGCGCACCCAGTTTGGCGGCTGGCCCTGGCCCGACAGCGCCCCCGTGCATGGGCGCGACCCGGCGCGCTTTGCCAAGCACCCGGGCGGCCGCGAAGAGAGGCCCACGACCAGCAAGGTGTAGTTCACGGCACCTCATTTCTGCGCGGCAAAGCCAAGCTTACCTGCCCGGCAAGCATTGCCTATGGCGAGCGCGGCGCAGGCGGCGTGGTTCCGCCCAACGCGACGCTGTTGTTTGAAGTAGAGCTGCTGGCGATTAACGGCAAGTAAAACGGCTTTTGCTCAAGCCGAATCGCTCGGCTTGAGGCAGACTTACCGAGCGTTAGCCCAGCTTGCCCAGAATCCCGTTCATCTCGTCTTTGTTGAACGCCCGCAGCGTTTGACCGCGTATATTGCCTGCCATGCCGATAGCCAGAGCGAACGCGGTGGCTGACAGGTCGTCGGGCGCTTCAACCACCGCTACCAAATCATATTGCCCCATCGTCCAGTAAATCTGCGGCATGGTTGCGCCAAATTTTTTGGCAGCCTCTTTAACTGCGTCCGCACGCTTGGTGCTTTCTTTCACGGTGTGAATGCCTTGATCGGTAAAGTTGGCCAGTGTGATGTATGTCGCCATTTTGATTCTCCTTTTGACATAAAAGAGCCTCTGGGTACATGGGTTAGCGACGGCTCCTACGCGCTAACACCAGCGACTTTGCGCGTGCAGATGCGCTTTGTCAATAGCTCCGGGGAGTGTAGGGCAATGTGCTTTCTGCCTGCACCCCCCGCCAGGTGATGTACAGTTCAGCGCAGAACATCCCGCAATATTTGAGGACACCACCATGAACACCAGCGCACCCACCACCGGCCTACAACTCCGCTCAATCGTCAAGCCCACGGGCGAGCTGGAACTGTCACTGGTTAGCATACCCACCCCAAGCCCTGCGCCCGACGAAGTGGTGCTGCGCATAGAGGCTACCCCGCTCAATCCATCCGACATTGGTTTGCTGTTTGGCGCGGCAGATATCAGCACGGCCAAAGCATCGGGCAGTGCGGGTAGCCCGGTGGTAACCATGGCTATTACAGATGCCGCCATGAAGGGTATGGCGGGCCGCTTGGGCCAGTCGATGCCGGTGGGTAACGAGGGCGCTGGTGTGGTGGTGGCTGCGGGTGCGTCACCCGCAGCGCAGGCGCTGCTGGGTAAAACCGTGGCGGTGCTGGGGGGCGCCATGTATTCGCAATACCGCTGCGTCAAAGCCGAGCAATGCATGGTGCTGCCTGCGGGCACTACGGCTGCGCAGGGGGCGTCGTGCTTTGTTAACCCGCTTACCGCCTTGGGCTTTATAGAAACCCTGCGCCACGAAGGCCACAGAGCCTTGGTGCACACCGCCGCCGCGTCCAACCTGGGCCAGATGCTTAACAAAATTTGCATTGAGGACAAGATTGGCCTCGTTAACATTGTGCGCAAACCCGAGCATGTGGCACTGTTGAAGTCCCTTGGCGCAGAACATGTGTGCAATGCTGAATCACCCACGTTTATGGACGACCTCACCGCTGCGCTGGCAGCCACGGGCGCTACGCTGGCCTTTGATGCCACCGGCGGCGGCAAGCTGGCTGGGCAGATATTGACCTGCATGGAGGCCGCGCTGAATAAAACCAGCAAAGAGTACAGCCGCTACGGCAGCACCACCCACAAGCAGGTCTATTTATACGGTGGCCTGGACACCAGCCCCACCACCTTTAACCGCAGCTTTGGCATGGCCTGGGGCATGGGCGGCTGGCTGGTGTTTTCGTATTTGCAAAAGTTGGGCAGCGGCAAAATGCTGCAGCTTAAAGCGCGTGTGGCAGCAGAACTAAAAACCACTTTTGCCAGCCACTACGCCAAAGAAATTTCATTGACAGAGGCGCTGCAACTGAGTGAGATAGCTGTGTATGGCCAGCGCTCGACAGGTACCAAGTACCTTATCAATCCCAACAAAGCCGCTGGTGCGTAACTAAAAGCCAGGGGTTGGCATCAACTCGTGGCGGCCAAGCCGATGCGGTCAAAAAATCGGCCAATCTCATCGGCCGCACGCTCAGGCGTTTCGTAGTGCACGAAGTGCCCGGCGTCGGGTGCAAAGCTCAACTCAAGATCGGTGAAGAATTCGGGCAGCCGGTCTGCCCACGCTGGCTTCAAGATAGGATCGTGCGCACCCCAAAAGACGCGGGTGGGCGTGTGGATGGGCGGTGGCGGCGTGGTGCTGCCTTCGATCACGGCCATGCGGCCCTCGTGGTTACTCAGGTACCAATTGAAGCCGCCCTGCAGATTGCCCGGCTTCATAAAATTGTCTACCCACACTTCCAGCTCGGCGTCAAAAGCATCTTTGCGGTGCGACCAGTGGCGCAAAAAGTTAAGCAGGTAGATGCGGCAGGCATCGCGCGACGAGCCCACCAGCTCGGCCGCCCACGGCATTTGGTGAAAAAACTGGTACCAGGTCTCCAGCAGGTGGCGCGGTTCCACCCAGCGCGCACCGATGCCGGGATACGCGCAGTTAAAAAAGAACAGCCCCTGCACGCGCTGCGGTGCGCGCCGGGCGACAACCTGTGCCACAAAGCCGCCCACGTCATGCGCCACGAGTCCAAAGCGCTCCAAGCCCAGCTGGTCGGCCAGGGCCAGTATGTCGCTAGCCAACGCGTCCGGCGTAGCATCCTTGGCAGGCTGCAACGCCGTCTTTTGCGTATCGCCAAAACCCCGAAAATCCGGCGCAATCAAGTCAAACCTGCCGACCAGCCGCGACATGACTGGCCGCCAGACGTGTGACCACTCTGGCCAGCCGTGCAGCAGTATCAGTGGCGTGCCCGCGCCGCCGCGCAGGTAGTGGGTGCGGAGGTTGTTGATGTCGGTGACGTGGGAGTGGATGGGGGGCATTTTTGACGGGTAACGCCCAAGTTAGGCTGCACTTGAATTGAAGTGAAGGCGCTTACCCAAAACACTATACAGTTCGTGACTGTGCCCGCTGAATTTCGGCCGCCAGATCAGATGGCACTGGAAGCGACTTGAAAGGGCTGATGTTTGAGCCGCCGGTGTTCCCGCTAGGTACCAAGCCGAAAGCTGTTTTCGTGGCTGCGCCGACAATGCGAAGAACCTGCCCGATGCACTCTCTCAGGCTATGGTTGCGCCAGCCCCAACCAAGCATATGCCAATGAACGCGGACGTGCTGGAAGGTTGACACTTGACCCAGAACATGCGCTCGCTCCAGGTGCGTGAAGGCTTTGGTAGCGTGACCAGCGGCTTCAGCGATTTTTGCAAGCTGAAGTTCCGCCCCGACATGCGGGTTGATTTTTTTACTAAACGAACTCATAGAGGACTCCAGTGTTGTTAAACGTCCAAGCTAAGCGGGGCGGTAGGCCTGCGACTTGGGTGCCGGGACAGGCGAAGTTCCCACAGTATTCTATGCCGAGAGTTCCAAAGCGGTAGCCGACGAAAAGAAGTACCTGTAATAGCGAATAGAGCAGTCATCACCAGCGAGGCATCAAGCAAACCGGTCAAAGGGTTGCTATAAATATAAGAGCTGTTTGCGCCATAATTATATGGGCTAGCGGTCAATGAGACATGTAAAACAGTGGCCTGAAGTGGTTTTCAACCCGTTGGAACCATGCGACCAATCCAGCGGGTGGTGAACGGGCTTGGGATGAAAAATCTGTAGCAAGGCGCGGTCATGGTCTCAAGATTGCTGTTTAGGCGATCGCGTGTTTGCGGAGGATTTTTGCAGCACAAGCTCTTCACCGACCGCTAGCCAGCCAACTTGGTTTTGTAGTCTTCGGGGAGAGCGCAAAGTGCTGACGCTACGATTTTAGAGAATGTGCACTGGGTAACTTTGCTAAGGCTTTGTCAAACGTACCCAAGGGCGTGTGCCCCGCTTTTTTCGCAATTTCTAGCACCAAACAATCCGAAAACCCCAGCGCTGGCTTGCGTTGAAAATGTGCCAGTGCAGCGGTGACGGTATCCGCGTCTTGCAACACCAGGCTCTCATGACCGAGCAGCATTTCTAGTATGGTGATTTGCTGTGCGGCTGTGCGCTCATAGACCGCGCCTAGTACCCAAAGCGTTTCGGCCAGCACCAGGTGGGATACCCAAGCACCTTTGGCGATGAATTTGTCTGCTGCGGCGGCTTGCTTGGCATCGTCGCGGGCTAGCAGGCGTACCAGCACATTGGTGTCAATCGCGAGCATAGCGCTGCTTCATGTGGGCTTGGATACCTTGTTTGAGTTCAGCCAGACTTTTGGGCGTTGTCTTGCCAGTAGGCAGGTTGTCAAAAGCGGCGTTGTGAATATCCTGTGTGCTAAAGCGCACAGCCCGCTTGACGATAATGTGGTCGCCTTGCAGCGTCCATTCAATCAGTGAGCCAGGTTTAATGCCCAAGGCGTGCCGAATGGCTGCGGGCACGGACACTTGGGACTGTGAGGTGAGCTTGGTTTGATGTTGCATCATAGCGGTATCATAGCGTATTACCGGGGTAATGCAACGCGCGTCATTACTCCGCGCCCTGACTCCGATAACCACGCCTTCGCTTGTCAACTTAGCCCTTCGCTGCCAATCCAATCCGCTCAATCACCGCCTTTTCTTTAGCGTAGTTGTCTCGCGCAAACTTGGTGTAGTCGGCGGTGTTCATGTAGATTACCGACTGGTCGTATTTTTCAAACGTGGCCAGCACAGCAGGGTCTTCCAGCGTCTTTTTAAACGCATCGTGCAGGCGCTGGGTGAGCGCGGGGTCCATGCCCTTGGGTGCGCCGATGCCAAAGGGCGAGTCGGATACCGTGTCGTAGCCGAGCTCGTTCAGGGTGGGGATTTGCGGCCAGCGCTTGGTGCGTTTGCTGCCGTAGGTGGCCAGCAGGCGGCAGGTGCCGGCCTCTACGTGCGGGCCCCAGCCTGTGGCGTCGCTGTGCGACATGATGTGCCCGCCCAGCAGGGCTTGCATGCCGTCGGCATTGCCTTTGAAGGGCACATGGGTGAGCTTGATGCCGGCTTTGGACGCAAACTCTTCCACTGCCAGGTGCGGCGTGGTGCCGTTGCCTGTAGAACCGTAAGTGAACTTCTCGGGGTTGGCTTTGGCAAAGTCCACCAGGTCTTTGATACTTTTGATGGGCGAATCGGCGCGCACCACGATGCCGAAGGTATAGCCTGTGAGGCAGGCCACGTAGGTGAAGTCTTTGAGTGGGTCAAACTGCATTTTTTGCATATGCGGCAGGCGCAGCACGCCAATGGTGAGCTGCGACAGGGTGTAGCCGTCGGGCTTGGCGTTGACCAGCTCGTTAGGGCCCAGCATGCCGCTGGCACCGGGCTTGTTGTCGATCAGCACCGTGCCGCCCAGCGCCTTGCCTGCGCTCTCGGCAATGGAGCGCATCACCGCGTCGGTAGAGCCGCCTGCAGGCCAGGGGCAGATGAGGCGGATGGGTTTTGCGGGGAAGGCTTGCGCGATAGCGAGCTGGGGCAGGGCCAGCGTGGCAACGGACGCAGCGCCGGTTTGCAGAAAATACCGACGCGAGGTGCTTGGGTGGTGCATGAGGATTCCAAAGTGGGTAAAAACGCGGTTACATTCGCCATCATCTTGGAGCAATCCACGCCCCGGGCCAACGGGGTTAACGATAGGTCACGGTTTACATCGCTTTTGTGCCGCTGCCGCTTGTCGATGTCAATGGTTCCTGGCCATTCGCCCGTTAGACTTGGTGTTTTCTGAAAGAACCTCATGTCCAATACGCCCAGCCCTATCTACACCGCGTCCATACCAGTTTTTACCCAAATGCTCGGTGGTTTAAAAGGCGTTTTAAGCAAAGCGGAAGCCCACGTTACTGCCAAAAAAATGGACCCCAATGCGTTGCTGCAAGCCCGCCTGTACCCCGACATGTTTACGCTGCTACGCCAAGTGCAGGTGGCCTGCGATTTTGCCAAAAGTGTGTCTGCCCGGCTGGCAGGGGTTGAGGTGCCCAAGACGGAAGACAACGAGCTGAGCTTTGCCGATCTACAAGCGCGCATCGACACAGTGTTGGCATTTATTGGCGGCCTGGACGTTGCCCAGTTTGACGCTGCAGCCACCCGCGAGATTGTGACCCAGGCTGGCACCCCGAAAGAAAAGCGCTTTACGGGTCAGTCGTACTTGCTTAACTACGGCCTGCCACACTTCTTTTTTCACACCACCACGGCCTACAGCATCTTGCGGCACAACGGCGTGGAGGTTGGCAAGAAGGACTATATTGGCGCGTATTGAAATTTGGTGCTGTAGAGGCGCATTTGCTAGATAAATGTGCCTCTAGGAGTCTGGGCGGCAGAACGATTTAGCCGAGTCCAGTTCACTCCACAGGAGCTCCAAAATTGGCTAGGCGTTGATCAATGCAGTCGTTAACGG
>JAYUHM010000118.1:0-13499 GCA_043766985.1 Polaromonas sp.
CAGCACTGCTGACACTTTTGCAGGGTGCAGGACGGTGCGCTCGAAAAGGGCGGTTTCAAACTGCCTTTCTAGCTCACGGCTTGACCATTTCTCTTTGACCGCCATACGCAGGTAAAACTCGCGCTCTTCGGGGCGTTTAGACTGGCTGAGAATGGTGAGGTTGTGCGTCCACGGCAATTGTGTCAGCAGTGCTGACACAATTGCGTCGCCTTGGTAAGCCTCATAAAACTGTCGCATCCGGAACAGGTTGCGGCGCGTAAAACCGCGCAGACCAGGCTGGGTTTGGGCTATATGGTTAGCCAGTTGGTTCACCACGCCATCGCCCCACTCGGCTGACGCTATCTTGCGGCTGATGATCTCGCCTACCTGCCAGTACAGGTCAATCAGCGAGGTGTTCACCGCCTGAATGGCCCGCTGCTTGGCGGCGGCAATCAGTTGGACGATTTCGGTGAAGCTGTTGGTGGTAAGTTGGCTCATGGTGCCTACTCCACAGCCTTGCGCGGCCCATCGGGCATGGTGCGCAGCATGAACTGGTCAAACAGCGGCACTGTAAAAGCGGTGTCACCGTGCGCGGGGCTGTAGATCATGCCTTTTTTGATCAAGCTGGAGCGCAGCGGCGCAATGGTTTGCACCTTTACGCCCAAGCGTTCGGCAACGCCGCCGGAGCGCTGGTTGCCGGTGCCCATCTCGGCCAAGGCGCAGAGGTAGTCTTTTTCACGGGGAGTGAGGCGGTCAAAACGCACCCTGAAAAAGCTGCTGTCCAGGCGCTTGGTAGAGGCTATGGTGGTTTGCTCAATCAAGGCCAGATCAATGGGTGAATGTTCAGCCATATTCCAGGACTGGTAGCCCCATTCTTGCAAAAAGTACGGGTAGCCCTGCGTTACCCGGTACACCTCGGCAAGCGCCTCGGGTGTAAAAGACACGCCTTGTGAGCTGACTGGGCCTTGGAGGGCCAGCGCAGCATCTGCCATGGAGAGCGCACCCACCTCGGGGTAAGTAAACAGGCGCTCTGCATATGATTTGGACTTGCCAGCCAGCCCGACCAGTTGCGGCAAACCCGCGCCAACCAACACCATGGGCAAATTACGCTGTGACACCCGGTGAATGGCCATGATGAGGGCGCTCATCTCGGTTTCTGTCATGTACTGTAGCTCGTCGATGATGATGGCAACGGCGGTGCCTTGGTCTGCCGCCGCCTCGCCAACGGCGACAAACAACTCAGCCAGATCGGCTTCCAGGTCACCACTGTCTGCGCTGCCAGTTTCTGGGTCAATGTCCAGGCCAAACTCGGCATCGCCGACCTTAACTTTGACCGCACCAATAAAGCTGCGCAGCACCCGCAAGCCTCGCTTGACTTTTTGGCTGACGTTTTGCATCCGATCCAGCGCGAACAGGGTTTGTCGAAGTGGCGGCAAGAGCAACTGGGGTAGCGCTTTGTTTTCATGGGCTTCAATCAGCAATGCCTGATAGCCCTGTGCCTGCGCAATCTCACGCACCCGGTTGAGCAACACGGTTTTGCCCACGCCTCGCAGCCCCACCATGAACATGCTTTGCTCGCTGCGCCCAGCTTTGATACGGGCTAACAAAATCTCGACTTGGCGCAGTAAATCGCCCCGCCCCGCTAATTCGGGCGGTTGATTGCCTGCACCGGGCGAAAAGGGATTGTTTAGCGGGTTCATATCAATGGAGATTACTGCGGTTTACTAAGTTTATCAAAAAAATAGATAAACTACAATAACTTCGATAGAAACGAGTCTGCGAAGCCTCTACACTTTAGAAAACTTGGGCAAGCCGATCATTTTGTTGACGTCAACAAAATGATCGGAAACTACGTGATCTGAGAGTTCTTATGAGTTTCATACAGGCAACGCCTTGGCGAGTCTAGCCACCCCCTCCTCAATCTTCCCCAAATCCGAAGTCGCATAGCTCAACCTTAGCGTAGCGGTATCGGGGTTGACCGCATAAAACGGGGAGCCGGGTACAAAGGCTACGCCGTGGTCGGGGGCGCGTTTGGCGTAGGCCGTGGCGTCTTGGCTGGTGGCTGCGCTGCTGGCGGGCATGGGCTGGCCGGTGAGGCGGGTCCAGAAGAACATGCCGCCTTGGGGCTGGGTGTAGGTGAGCGCGTGGCCTAGCTGCTTTTGCAGGCAGGCGGCCATGGTGTTTGCACGCTCTGCGTATGTTTTGCGTACCACGGCCAGGGTTTTGTCCAGGCGGGTTTGTTGGCCGTCTTTCAGGCCCAGGTAGTTGGCGGCGATGGCTTGGCTGAGGTTGCTGGTGTGGGCGTCGCTGAACTGTTTGCACATGGTGGCTTTGGCCAGCAGCTCTTGCGGGGCGATCATCCAGCCTACGCGGATGCCGGGGGACAGCACTTTGCTGAAGCTGCCGCAGTAGGCTAGGTAGTCGCGGCTGCCTTCTACATCTTTGCTGAGCGCCATGATGCTGGGCGGGGGCGGGCTGCCAAAGTACAGCTCGCCATAGGGGTCGTCTTCTACCACCAGCACTTTATGTTCTACGGCCAGTTGCAGTATCTTTTTGCGCCGCTCTAGCGTCAGCATGGCACCGCTGGGGTTGCCGAAGGTGGGGATGAGGTAGACCAGCTTGGGTTTGTGCTGGATGATGAGTTTTTCTAGCTCGTCTACTTTTACGCCATCGGCGTCGATGGGGGCGCTGATAAGGTCTGCGCCGTAGAGCTTAAAGCACTGGATGGTGGCTAAAAACGTGGGACCTTCGACGATGACTTTGTCGCCCTCGCCGATCATGGTTTTGCCGATCAGGTCTAGCGCCTGCTGGCTGCCGGTGGTGGTGATGAGGCCATCGGGTTGCACGCTAATCCCTTTGCCTGCCATGTGCACGGCGATGGCTTCTTTAAGCGGCTGCCAGCCTTCGGTGGGGCCGTATTGCAGCACGGCCTGGGCGCTGCTGTCACCTAGCGCTTGGCCCGTAGCTTCACGGATGCCTTCGATGTCAAACAGCGCGGGGTCTGGAAAGCCGCCTGCAAAGCTAATGATGCCGGGGCGGCCCAAGAGCTTGAAAATCTCGCGGATGGCGGAGGTTTGGACGTTGGCTAGGCGGGGGGCAAAGGGCAGTGTGGACATGGGGGTGCTCTGCGTGGGTGAGTGATTGGTGGGGAGGCATGCAATATGTCCATTGTCGCAAGTTATTGCACGGTTTTACCCGCTGTTCATGGTGCAATTTACGGGGCTGTGTATGCTTGCTATGCCGCTGGCTTGGCGGTATTGTTTTTAAGGAGCTGCACGATGCCTGCTGTACCCGCCCCACGCCTGACGGCGCAAGACTTTGACCAAGAACTGCTGGTGCTGTTTGACGCCTATGTGCACGGCGGCATAGACCGGCGCGGCTTTTTACGGGGTGCGGAAAAGTTTGCCAAGGCGGGCGTAACGGCGGCTGGCCTGCTGGCAGCGCTATGCCCCGACTTTGCGCGTGGCCAGGTGGTGCCTAAGGATGATGCGCGGCTGAAGATTGAAACGCTGAGTTTTGCATCACCGCAAGGCACGGGCACGGTAAAGGGCTACTTGGCCCGCCCGGCCAGCGCGGGCACCAACAAGCTGCCCACAGTATTGGTAGTGCACGAAAACCGGGGCCTCAACCCGCATATTGAGGACATTACCCGCCGCCTGGCGCTAGACGGCTACATGGCCTTTGCGCCCGATGCGCTAACGCCTCTGGGCGGCTACCCGGGCGACGAAGACAAGGCCCGCGAGGCCTTTGCCAAGCTGGACCAAACCAAAACCCGCGAAGACTTTGTGGCTGCGGTAGGCTGGCTGAAGGCGCGGCCGGATACGTCGGGCAAGATTGGCGTGACCGGCTTTTGCTATGGCGGCGGCATAGCGCACATGCTGGCCGCGCGCCTGCCAGATTTGAACGCGTCGGTGCCCTTCTATGGCAACCACCCGGCCAATGAAGAGGCTGCCAAGGTGAAAGCGCCGTTGCAGATTCACTTTGCCGGGGTGGACGAGCGCATTAACGCCGCCTGGCCTGCGTATGAGGCGGCGCTAAAAGCCGCCGGTACGCGCTATGAGGCGCACACGTATGCGGGCACGCAGCACGGCTTTAACAACGACACCACGCCACGCTTTGACGCAGCGGCGGCCAAGCTGGCTTGGGACAGGACGATGGTGTTTTTTAACCAGCACTTGAAGGGTTAGTCGCGCTTTAGCTAAACGCTACCTCTAGCCGGGGCAGCGGTGCGTCAAAGTCTGCGGCCCAGGTTTGCCCTGCGGCTACCGGCCAGGCGTCTGTCCAGGTGCCGGTGGTTACCACGTCGCCGGGTTGCAGGTCTGGCGCGCCGGGGCATTGGCGCAATTCTTTAACGAAGTGCAGCAGGGCCTGCAGCGGGTCGTCTAGCACGGCAGCGCCTGCGCCGCTGTCTATGACCTTGGCGTCTTGGCTTAGGCGCACTTTGGTGGCGGCCAGCAGGGTGCACAGCTCATTAGCGTTAGCCGCTATCTGCCGCAGGGACAGCTTTTTGCCTACCAGCAGGCGGGCGTGCAGGCTGCCATCGGCTATGGCGTCGGCGGCTACAAACTTCCAGTCTTTTTGGTGCGACTGCACAATCTCAAAGCCGGGGGCTATCCAGTCGATGCTGTTAAACAAGTCGTCCAGGCTGGCGTTGGCGGGTGGGGTGCTGCGCATGCCAAACACGGTTTCGGGTTCTATGCGCGGCTGGCATAGGCCTGCCAGCGCTATGGCGCCCTGCTCTTCGCAAAAGCTGAGCGTGGTGTTGTAGACCGTACCCCAGATAGGCGCATACACGTTGTAGCGCGGCCAAATGCCGCGGTTGGTAAAGCCAATTTTGTAGCCACGCGGTACCTCGCCCCGCGCTACGCGCAGCGCCCGCACTTGTAGGGCGCGCTGGTAGGCGGTGGGTACGTCTAGTTCTGTAGCTGCGGGCCAAAGCTGGGCGCTGTCGTAATGGGAAAGCAGGGTTTGGGGTGTCATGGGGTCCTCCAAAAAAAGTGTATTGAAAAATCGTATTTAACCGATAAAGTGCATTTATTGCTTATTTATGTTAAAGTATTTTTATCGTATTTAGGCGATTGACTATGAACACGCTACAAACCTACCCACTGCAAGCGGCTAACCAGTTGTCGCACCACATTAAGTCGCTGCGCAAGGCGCGCGGCCTCACGCAAACCGCGCTGGGCGAGCGTATTGGTGTGAAGCAGGTTCGCATGGCTGATATTGAAAACAATCCATCTGCCGTTAGTTTAGACCAATTGCTGCAAGTGCTGCACGCGCTAGACGCGCGCCTGCTATTGGTAGACACCCACCAGTACGCGCCTATTGCGCCAGCAGCACCGCTGGTGGCGCGCAGCCCGGCGGCAGACTGGTAGGGCCGCTCCATGGCGTTTATAGACCTTGATGTATGGATGAACGGCCAGCACGTAGGCGTGTGGTTTTGGACGCGCGCGGGCACGGCTGGCCTGCGCTACGCTGATGCGTGGGCGCAGTCGGCTAACGCGCGGCCGTTGTCACTATCGCTGCCCATACCCGCTGGCGGTGGCGAGGTGTTGGGCGCCGCGGTAGAGAATTATTTTGACAACCTGCTACCCGACAGCAACGTCATTCGCGAACGCCTGCGCCGCCGGTTTCGCACCTCGTCTACCCGCGCGGCTGACCTGCTAGCCGCCATTGGCCGCGACTGTGTAGGCGCAGTGCAGCTAGTGCCTGCGGGCACGCCGCCGCCCGCGCACAACACCATTGACAGCGCGCCACTGAGTGACGTGCAAGTGGAAGCGCTGCTGCAAGACATTAACAACGACTCTCCGGGTGACCAGTCGCCCGGGCGCGACTTTCGTATATCCATAGCGGGCGCACAAGAAAAAACTGCCCTGCTGCGCCTAGGCAGCCGCTGGCATTTGCCGCAAGGCGCTACGCCCACAACGCATATTTTTAAGCTGCCGCTAGGCTTGGTGGGCAATATGCAAGCCGACATGACTGAGTCAGTTGAAAACGAATGGCTGTGCGCCAAGCTGCTAGCCGAGCTGGGCTTTGACGTAGCGCCCACCGAGATGGCGCAGTTTGGTGCGCAAAAAGCCTTGGTCGTTGAGCGTTTTGACCGCCGCTGGATGCAGGGTGAGCCCGACAACAAACCTTGGATAGCGCGCCTGCCGCAAGAAGACTTTTGCCAAGCCGCAGGCTGGCCCGGCGCCTTGAAATACGAAAGCGACGGCGGCCCCGGCATTCGCGCGGGCTTGGCGCTGCTGGCAGGCAGCAGCAACGCCAAGATGGACAGCCTGCGCTTTGCCATGACGCAATTGGCTTTTTGGCTGATGGCGGCCACTGACGGGCACGCCAAAAACTTCTCGATATTTTTAGAGCGTGATGGTGGTTACCGGCTTACACCGCTGTACGACGTGCTGTCGGCTTGGCCTATTGTGGGCACGGGGCGCGGCCAGATTGCGCCGCAACGGGTCAAGCTGGCGATGGCTTTGAGAGGTAAAAATACCCACTATCAGTTGCAAGACATTCAAGTGCGCCACTGGCAGGCCCTAGCCCGCTTGACCGGTGCACCCGATGCGTTTGAGCATATGGTGGGCCTGGTACTGCAGGCGCCCTACGCGGTGGAGCGTGTGGCCCAGCAACTGCCACCAGGCTACCCGCAGCGGGTGATTAAAACCATTCGCGCGGGTATGGCGGCGCAGGCGCAGCGCTTTATGGACAACCTGTAACAGTGCCTACGTACAATCAACCGCATGACTGTCATTGAACTTATTGAACAAAGCGCAAAGCAACTAGAAGCCGCAGGCGTGGGCTACGGCCACGGTACGCAAAACCCTTTTGACGAAGCCGCCTGGCTGGTGCTGTGGGCGCTTAAATTACCCCTGGATGACCTGGATTCAGTATCAAATCAGCCGGTAGCCCAACAGAATATAGCACAAGCTGCTACTATTTTAAGAGCGCGTATAGATTCACGTAAACCTGCTGCCTACCTTACCCAAGAGGCTTGGCTACAAGGCGTGCCCTTTTACGTGGACGAGCGGGTCATTGTGCCGCGCAGCTTTATTGCCGAGCTGCTGGCCGACGGCAGCATAGACCCGTGGCTTGGCGACCACACACTAAAAGTACTAGACCTGTGCACGGGCAACGGCAGCTTGGCCGTATTGGCCGCCATGGCCTACCCCGACGTTACCGTAGACGCAGCCGACATCAGCCAAGACGCGCTGGCCGTGGCACAAATCAACATTGAAAAGCACGCCTTGGCGGGCCGCATCCGCACCATAGCATCCGACGGTTTAGCCAACTGCCCAGGCCTGTATGACCTGGTGCTGTGCAACCCGCCCTACGTGAACAGCCTAAGCATGGCAGCATTGCCTGCCGAATATTTGGCCGAGCCGCAGATAGCGCTGGCGGGCGGCGCTGACGGCATGGACTTTATCCGCCCGCTGCTGCGCGATTTGCCCGCCAAGATGAGCCCGCACGCCGTGCTGGTGCTGGAAATTGGCAACGAGCGGGCACATTTTGAGCGCGCCTTTCCGCACCTTGAAACCATGTGGCTTGAAACCTCGGCCGGCGACGATGTAGTACTTTTGATAACACGCGAGGCCATTGCGTGGATGGCGTAGGTGCCGTAAGCGTTCGCCCTGTGTGACGGAGCACACGATTGAGGGTTTGCCTCTACGATGTTTGGACTAGCGCAATTAGAATGTGTATCTATTGGTGACATGCCAATTTTCTACATTATTGGTACAGATCACATTCATGGCAGAGCGGGCGTTGGTTGCAAAAAAGTTAGGTCGTTACGACATTACGCGCGTGCTGGGCAAAGGCGCGATGGGCGTAGTGTATGAGGCGCTCGACCCCAATTTGAACCGCAAGGTCGCCATCAAAACCGTACGCGTAGACAGCCTGTCTACCGAAGAAGCCGCTGACTACGAGCTGCGTTTTCGTACCGAGGCCCACTCTGCTGCGCGCCTGCAGCACCCCAATATCGTCAGCGTGTACGACTCTGACCGCGATGGCAACACACCCTTCCTGGTGATGGAGTTTGTCAAAGGCGAAGACCTGAAGCATTATCTGGACTCAGGCCAACGCTACTCTCTAGAACAGTCGGTACGCATGATGCGCGACCTGCTGGCCGCCCTGGACTACGCGCACCAAAGCAAGATCATTCACCGCGACATCAAGCCAGCCAATTTGCTGATTGAGGCCAATGGCCGCGTCAAGCTGACCGACTTTGGCGTGGCGCGCATTCAGGACTCTGGCGAGGCCACGCGCACGCAAGGCGGCATGGTGGGTACGCTCAAATACATGTCGCCTGAGCAGGTGGCAGGCAAATCAGTTGATGCTGCGTCAGACATGTTCTCGGCAGGCATTGTGCTGTACCAGTTGCTTACAGACCGCCGCCCCTTTGACGGTGATAGCTACTTTTCTATCGTCAACCAGATTGCCAACCAGGACCCACCTGCGCCCAGCAGCATTAATTCCATGCTACCTGCCGCTGTAGACGCTGTAGTAGCCCGCGCGCTGGCCAAAGACAAAGCCCACCGCTTTGCCACTGCGCAAGACTTTTCGTTGGCTCTGCAGGCCGCCGCCCGCCGCGCTGACCCAACCATCACCCCATCAGCCAACCCATACAAAATCATTGAAGCGCATGGTACGGGCTCCACGGGGCACAATGGCTCTAATGCAAGTGCCAGACTGAACAATACCAGCAGCACTGTCACGCAAGAGCTGGAATTGGTTTATTGGAAAGACGTTAAAGAGAGCGACGACTTGCAGGATTTGGAAGGGTTTTTAACCCGCTTTCCTGAGGGCGTGTATGCAGACTTGGCTAAACGCAGGCTCAAGCGCATCGCAGACGTCAAGGCGGCCCAAGGTCAAAGTATCTACGAAAGTACCCAGGTAGCAGCGCCGTCTGTTGAAGCACCTGCCCAGGCAGTTCAAGCACCTCCAACTGAGGCTGTTGAAATGCCTGTAGAAGTGCCTGTTGTGGCGTCTAATGAGGTTGCCAAAGACGTAACAATCACGCTGGCAGGCCCTGCGCCACAGCAACCCGACCTTGAAGCGCAAGATATAGCCGTATTTTCTGCATCGGTCTTTGAGCCTTTGGTTGATCCCACCATACCACTTGAAGTAAAGGCGGCTCAAGTCCCAGAGGTTTCAACATCTCCTGTGGTGTTTAGCACGCCTGCCCCTGCAATAGCGCCTTTGCGTAGTAAAAACAAAATCGGCTTGCTAGTAGGTACAGTTGCAGCCGTAGTGGCAAGCGTGGCTGCTTGGGCGTTGATGGGCCCAAGCGCTGGCTCAACCGCAAGCGTGACAGCTAGTGCTGCTGCGCCTGTGCAAAGCGAAAGCGTGTCTGCCGTATTGCCCGATACGCTAGCCCACCAGACAACAACGCTAGCCTCAGTCAGCACTACCAGCGCAGCCTCTGCCAATGCTCCCATCGCGCTGGTCGCTGCAAGCGCAGCGTCCACTCCAATCGCAAGCTCCAGTGCGGCTAAAAGCACACGATTATCAGTAACTGCAACAGCCAAAATCACCCCGAAACCAGGCTTGTCTGCGCCCAAAACAGCCCAAACGCCAGCCCAGCGCGATACCCCACCTAACTATGCGAATACCAAGACTGGATCGAACTCATCGCATATACACGAGCCCACAGTCGCAGCAGCCGCCAACGCGCCAGTTACACCCGCACCTGCAGACCGTGCACGAGACAGTGCCGCAGCAGGCCCGAAAGAAGCCTGTGAAGGCAAAATACTGTTTGCTTACGGAACTTGTTTGATAGATCAATGCGCCCGGCCCGTGTTCCAAAAGCACCCTGTGTGTGTTGAGCGCCACAAGCAAGATCAGCTACGCAAAGAGCAAGCAGACATGCGATAACTATATCGTCGATAATTAGGGTTTAGCCCTAGTAGCCTTCTGCTGCACGGCCACCCATGATTACCTTAAAAAACATTACTCTGCGTCGCAGCTCTAAAGTGCTGCTCAACGCCACAACCCTGACCATCAACCCCGGTGAAAAGCTGGGCCTGGTGGGGCGCAACGGCGCAGGCAAGTCCAGCCTGTTTGGCCTGCTTAACGGCACCCTGCACGAGGACGGCGGCGACTACTACATGCCCACCCAGTGGCGCATGGCCCAGGTAGAGCAGAACATGCCCGAGACCGACGACAGCGCCACCGACTTTGTGCTGCAAGGCGACACCCGCCTGACTGAGCTGCGCGCCGCGCTGGCCATAGCCGAGGAAGCCCACGCCCTGGACCCCGACGACATGGAAGCAGGCATGGCCATTGCCCACGCCTACACCGACCTGGCCGACGCAGGCGAGCACGATGCCGTGCCGCGCGCGCAAGCCTTGATTTTGGGCCTGGGCTTTAAAACCCACGAACTGGACGAGGCTGTCAACAGCTTCTCAGGCGGCTGGCGCATGCGCCTGCAACTGGCCCGCGCGCTGATGTGCCCCAGCGACCTGCTGCTGCTGGACGAACCCACCAACCACTTGGACCTGGACGCTTTGGTATGGCTGGAGGCCTGGCTCAAGCGCTACCCCGGCACGATGGTCGTCATCAGCCACGACCGCGAGTTTTTAGACGCCATTACCACCACCACGGTGCACATTGACAACGCCCAGCTCAACCGCTACGGCGGCAACTACAGCGCGTTTGAAGAGCTCAAGTCGCAGCAAATGGTTTTGCAGCAATCTGCCTTTGCCAAGCAGCAGGACAAAATTGCCCACCTGCAAAAGTTTATTGACCGCTTTAAAGCCAAGGCCAGCAAGGCCAAGCAGGCGCAAAGCCGCGTCAAAGCGCTGGACCGCATGGAGAGAATTGCCCCGCTGCTGGCCAGCGCCGACTTTAACTTTGAATTTAAAGAACCGGCCAACTTGCCTAACCCGATGTTGGCGATCTCGGATGCCAGCTTTGGCTACCACACGGACGAAGGCATCAAAACCATCGTCAGTGGCGTGAGCAAGTCTGTGCTGGCGGGCCAGCGCATTGGTATTTTGGGTGCCAACGGGCAAGGTAAATCTACTGTGGTGAAAACCATTGCCCGCGATTTGAATATCTTGTCGGGCACCGTGACCGAAGGCAAAGGCCTGCGCATTGGCTACTTTGCGCAGCAGGAACTGGACGTGCTGCGTGCGCAAGACACGCCGCTGGAGCACATGATCCGTCTGGCCAAAGAGCATGCGGCCGCAGGCTTTGCCGGTGAGTCGGGCAAAGAGCAGGATTTGCGCGGCTTTTTAGGCGCATTTAACTTTGGCGGCGACATGGTCAAGCAGGCCGTAGGCACCATGAGCGGCGGCGAAAAAGCCCGCCTGGTGCTGTGCATGATGGTCTGGCAGCGCCCTAACCTGCTGCTGCTGGACGAGCCCACCAACCACTTGGACTTGACCACCCGCGAGGCCTTGGCCATGGCGCTGAACGAGTTTGAAGGCACCGTCATGCTGGTCAGCCACGACCGCGCCTTGCTGCGCTCGGTGTGCGACGAGTTCTGGCTGGTAGGCCGTGGTGTAGTGGCCCCGTTTGATGGCGATCTGGACGACTACCAGCGCTATTTACTGGACGAATCCAAGCGCTTGCGCGAAGAAGCGAAAGTTGAGCGGGCAGAAAAAGCACCCGTTGCACCCGCCCCTGACGTTGCACCAGTTGCTACCAAAGTTGCAGCTACTCGTACCAACACAGCGGGGGCTTCAAGCCAAAACCTTAAGAAGAAGCTGTTGCAGGCTGAAACCCTGGTGGCCCAGCTGCAAGCCGAGCAAAGCGCCTTGCATATCCAGTTATCCCAAACGCCACCCCCTTCCGATTTAGCCGTCGCGGCCAAACGCCTGAAGGCAGTTGATGCGCAACTGGCGCAGGCTGAAGAAGAGTGGATGGCGCTGGGCGAAGAATTGGAAGCGCACGCCGGTTGACCACGGACACTAAACTCAGTGTAAAGTGCGGGTACTGCATACGGCAGTTGGTCTATAAACCTTAATTGATAATTTTTTTGGAGAAAACCCCATGATGTCATTACTCGGTACTATTTTCGTCGGCTTGATCGTTGGATTTATCGCTCGCGCAGTCAAGCCCGGTGACGACAAACTGGGCTGGATCATGACCGCCGTACTGGGTGTAGGGGGTTCGTTTTTAGCTAATATTGTGGGCCAGCAACTGGGCTGGTACAAGCAAGGCGACGCAGCAGGATGGATTGCGTCAGTCGTTGGCGCCATCATTTTGTTGGTCATCTACGGATTTGTTAAAAGCAAATCCGGTGGCACCTCCACCTAAGGCAAAAGCGCCCGGAGCACCGTCCGGCGCTGCAGGAGCTTAAGTTCTTACGCAGCCGAGCGCCCGCCCCATGCCCATACCTTCATTTAGCAAGTTTCCCAAAGCCACGGCCACATCCATGGCTGATGGCAACCCAGCCTACATCGCGGCTATCCAACGCTCACGCAGCATGCTTAACAAGCGTGCCCTGGTAGCGGGCCTGGCCAGCGCGGTGCCTGTGCCCGGGCTGGACTGGGCGGTAGATGCTGCGCTGCTCTCACGCTTGTTACCCAAAATCAATGCCGAATTTGGCCTAAGCGCCGAGCAGCTAGACCGCCTGGACCCCAGCAAACGCGAGCGCGTCCAAAAAGCCGTCGCCATGGTGGGCACGGTATTGGTCGGCAAATTCATCACCAAAGACTTGGTACTCACCGCCGCCAAAATGGTAGGCATGCGTTTATCAGCGGTTCAAGCCGCCAAGTTTGTGCCCCTGGCCGGCCAAGCGGTATCGGCTATGGTGGGTTACGCTGCCATTCGGTATTTGGGTGAAGAGCACATCAAAGACTGCATACGCATTGCGCGCGAAGCGCAGTTAACCTTACCAGCACCCACCGTGTGACATCTGTCACCACGGCATGCTGCTGAGCTTGCGGCAAAGCTTGCAACGGCACACAACGCACAAAGTAAAAAGGCCTTGCAAAAATGCAAGGCCTTTTTTGTTCGATTCTTGGTCGATATTCGTGGTGGGAGATGCAAGTTTCGAACTTGCGACCCCTGCAGTGTGAATGCAGGGAATATGGATTTTATTGAACAATCCCGGACTACCTCTCTCTCTGTAGCCATGGAAAAGTAGTCTATTGAGATCCAACGTCATTCGATACAATTGTCCGTACTTTGTCCGTATGGAAAAATCATGGCAAAAATTGACACTGTTGATTCACGCAGGAAGCTCCCCCCACGTAAAGAACCTCATTGGCAGCGGCTCACATCACTCTGCTACTTGGGCTACCGAAAGGCCGATGACAAAAGCGGCACTTGGGTTATGCGGACCCAGGCTGAAGGCAAGAGCGAACGAAGATACAAAGCACTGGGGGCCTTTGCCGAAAAGCTTGATGGCGACAAGTTCGATGCTGCCAAAAAGGCTGCGGAGGCACACTTAAAACACCTGGAAAGTGGCGGTTCCACCGAATCGATTACCGTCGGTGAGGCCTGTAATCGTTTAGTGCAGAAGTACAGGAATGACAGCCGCGAAAATGCCGCCAAAGACGCGGAAGGGCGATTCAAAC
>JAYUHM010000119.1:0-1862 GCA_043766985.1 Polaromonas sp.
GTCAAGCTCGCAATGCATGCAGTCCAGGCTGGCGGTGATGATGGATTTGAGGTCGTCTGCTGTCATGTAGGTTCACTTCAACTTCGTATTTTGTAGCCAATGCGCAGCAAATAAATCGCCATGGTGCTGACGGTAGCCAAAACCATGGCCACCACACCCAGGCTCAACCACGGCGAGACGTCGCTCACGCCAAAAAAACCGTAGCGAAAGCCATCAATCATGTAGAAAAACGGGTTGAGGTGGCTCACGCCCTGCCAAAACGCGGGCAGCGAATGGATGGAATAAAACACGCCGCTTAAAAACGTCATAGGCATGACGACAAAGTTTTGAAACGCCGCCAGTTGGTCAAATTTCTCGGCCCACAGGCCGGCAATCAAGCCCAAGGTGCCCATCAGCGCAGCCCCCATCACCGCAAAGACGGCAATCCACAGCGGCGCAACAAAACTGAGGTTGGCAAAGAATGCCGAGACAGCCAGCACGCCCAGGCCGACGATCAGGCCACGAATCACCGCCGCGCCCACGTAGGCTGCGTACCAGTTCATGTAGGACAGCGGCGCCAGCATCAAAAACACCAGGTTGCCCATCACCTTGCTCATGATCAGGGACGACGAGCTGTTGGCAAACGCGTTTTGCAACAGGCTCATCATCGCCAGGCCCGGCACCAGAAAAGCGGTGTAGCTGACTTTGTCGTAGACCTTGACGTGCGCCTCCAGCGCCTGCCCGAAAACCAGCAGGTACAGCATGGCTGTCAGCACCGGGCCCGCCACCGTCTGAAACGCGACTTTCCAGAAACGCAGCGTTTCTTTGTAAAGGAGCGTCTGCCAACCCGTCATGCTGCCAACCTGTCGTTCGATTCTGGCTTTTTATTCATGACGTCCAGGAAAACATCTTCCAGGTCTGCCTTGCGGATTTCAACGTCATGCGCGACCAGGCCGGCCTCTCGCACTGCGGCAAGGTAATGTTCGATCTCCATGGCGTCATGGGCTGGAAACTGCACAATTCTCCCCGTAATACGGGCCTTATCCTTGAGCACCTTGGGAAGTTCGCTATCTATTTTAAATCTAAGCACATTGCTGGAAGCGGCCTGAAGCAATTCTGACGTCGCAGCCAGCGCTACCACCTTGCCAGACTTCAGCATGGCGATGCGCCCGCACAGCGCTTCGGCTTCTTCGAGGTAATGTGTGGTCAGCAAGACGGTGGAACCCTGTTTGTTCAGCTTGGCGATGAATTGCCAAAGCGTCTGGCGCAGCTCGACATCGACACCAGCCGTGGGTTCGTCCAGCACGATCACGGGCGGTTTGTGCACCAGCGCCTGCGCCACCAGCACCCGGCGCTTCATGCCGCCCGAAAGCTGCCGCATGTTGGCTTCGGCCTTGTCGGCCAGGCCCAGGCTGTCCAGCAGCTCGTCAATCCAGTCGTCGTTCTTCTTGACGCCAAAATAGCCTGACTGGATGCGCAAGGCCTCACGCACATTGAAAAAAGGGTCGAAAACAAGCTCTTGCGGCACCACGCCGAGCTTGCGGCGGGCTGCCGCGTAATCGGTCTGCACATCACTGCCCAGCACGCTGACTTTGCCCTTGGTGGCGCGGGTCAACCCTGCCAGGATGCTGATCATGGTGGTTTTGCCTGCGCCATTGGGGCCCAGCAAACCAAAGAATTCACCTTGTTCGATGTCGAGGCTGACCCCGTCCAGCGCAAGAAACGTGGACCCTTTAGGCCCGCGCGGCGCAGCATAGGCTTTGGAGACGGACTGAAAGGAGATAGCGGGCATGAAACTCCGCTATTTTAAACGGGACTTGGGCAAGGAACCGGGTACGCGCCTTAAACAGGCTGGGGCACTGGCGAAATCAGCGACGGCATCA